>DATNAM010000248.1:0-15002 GCA_035572595.1 Gemmatimonadaceae bacterium
GGTCGTGTTCGGGAGACGTCGCTCGATCGCCATCTGATCGGGGACGGGAAACGCCCGCTAACGCGGGCTCAGGGAAACGGTGCGCTCGGATGTTGTTCCGCCGTCGCCGCCGCTTCCCCGTTCCCCCTTCCCCCAGCGCGCGCCAGCGCGCGCTTCCCTAGTCCGTGTAGTAGATGAACCGCCCGCAGCTCTCGCAATTCCGGAGCTCCCCGTTGCGGTCCTGGTCCCGGCCCTTGCTCGTCGGGACGTGCACGAAGCAGCCGTAGCACACGCCGTTCAACACCGGCGCCACCACCCGCTCGTGCCGCTTGAGGATCCGGCGATACGCCGATTGGGTCCGCGGGGACAACTGATCTTCACGTTCCGTGATGCGTTCGCCTAACCGTGCGCTGAATTCGTCCACATCCACCGGAATGCCCGCGGCCGCGTACTCCGCCACCGCAATGTCTCGCTTCAACGTCTGCAAATCCTGAATCTCGAGCAAAATCTCGAGCTCGGCGTGCAACATCAGACACCCTTCTCCTCCAACAAGGACAGGAACTCGCCAGGCTGCGCCAACGACAACAAGCGCTGCGGCACGTCCGGCTCCTTGCTGAACTGCGCGATCTTCCCCAACACGGGGAGATACTGGTTAGACACCTCGAGGGGTGGCGCCACGATGAGAAAGAAAAAGAAAACCGGCTTCTCGTCGATCGCCTTGAAATCGACGCCAGCCGGCTTCCGCCCAAACGCGACACGAAGCTTGTTGACGACCAACGAACGGCAATGCGGAATCGCGATTCCGCGGCCGATCCCCGTCGACCCAAGGTTCTCACGACGCTTGAGCATCTTGTACAGCATGCCCTCCGACTTCTCATCGAGCTTGAGAAGCGAGATCAGTTCTTTCAGGATGTCGTCCTTGGTGCTCCCCTCGAGCCCCAACTTGATCCCGTCTTCGGTGAAAAATTGGCGTAATTCCATCTATCTCCCCAGAAGCGAATATCTACGTCGGATTCGACCGCGTCGTCGCGGGAAACCTTGCAACTTACCCCGCGGGCAAAACAGTGTCAAATAACGACGTTGCATGGAGTTGCCGGTCACACTAACTTCATTCCATGGCATTCCCATATTCCACCGCGCACCAGGTGCCGCTGTACCTGGCACCGATGGCCGGCGTGTCGGAGTCGCCTTTCCGGCAGCTCTGCCGACGCTTCGGCGCGGATGTGGTGGTCACCGAGTTCCTCTCGGCCGAAGGCATCCGCCGCGAGAACCCGGCTACGATCGACAAGCTGCGCTTCGGCCCCGGCGAGCGGCCCATCGGCGTCCAGATCTTCGGCGCCGATCCCGACGCGATGCGGGAGGCCGCGTCGCTCGTCACCGACGTGTTCGCGCCCGAATTCATCGACATCAACTTCGGATGCCCGGTGAAGAAGGTCGTCAAGCGCAACGGCGGATCGGGCTGCCTCAAGGATCTCACGTTGGTTACCGACGTGATCCGCGCCGTCATCTCGGGCACGCACCTGCCCGTGACCGTGAAAATCCGGAGCGGCTGGAACGAAGAAATGCGCGACCCCGTCTCCATTGCGCTCCGGTGCCAGGACGCGGGCGCGCAGGTCCTAACGCTGCATCCGCGCACGCGCGCGCAGATGTATTCGGGTAACGCGCGGTGGGACGAGATCGCCGCGGTGGCGGCGGCGCTCGAGATTCCCGTCATCGGCAACGGCGACATCAAGAGCGCGGACGACGCAGTGCGCATGTATCGCGAGACGGGCTGCGAGGGTGTGATGATCGCGCGCGGGTCGTTCGGCCAGCCGTGGGTGTTCGACCAAGCCCGCGCCCTCATCGAAGGGCTGCCGATGCCGTCCGCGCCGCCGGTGGAAGAGCGGTTTGCGATCGCGTCCGATCATGCGCGCATGGCACAGTCGTACGAGAACGATCCGCGCGGCGCGGCCATCGAATTCCGGAAGCACCTTGGCTGGTACGTGAAAGGGCTGCCGGGCTCGGCCGATTTGCGACGGAAGCTGCATCTCGTGGAGTCGCTGTCGGCGGTGGACGAGATTTTCGGCGAGTATCTCGCCGCGCGCGCACGCGGCGACGTGGCACTCTCCGAGGGCGAGGCCGAAGAGGCCCGCGCGGCGTGAGACGCGAGCGCGTTCTGGCGCTGCTGCGCCAGGTCGCGTCGGGCGAAGTGGACGCTCAGGCGGCGCTCGGCGCGTTAGGCGCACTCGCGCTGCCGACCACCGAATCGCTCGGCTTCGCCACCGTCGATCATCACCGCGCATTCCGGCAAGGCTACCCCGAAGTCATCTTCGCGGCCGGGAAGACCACCCCGCAGGTGGTCGCCATCGCCGAACGCATAGCCGAGCGTGGCGAAGGCGTCCTGGTGACGCGTGTGGCGCCCGAGATGCACGCCCCGCTCGCCGAACGATTCCCGACCATCGAGATCAACGTGCTCGGCCGTACCGCGTTTCTGGCGCCCGATACGCCGGCGCCGGTCGGCCGCGGGACGGTGCTCGTCATCACCGCCGGCACGAGCGACCTGCCCGTTGCCGAGGAAGCGTCGGTCACCGCGTGCGCCCTCGGCAATACCGTGGAGCGGCTCACCGACGTCGGTGTGGCCGGGCTGCATCGCCTGCTCTCGCAGAGCCGGGTGCTCGAGGACGCAAGCGTGATCATCGTGGTGGCGGGAATGGACGGAGCACTGCCGTCGGTGGTGGGCGGTCTGGTGTCCGTGCCGGTGATCGCGGTGCCGACGAGCGTCGGGTATGGTGCGAGCTTCGGCGGAGTGGCCGCGCTCCTTTCCATGCTCAACAGTTGCGCGTCCGGCGTGACGGTCGTCAACATCGACAATGGGTTTGGCGCGGCCTTCGCGGCATCGCGAATCACGCACGCCTAACCCAAAAATCCGCACCACCTCCGCCGATTCAGTCTCCCGAGAGCCACGTGCCTTCTCGTATCGGCGCGCTCGCACTCTCGGTCGCGCTGACTATCCTTGCTACGAGCGCAGCGCGATCTCCGATCGCGGCGCTTCTCGCGTGCCTCATCGCCGCCTTGGCCTGGCGCGCCGGCTGGCTCTACGCAGCCGGTGTGGCGATCGCGTCGCTCCCCGTTCTCGAGCACTTCGACCCGTTTCTCGCCGCGTTTTCGACGGGCGCCCGCTGGGAGCGGCTGGCACTGCTCTTCGCCGCCGGCATCCTCACCGGTCTCGTGGCACGCGCCGCGACGCACACCGGCGACGCGGATCGTTGGGACGGACAGAATCCCGAACTGCCGCCATCGTCGCGCACGCCGTCCGTCGAACGCCTGATGCGCGATCACGCGCTCGGCCGCGCGCTGGAGCGCGACGTGATCGAGCGCCTGCTCGGCGATGCCCAACAGGCGTTGGGCGCGGACGACGTGACGCTCTGGCTGCGTGTGGACGAGGGCGCGGTGCGACCGCTGCTGACGATGCCACCGACTGCCCAACGGGAGCGTCGTACCGAACCCCCGGCGCACGCGCTGGTGGAATGGTGCGTGGAGCAGGGGATCGTCACCGCCAATCAGGACTCGGACGCGGCCGCGCTCATCGTGGCGCCTGTGGGCGCGGCCTACGACGACCGGCCGGGCGGCGCGCTCACGCTCTACGCGGCCGACCGGCACCGCCTGTCGCCCACCGTTAGGCAAGAACTGGCGGCGCACGCTGCGCGGCTGGGCGCGCTCCTGGGGCTGCTCCGCGATGGCCGCGAAACGCGCCAGTATCGCGGAAAGGCCGAGCTCCTGGCGCGCGCGGCCGAGCGCGTGCAGAGCAGCCACGACATCGCGGGGTTGGGCCATGCGATCTGCGACGCCGCGCTCGAGGTGACGGGTGCGACGCGCGCGGCTTTCGTGGTGTGGGACCAGCGCGAGGACGCAGGCACGGTGACCAGCGTGTCCATGGGGCACGCGGTGCCGGCAGGGTTCCAGGTGCTGCCGTCGTCGTTCGTCGGCACGTCGTGCCGCGAGCGCCAGCGGTTCACGCTGAGCGAGGTGGATGGAGCCTCGCATTACAGCGTGTTCGGCGAGGGCGAGCCGCCCAGACGGCTGGGGTCGCTGGCCGTGGTGCCGCTGCACCGCGACAGCCGCTCGTTAGGCGCGATCGCCGTCGAGGGCGACGAGGCCGGCCAACTGACCGCGGTGGAGTCGTCGCTGTTGCTGCTGTTGTCGTCGGTGTCGTCGGCGGCGTTCGTGAACGTGCGGAGCCTGGAGCGCGCCACGGTCGAGTCGCGCACCGACCCGCTGACGCGCCTGGCCAACCGGCGCGTGTTCGACGAACGCTTGCGGCAGCATCTCGCGGAGTGCGACCGCACCGGGCAGGTGTTGTCGCTCATTCTCGCCGACCTCGATCACTTCAAGCAGATCAACGATACGTACGGCCACACCGCGGGCGATCGCGTGCTGGCGGCGGTGGCGGCCGGTGCCAGGCGTGCGATCCGGAACATCGACCTTTGCACGCGCTACGGCGGCGAGGAGCTGGCGATCCTGCTGCCGCAGACGCCTATCGAGCGTGCGCGCGAGGTTGCCGAGCGATTGCGGAAGACGTTCGAGTCGTCGCGTGTGGAAGTAGATGGGCGCGTGATTTCGGTAACGGCATCGTTTGGCGTCGCGAGCTTTCCGACGAGCACCGGCCGGCACGACTCGCTCTTCTCGTCGGCGGACAAGGCGTTGTACGAGGCCAAGCGCGCTGGTAGAAACTGCGTGAAGTGTGCCGGTGAAAATAGCTTGGCGGCAATGTCTTAGCAGTGCGTTAAATGCGTCGGCCGAACGACGCGCAGCATTGACCACGCGCTCGGAATGATCTACATTTTGTGTTGAAGGGGGCGACTGGCTTCGACGGGGTAGGTGAAGCGGTGGCCGCGTGCCCAGGTCCTCGAGCCCTGGTAAATCACTCGGGAAATTTCACAACTGCCAACAACAACTTGGCTCTGGCTGCGTAACTTCGGTTACTGCACCTGCCCGTTGGGAAGCTCGCCTGAGGCGGCTTGACGGGTAACGAAAATTCGGGCTAGCGTGCCGCTGCGTCTTCCGGCGGAGCGCGAAAATCAGAAGACTTGTCCAGCAGTGGGCGGCCCATTGGCCAGCGGCTGGAGACCTCAACCGATGGGCTACGCACGTAGACGTTGCTTCGGATCTTGTCTCGGACCGGGGTTCGAATCCCCGCGCCTCCACTGCCTGCAAGGCCGGCTCGCCGCTTGAGCCGGCCTTTGGCGTATTCCCGATTACGTTGACGAATGGCTCGCACTGGCCCTGCATCCAAGGACGCCGCGCCGTTCACGCCGACCGTGCACGATCCGGGGCCGGAGTCGGCCGGCGAGCGCGCATCGGAGGCGGGCGCACCCGGTCCGGCGCCCATCCGCGCGCCTAACGGAACGCTCATCCGCTTCGGTACCGCGTCGTGGACGGACCCGACCCTCGTCCGCGCCGGCGTGTTCTATCCGCGCGACGCAACCTCGGCCGAGGCGCGGCTCAAGTACTATGCGACCCAGTTCTCGATGGTGGAGGTGGATGCGCCGTACTACGCGCTCCCCACCCGCCAAACCGTCGAGGCGTGGGCCGACCGCACGCCGGAGACGTTCCGGTTCGACATCAAGGCGCACGCGCTCATGACTGGGCAGCCGTCGGAGGTGGCGCGGCTGCCGGCCGACATTCGCGACGCGTTGCCCAAGGCGCTGTCCGCCAAATCGCGCGTGTACGCGAAGGACCTGCCGCCCGAATCGGTGGACGCCGTGTGGGCGACGTTCCTCGACGCGCTCCTGCCGCTCCGCGAGACGGACAAGTTACGCGCGGTGCTGATGCAGTATCCGCGGTGGTTCCTGCCGGGCCACGCGAGCCGCGATCAGATTCTCGACGCGCACTATCGCTTCGGCGACGTGCCGTTCACCGTGGAGCTGCGCAACGCGCTCTGGTTCAGCGCGCGCAACGCCGAGCACACCCTGCAGTTCTTGGAGGACCACGGCATTCCGTTCGTGATGGTGGACGAGCCGCAGGGACTCAAGAGCAGCGTGCCGCCGGTGGTAGCTGTCACCGCGCCGCGGTTGGCGGTGGTGCGCTTTCATGGTCGTCGCACCGACATGTGGGAGCGGCCGGGCGTGTCGACGGCCGAGAAGTTCCGTTACCTGTACGACACCAAGGAGCTCGAGGCGTGGGCGCCGCGCGTGCGCGAGATCGCCGGCCGCGCCAGCGAAGTGCACGTGGTGATGAACAACTGCTACGCCAACTACGGGACGACCAACGCGATCGAGATCGCGGCCATGGTGCGCCGCATCTATACCGCCGCCTAACCCTCAGGTAGACTTGCCCAGTGCGGCCTGCGCGGCGGCGAGGCGCGCGATGGGGACGCGGAAGGGCGAGCACGACACGTAGTTGAGTCCCGTCTCGTGGCAGAATCGGATCGAGCGCGGCTCGCCGCCGTGCTCGCCACAGATGCCGGTTTTGAGTCCCGGATGCACCCGCCGGCCTTCGGTGACGGCGAAGCGAATGAGCTTGCCCACGCCGACGGTGTCGAGCACCTGGAACGGGTCTTCAGGCAGAATGCCCTTGTCGACGTAGAACGGGAGAAAGCGACCGGCGTCGTCGCGGCTCAGGCCGAACGTGGTCTGCGTGAGGTCGTTGGTGCCGAACGAGAAGAAGTCGGCCTTGGCGGCGACCTCGTCGGCCGTGAGCGCGGCGCGAGGCAGCTCGATCATCGTGCCCACGCTGTACGGAAGGTCTTCGCCCATTGCGCCCATCACTTGGCGGGCGGACTCCTCGAGGATCGCGCGCTGGTTGTCGAACTCCTTCACCGTGGCGACGAGCGGGATCATGATTTCCGGGTGGACATCGATGCCGCGCCGTTTCGCGCGCACGGCGGCCTCGAAGATCGCGCGGCCCTGCATCTCGGTGATCTCGGGGTACGTGATGCCTAACCGACAGCCGCGATGGCCCAACATCGGGTTGGTCTCGCGCAGCGACTCCACGATGCGGCCCAGCTCTTCGCGCGGCATGCCTAACGTGCGGGCCAGCCGCTTGGCATCTTCGCCGCCGTGCGGCAGGAACTCGTGCAGCGGCGGGTCGAGCAGGCGGAGGGTGACGGGCAGGCCGTCCATTGCCTCGAAGATGCCGTCGAAGTCCTGGCGCTGCATCGGGAGCAGCTTGGCCAGCGCGCGCCGCCGGCCGCCTTCGTCGCGGGCGACGATCATCTCGCGCATGGCGACGATGCGATCGCCCTCGAAGAACATGTGCTCGGTGCGGCAGAGGCCGATCCCTTCGGCGCCGAAGTTGCGCGCGATGCGCGCGTCCTGCGGCGTGTCGGCGTTGGCGCGCACCCGGAGCGTGCGCATCTCGTCGGCCCAGCCTAACAGACGGGCGAACGATTGATAGGTGGCGGAATCGGCGCCGCGCATCGAACCCGACAGCACGCGGACGACGTCGCTCGGAACGGTGGGCAGGTCGCCGGCGAACACGCGTCCGCTCGCGCCGTCGAGCGTCACCCAATCGCCCTCGTCCACCGAGGTGCCATCCACCGTGAAGCGGCGGTGCTCGAGGTCGACTTGGATGTCCTTGCAGCCGACCACGGCGCACTTGCCCATGCCGCGCGCCACGACCGCGGCGTGGCTCGTCATCCCGCCGCGCGCGGTGAGCACCGCACGCGCGGCGACGATGCCGTGAAAATCTTCGGGCGTCGTCTCCTCGCGCACGAGAATCACGCGCTCGCCTTGGGCGGCGCGTTGCTCGGCGACGTCGGGATCGAACACCGCGCGACCGCTCGCGGCGCCGGGGCTCGCGGGGAGACCGGTGGCGATCGGCTTTGCCCGTGCCGACGGATCGATGATCGGGTGCAGGAGCTGGTCTAACTGAGCTGGATCGACGCGCTGGACCGCTTCGGGCCGCTCGATGAGACCTTCGGTCACCATCTCGTCGGCGATGCGTATGGCGGCGCCGGCGGTGCGCTTGCCGGTGCGCGTCTGCAGCAGGTACAGCTTGCCGCGCTCGACCGTGAACTCAATGTCCTGCATATCGTGGTAGTGCTGCTCGAGGCGCTGCTGCGTGGCCATGAGATCCCGGTACGCGCCCGGCAGCCGTTCGGCCATCTGATCGATGTGGAGGGGCGTGCGAATGCCGGCCACCACATCTTCTCCCTGCGCGTTGACCAGAAACTCGCCGAAGAACCGTTTCTCGCCGGTGGACGGGTCGCGCGTGAACGCGACGCCCGTACCCGAATCGTCGCCCATATTGCCGAACACCATGGCGACGACGTTCACGGCCGTGCCTAACGTTTCCGAGATGCCGTTCACCCTTCGGTAGTCGACGGCTTTCTTGAGCGTCCACGACTTCCACACCGCTTCGATGGCGCCCCAGAGCTGCACCTGCGGATCCATCGGGAAATCGGCGCCGAGCGAGCGCTGCACGAGCGACTTGTACTCCTCGACGAGGTTGCGCAGCGCATCTTCGTTGAGCTCGGCGTCCGTCTCCACGCCCTGCTCGGCGCGCTTGGCGGTGAGCAGCCGCTCGAACTCGTGGATGGACACGCCCAACACCACGTCGCCGTACATCTGGATGAAGCGGCGATACGAGTCGTACGCGAAGCGCGCGCTTCCGCTTTCGCGCGCCAGACCGACGACGGTGCGGTCGTTGAGTCCCAGGTTGAGAATGGTTTCCATCATACCCGGCATCGACACGGGCGCGCCGGAGCGTACCGACACGAGGAGCGGCGATGCGGGGTTGCCTAACCGGCGGCCCGCGGCTTCCTCCAAGTGGCGCAGCTGTGCGGTGACTTCATCCTCGAGCGCGGGCGGGACCTGCTTCGTGTCGAGGTACGCGATGCACGCTTCGCACGCGATCGTGAACCCGGCCGGCACGGGGACGCCGAGGTTGGTCATCTCGGCGAGGTTGGCGCCTTTGCCGCCGAGCACCGGCTTCATGTCCTTGGTGCCGTCGGCTTTGCCGTTGCCGAAGAAGTAGACGAGCCTGGACACGACGATCGGTACTCCGCCGGTAGAAGGAACGTGGCCGCCCACGGGCGGCGCCTAGCCTAACAGCCGCAACCGAAGCGCAGTTTGTCCGGGTCGGCGGGCGGCGGCGTCGGGTAGTCGCCCGAGAAGCACGCGTGACAGAACCCGCCGGGACCGCCGGGCGCCGCGGCGAGCATGCCTTCGAGCGACAGGTAGCCCAGCGAGTCGACATCAATGTGCCGGGCGATCTCGTCCACCGATAGATTGGCGGCGATCAGCTCTTCGCGCGATGGCGTATCGATACCGTAGTAACACGGGCCCGTGACCGGCGGCGACGCGATGCGCATGTGCACCTCGCGCGCGCCGGCCGCGCGCACGAGGGACACGAGTCCGCGCGTCGTGGTGCCGCGGACGATCGAGTCGTCCACCATCACGACCTTCTTGCCGTCGAGCACTTCGCGCACAGGGTTGTACTTCACCTTCACTTTGTGGCTGCGTCCGGCCTGCGACGGCTGGATGAAGGTGCGGCCCACGTAGTGATTGCGGATGAGCGCCAGCTCGAGGGGGAGTCCGGTTTCTTCGGCGTATCCCAACGCCGCGGCGTTCGCCGAGTCGGGCACGCCGAACACGAGATCGGCGCCGGGGGCAGGGCACTCGCGGCCCAACTGCCTGCCTAACGCACGGCGCGCGCGATCGACCGACCCGCCGTCGAAGATGCGGCTGTCGGGGCGCGCGAAGTACACGTACTCGAACACGCAGCGCTTGGATTCGAGCGGCGGGATCGCCTGGCGGCAGCGGAGGCCGTCGCCGTCGACGATCACGATCTCGCCCGGCTGCACGTCGCGCACGTGGGCGGCGCCGACGATGTCGAGCGCGCACGTCTCGGAGGCGAACACCACCGCCCCGCCTAACCGGCCGATAACCAACGGACGCCAGCCGCGCGGATCGCGCGCCGCCATGAGCGTCGACCCGCTGGCCACCACCAGCGAGAACGCGCCTTCCACGCCCTGGAGCGCGTCGGCCAACTGATCCTCGGGACGATCGGCCTTGGACCGCGCCATGCGGTGGACGAGCACTTCCGAATCCATGGTGGAGCTGAAGATCGACCCGTCATCCTCGAGCTCGCGGCGCAGCTCGCTCGCGTTCACGATGTTGCCGTTGTGCGCGAGCGCGATGTATCCGCCGCGGAAGCGCACCAGCACCGGCTGCGCGTTGTCGATGGACGAGGAGCCGGCCGTGCTGTAGCGCGTGTGGCCGATCGCGATGGTGCCCTTGAGTTCGTCGAGCGCGCCGGTCATGAGCCCTTCGGACACGAGGCCCATGCGCCGCTGCGCGCGGGCGACACCGTCGGGGTCCACGGCGACGATGCCGGCCGATTCCTGTCCGCGGTGTTGCAGCGAATACAGTCCCAGGTGCACGAGTTCCGCGGCGTCCTGGGCTCCGTGCACTCCGAATATTCCACACATGGATTACGATGCCGATGGTTGAGGGTGTTGCTCCAGCACGGCTGCCTCGCCGGTCGCGCGCGACATGATATTGGGAATCGCGTCGTGGTAGGCAGCTGCGAGACGCGCCAGCGGGCTGCTGAATGTCCGCGTACCCACGCGCATCTCGAGCACTTTGGACGTTGCACGCACCGTGCCGATGCGGCGCGCCGGCACATCGCGCTTCGTCGCGATGGCGATCACGCGGCTGGGATCGGGCGTGCTCACCACCACGCGCCCTTGCGCCTCGCCGAACAGCACGGCGCGCAGCGGCAGCGCGGCCCACGCCGAGAGATCCACTTCCGCGCCTAACGGACGCTCCGCGTCGCCCACGCAGCACTCGGCGAGCGCCACCGCGAGCCCGCCGTCGCTGCAGTCGTGGGCCGAGCGAACGGCGCCGGCGGCGATTGCCTCGAGGAGCGCGTCGATGAGCGCGCGCTCGGACCCCAAGTCGCACGCGGGCGGCGCACCGGCGACCACGCCGTGCACCCGCGCCAGATACTCGCTGCCGCCGAGCTCCGCCGTCGGATCGCCCAACAGGACGATCGCGTCGCCATCGACGCGGAATGCGGAGCGCGTCACGTGATCGAGCGACGACACGAGTCCGATCATCCCGATCACCGGCGTCGGGTACACCGCGCCGGTGGGGCTCTCGTTGTACAGCGACACGTTGCCGCCGGTGACCGGCGTGCCTAACGCGCGACAGGCTTCGCCCATGCCGGCGACGGCCTCGCGGAACTGGAAGAACACGTCCGGGCGGCGGGGGTTCCCGAAGTTGAGGCAATTGGTGATCGCCATCGGCCGCGCCCCGACGCACGCGACGTTGCGGGCCGCTTCCGCCACCGCGATGCGGCCGCCGACGCGCGGGTCCAGATACACGTAGCGGCCGTTGCAATCGGTTTTCATCGCGATCGCTTTGTTGGTGCCGCGCACGCGTAGCACGGCGGCGTCGCCGCCGCCCGGGCCCACGATCGTGTTTGTCCTAACGGTCGAATCGTATTGCCGGTACACCCAGCGCTTGCTGGCGATGGTCGGCGAGGACAGCAACTGCTCGAGCGTCCACGCCGGATCGCGTTCCTCGGGCCGCTCCGGAATGGCGGACACGTCGCGCGCACGCAGCGCGCGGATGGTATCGCTCTCCGCGGCCGGCGGAGAGTACACGGGACACTCGGTGACTAACCGGGAACCCGGGAACTCGGCTACCACGCGCGCTCCCTCGGTGACGCGATACACCGGCTCGGCGATCACCTCGCCGATCACCTCGGCCGAGAGATCCCACTTGGCGAGAATGTCGCGTACCGCGTGCTCGTGCCCCAGCTTGGCCACCACGAGCATGCGCTCCTGCGACTCGCTGAGCAGAATCTCGTAAGGCGTCATGCCTTCTTCGCGCACCGGCATCCGCGTCACATCGATCGTCACGCCTACGTCGCCGCGTGCCGCCATCTCGGCCGACGACGACGTGAGGCCGGCGGCGCCCATGTCCTGGATGGCCACGATGTGTCCGCTGCGAATCAGCTCCAGGCTCGCCTCGAGCAGCAGCTTCTCGGTGAACGGATCGCCCACCTGGACGCGCGGCCGTTTGGCATCGCTCGCCGCCGACAGATCCTCGGAGGCAAACGACGCGCCGTGAATGCCGTCGCGTCCCGTACGCGCGCCTACCGCCATGATGGGATTGCCGACCCCTTCCGCGGCCGCGCGGATGAGGTCGCGCTCGTGCATGAGCCCGACGCACATCGCGTTGACTAACGGATTGCCATCGTACGAGGGGTCGAACACCACTTCGCCGGCGACGGTTGGAATGCCGACGCAGTTGCCGTAGTCGCCGATGCCCTTCACGACGCCGGCGAACAGGTAGCGCTGCCGCGGCGAGTCGAGCGATCCGAAGCGCAGCGAGTTGAGCATCGCCACCGGACGCGCACCCATGGTGAATACGTCGCGGAGAATGCCGCCCACGCCGGTCGCCGCACCCTGATACGGTTCCACCGCCGACGGGTGGTTGTGCGACTCGATCTTGAACGCGACCGCGAGACCATCGCCGATCGCGATGACGCCCGCGTTCTCACCGGGTCCCTGCAGCACGTATGGCGCTTGGGTGGGCAGCGTCTTGAGCACGGGTCGCGAATGCTTGTACGAGCAGTGCTCGCTCCACAAGGCGCTCACTATGCCTAACTCAGTGAACGTCGGCTCGCGGCCGAGCATCGCGATGAGACGTGCGTATTCGTCGGCGGTGAGACCATGCTCCGCCACGAGAGCGGGCGTGATGGCGGGATCACCGGGGCGCGGCTCGACGGCGCGCGCGGTCCCGGTGGCGGTCGCGGGCGGAACGCGCCGTTCTACGTCGGTCACGCGGACACTCGAGCCAGCATCGATTGAAATATACCCAATCCGTCGCTCGATCCGAGCAGCGACTCGAACGCGCGTTCGGGGTGCGGCATGAGGCCCAAGACGTTGCCTTCGGCGCTCACGATACCGGCGATGGCCCGCATGGAGCCGTTGGGGTTGGACTCCGCGTCGCACGCGCCCACTGCATTCACGTACCGAAGCACGACGCGTCCCTCGCCCTCGAGGCGGTCCAAGGTCTCATCGTCGGCGGTGAACCGGCCGTCGCCGTGCGCGATCGGCATGCGCAGAATCTGTCCCGCCGTGTAGCGGTTCGTGAACATCGTGTCGGCGTTCTCGACGCGCAGCCGGACGATCTGCGAGAGAAACGTGAGGCTCGCATTGCGCAGCAGCGCTCCCGGCAGCAGTCCGGCCTCGCACGCGATTTGGAATCCGTTGCACACCGCGAGCACCGGGCCGCCGCGACGTGCGTGCGCGACGACTTCCTGCATGATCGGACTGAACCGCGCGATGGCACCGGCGCGCAAATAGTCGCCGTAGCTGAACCCGCCGGGGAGTACCACGACATCAGAGCCCTGGAGGTCGTGAGACTTGTGCCACAGATACACAGCCTGCTCGCCGAGCACATCGACCACGCCGCGGAAGGCGTCGTAGTCGCAATTGGAGCCGGGAAACGTGACGATGCCGAACTTCATGGGAGGCCCTCGACGCGCGCGATCTCGTAGTCTTCGGTGACCGGGTTGGCCAGGAGCTTGTCGCACATTTTACGGACGGCGCGGCCGGCCGCGTCAGGCGTGGTGGCTTGGACGTCGAGCACGATGTGGCGACCAATGCGTGCGTCCTGTACGTCGCCAAAGCCCAGCGTGTGCAGAGCATCGGCCACGGCTTTGCCCTGCGGGTCGAGTATTCCCTGGCGCGGGACGATGTGCACGGACACGCGGTACCGGCTCATTCACGATCCTCGTCTGGTCCGGGGTTGAATGGAAGCGGCTGATCGCCTAACGGAGCGCCCCGGTCGTGACGGCGGCGGCGGCGCCGCCGGCGGTGCGGATGCTCGGCCAGCTCGACCGATCGCGACATCGCCTCTTCGTCATCGTCGTCATCGAGCAGCGGGTCGGCGCTCGGCAGGCGGTCGACGAGCCCCAGAAAGAACGTCTTGAGCAGGCCGTACGCAGCATAGGCGACCATCACTGGGAACGCGTATCGGCGGTGGTCGAAGACCACCAATACGATCGCGGCGATGAACGCCACGCTGAGTACGATCGTGCCCGGTTTCTTGAGGCTGATGTTAGGCGGAGCCGGGTACAGCACGTGGCTGATCATGAGGAAGCTCAACACCAGCATCACCGCCGGCAGCACGGTGTGCCACGGCCATCCGCTCACCACGTTGAACAAGCTCGTCTGGCTGAACCACCAATAGGTGGCGAGCGTCATGCCGGCCGCGGGACTCGGCAGTCCGTGGAACTGGGTTTTGGCACGGCCGCCCTGCTCGATGTTGAAGCGCGCGAGGCGCATCACGGCGCACGCGATGTAAATGAAACAGAAGAGCCATTCCCATCCGCCGTGATTGAGCACGGCGAAGTACATGATGAACGCGGGCGCCACGCCGAACGTGACGGCGTCGACGAGGGAGTCGAGCTCGACGCCGAACGGGCTCGCCGTGCGCGTCATGCGGGCCACGCGGCCGTCGAGCGTGTCCATCACGCCGCCCAACACCACGAACCAGCCGGCCCATTCGAAGTCGCCGCGCGAGGCCGAGACGATCGCGAACACGCCGAAAAAGAGATTGCCCAACGTGAATCCGTTAGGCAACAGCACCACCGCGCGGCGCATGTCGGGGCGGGGGATCGGCGGCCTCACGACGAAAGCTCCGCCAGCACCGTGACACCGGCCACGGGACGTTCGCCCACGCGGGCTCGTATGGTAGCGTCGGGCGGAACGAACACGTCGACGCGCGATCCGAACCGGATGATGCCCATCCGTTCGCCCTGCACGGCCGCGCCGCCCGATTTCGCGTAGGTGACAATGCGGCGCGCGACGAGACCCGCGATTTGGCGGACGAGCACCTTGTGTGAGGAACCGGCGATGCCCACGGACATCTGCTCGTTCTCCAAGCTGGCCTTTTCGGCCGCGGCATTCAGAAACTTGCCGGGGTTGTAGTGCTCGTATGCCACCGTGCCGTTTACCGGATACCGGTTCACGTGCACGTTGAAGATGTTCATGAAAATCGAAATGCGGATGGCTCGACCGTGCA
>DATNAM010000249.1:0-17678 GCA_035572595.1 Gemmatimonadaceae bacterium
CACCTCGAGCGCTTCGTCGTACTGCCCTTCGTTGTAGAGCTGATGTGCGCGCTCGTCGTACTCTTCTGAACTCAGAAATGGGGTAGGCATGGCGATTCGCACCTCCGACGTGTCGATGAAGACCGATGTCGGTCAGCCTATTGTACCACTGGAAATCCGCACAGTTCAAGATGTTGACTTTACAAACGTCTCACTGAACTTTACGCCCCCCTTCCCGTCCTCCTGAACTAGAGGACGACACACGCGTCCACGGGATATTACGCGTGCGCACGTCCAATTTCGACAGGCTTCGCAATCTCCGTCGCAATCTCCGCCGCCAGCGCCGCGTTCGATTCGAGGAGCGCGACGTTCGCAGCCAGCGACGCGCCGCCGGTTTCCTGCTCCACCTTCGACAACAGCCACGGCGTGAGTGCCGCGCCGTGCACGTTCGCCCGTGCGGCGGCGGTGAGCGCTCGAGCAACCGCATCGTCCACCATATCGCGCGACAACGCACTCTCGACCGGCGGCTGCTGCACCACCAGCAACGCCTGCGTTCGACCGAGCTGGCCTTGCATGCGCCACGCCGCGGCGATTTCGACGGCGGTGTCCACGCGCCAGGCTAATGAAATGCCCGTACCGCGAGTCAGGAAGCCCGGAAGCTCATCGGTGCGATAACCGACCACAGCAACACCGAGCGATTCCAGTCGCTCCATGGTGGCGGGCAGATCCAGAATCGTCTTGGCACCGGACGAGACCACCACCATCGGCGTTCGCGCGAGCTCGGCCAAGTCAGCGGACTCATCGTGAACCGCGCTCGCCTGGTGCGTGGCGGATTGGGCGACGCGGTGTACGCCGCCGATGCCGCCGGTGGCGAACACCGCTATCCCTGCGAGGTGCGCGAGGGCAAGCGATGCGGCGACGGTCGTCGCGCCGTCCGCGCCGGCCGATGCGGCAAGCGCCAGATCTCGCGCCGAGAGTTTTCGGACGCCGTCACGCGCGAGGAACCGTTCGAGCTCTTCGTCGCTCAGCCCAACGGCCGGCACGCCGCGCGCGACGGCGGTGATCGCGGGCTCGGCGCCGCGGGCGCGCACGGCGGCGAGCATGCGTCGCGCGGCGTCGCGATTGGATGGCTGGGGCAGTCCCTGCGCGAACACCGAGCTCTCGAGCGCGACCACCGCGCGGCCCGCGTCCAGGGCGGCGGCCACGTTAGGCGAGACGCGCACCGGCGACGCCACCGCCGCGCTACGAGATTTTGTGCTGGGCACCGCGCGCCGACTGGAACTCGGCGTCCGGGTTCCAGGCCGGGAGCACGGGCGAATTGGCGAGCGCGGTGCCGAAGTGCAGCACGATCTCGCCGATCTGCGCGGCGCCGCTCAGATCGAAATCGGGACTGTAGTTGTCGGCCGGCTGATGGTAGCGGTGCGCGGTGTAGTCGTCGTCCTGCTGGACGCCCCACGTTTTGGGCTTGCCCACGTAGTCGGTGCCGGCGCCGATCGACACGGCGGGGATGCCCGCCTGCGCGAACGAGAAGTGATCGGAGCGGTAGAAGTGGCCGGCCTCCGGATGCGCATCGGGATCGATCCGCATTCCGTTAGGCGCGATGAGATGGCCGAGCATTGGGCCTAACGTGGATTTATCGGCGCCGAGCACGTTGAGGTCGCGCACTTTGCCGAGCACGGTGACGACGTCGAGGTTCAGGTCGGCCACGATGTCGCTGTCGGGCATGGTGGGGTGTTGGGCGAACCAAGACGAGCCGAGCAGGCCGGCTTCTTCGGCCGTGACGAAGACGAACACCATCGAGCGCCGGGTGCGCGGCGCCTGCGCCGCCGCGCGCGCGACGGCGAGCAGGGTCGACACGCCCGACGCGTTGTCGACGGCGCCGTTGTAGATCGAGTCGCCGTTCACCTTCGGGCCTAACCCGAAGTGGTCCCAGTGCGCGCTGTAGGCCACGTACTGGCGGCCGAGCGATTTGTCGCGTCCGGGAATCACGGCGACCACATTCCGGCTGTCGAGGTGCTGCACGGTGCTCTTGAACGCGACGTCGAGCGTGATGCCGGTGTTCACCGGGTGAAACGCGCGCGTGGCCGCCTCCTTGCGCAGGTGGGCGAGATCGAGGCCGGCGTGCGCGAGCAACGCGGTGGCGGCGGAATCGGTGATCCAGCCGCGGAAGCCTAACGGAGCGGGGAGCGCCGGATTGCGCGGCAGCATCCGCTGCGGCGTGGTCCACGAGGCGACGACCGTGTGCCACGGATAGCTCGCCGCCGCCGTGGTGTGCACGATGAGCGCGCCGACCGCTCCGCGGCGCTCGGCTTCCTCGAACTTGTAGGTCCACCGACCATAGTAGGTCATGGCCTTGCCGCCGAAGAGCTTGGGTTCCTTCGCCGTGGCCGGCGGGTCGTTCACCAGCACGAGAAGGATCTTGCCTTTGACATCCACGTCCTTGAAGTCGTCCCACTTGTACTCGGGCGCGGAGACACCGTAGCCGGCGAACACGATGTCGGCGTGCGCCACGGTCGATGGGACGGCCGAGCCGGCCCAGATGACGACGTCGTCGGGGAAGCGGAGCGGGCCCGAGGCTTTGCCCGACGCCACGACGTGCATCGACGCCGAGTCGGTGCTGGCGACATCGATCGGAACGCGCTGGAAGTAGGACCCGTTCACACCGGGCTCGAGGCCCGCCGCGCGGAGCTCGGAGGCGATGTATTCGGTGGCGAGCTCGCCGCCGCGCGTTGCCGGGGCGCGTCCTTCGAGCAGATCGGACGCGAGGAAACGGAGGTGGCCGTCGACTTCGGCCGGCGTGATCCGTTGGGCCGCGGCCGGTAAGGCGCCGGCGGCGATGAGTGCGAGAGCGAAGATGAAGCGCATGGGCGACGAATCTAGGGAATCGTGCATCAACCGGGAGATACCGTGAGCGATGAACCGCAGCACGACAACGAGGCGCCAAAGTCTGAGGATCGGAATGGCGCCACCATCGTCATCCTCGCGGCCGTGTTGCTGGCGCTCGGCGCGTTCTTCGTGCGGCGCGCGATGTAGCCGTCAGCTCTCAGCCGACTCCTCCTCCAGCGCGGCGACGGCGAAGCCGAGCTTCTTGAGGAGGCGGCGGAGCTGGTTCTGCTCATCCGGCGGCAAGGTGTCGAACAACTCCGCGACGTACCGGGCGTGCGACGGGAAGATTTCGTCGATGAAGGCGCGGCCCTTGGCGGTGAGCGCGGCATAGACGACGCGGCGGTCGCCGTGGCGGCGCTCGCGTCGCACGAGTCCGCGGCGCTCCAGCTGATCCACCACGTACGTGATGTTGCCGGCGGTGACGAGCAGCAGCGACCCCACTCGTCCTAACGGAAGCGCGCCCTTGTGGTAGAGCGCTTCCATTACCGCGAACTGGCCTAACGTCAAGCGATAGCGGCTGACGTCGCGCGACACGGCGCGCACGATCGTATGATACGCCCGCGCCAGCACGATCCACGAGCGCAGCGCGGGATCCTCGGCGTTCCTGGTCTGGATGACGCGCGGAGCGGCGGCCTGGGCCGGCGGCGAATGCGCGCGCGCCGGCGCGGCGTCGGGAGGTGAAGCGCTTTTGGCAGACACGCCGCAACGATGTCGCGCGGCGGCCCGGTTGGGAAGTGATGTGCGGCGTCAGGCTCCGCGCTGACCGCGCTCGAGCACCTTGGCCGTAATGATCAATCGGTCGGGTGCGGGACCGACGTAGCGAACGGGCCAGCACGTGGTGAGCGTCAACGTCGGCTCGGTGGTCGCGAACAACGCCGGACGACCGCGCTCCACGATGCGGCGCGCCACGATCACCCACGTCGTGCGTCCGCCGAGCGTCTCGGTGATGACGGTGTCGCCCAGTGCGAGCTTGTCGAGCGAGTGAAACTGGCGATCGCGATGCGCCGAGATGACGGCGTTGCCCGGCTCGCCCGGTAAGGCGCTCTGCGGCAGATGGCCCGGCGCCACCGCGAGCTGCGCATCGCCGACGCCTTCGATGAACACTTCATCGAGATCGATGACCGGAATCGCGATGCGGCCGACGGGCTCACCGCGCGCAAAGCTGCGATGCGACGCGCCGCTGACCGGGAGCGTGACGGAGCCATTGGCTTCCATCGCGGTCCACGTTTGACGCGCGTGATGCCGTGCGACGGCGCCGGCGCCGTACGCGTAGCCGACGACCAGCAGCATGCACGCGCCGGCCAGCACGAAGAAAACTCCGAAGGAACGTCGCATGTCAGCGTCGGACGAGTGCCACACCAACGAGTAGCGCACCTACACCAGCGAGCGCAAACGTCGGGAGCGTTGAATCGGTTTCGGGCGCGGAGGCACCATCTCTGAAAACGGTGTCGCCGGCAGTGGAGGTGTCGGGTGAATGTACAGTGTTCGCAATGCGGGCGGGTGTCGGAGTGCCGTTCTCGGGCGCCCTGACCGAATCTCTCGCCTCCGTGAAAAACGCCGAGTCGAAGGCGCCGAGCGAGGAGTCGACGTGGGCGGGTTGAGCGGGCATCGCCGTGGCGTTGTTCGAGTTGGATGCGAGCGCGGAGCTCGGCGACGGCAGGTGCGCGGGCACCAGCGCGGCCGTGAATTGTGCGGCGGCGGCTCGCGGTGCGGCTGCGAGCGCGATGGCGGCGAGGCTAACGAGCCAGGTTCTCACGATGCTCCCTCCGGTCACGTTTCGATACTGGTCGGGACTGGGAGCGGGCATTTCCGGTGCCATGTGCCGGACGTGATGACGCAGGCGGATCGGTCTAAGTGACAGCCACTCGCAACAGCACACGGAGTCACGGTCCAGCGACGGACGCTTTGTCCGGGAGACCGAAAGCGCGCGCGATCGCCGCGCCCATGCGCGCCATTGTGACCTGCGGTTCGCTGTCGAGAATCCAGCGTTGGTCCTGGTTCTCTTTCGTGAACACGCACGCGACGACGCGCGACCGCAAATAGAAGAGCGAACATTCGGTGCGGGCGTCGTCCACCGCGCCGGTCTTGTGCGCGGCGCGTACGCCGTCGAGCTCGCGCTGGAGCAGCGTGTTGTCGTCGTTGTGCTCGAGGATGTCGAGCATCGCGGAATCGGCGGCGGGATTCACGGCCTGGCCGCGCGCGAGCAGCACGAACAGGTGCGCCATTTCGTTAGGCGTCGACACCCCGAGCCCGTATTTGACGGAGCTGTCCATCGCCACGCTGGAGATGCGGAGGAAGGTCTTGGAGTGCACCTTGGTGTGCATCAAGCCGAGCGATTCCATCTTCGCCCAGGTGCGGCGAATGATGATGCGGTCGAGCAGAAGATTCGTGGCGGTGTTGTCGCTTTCGGTGGCCATGAGCCACGCCGCATCGTGCACGGTGATCGTGGCGCCGTCGTGCATGAACTGCAGCGAGCCCGAGCCCGGCACCTTGTCGATGTCGAGCAGCGTGAGCGGATCGTCGAGCGAGATCTTGTGCTGCGCCACCAGATCATAGAGCGTGACGAGGATAGAGACTTTAATCAGGCTCGCGGTGGGGAACGTTTCATCCCCGCGCCGCGACAGCGTGTCGCCCGTGTCGAGATCCACGATGCTGTAGCCGACGACGCCATGATGCGCATCGGCGAGGGAGTCCAGCGTGTGGCGAAGGAGCGCGGTGTCGGCGCGGATCGGAGCGGGCGCGGCACCGGCGGCCTGGCCGCGCGCGCAGGCAGGGAGGAACAGCAGAAAGACCAACGCCGCGCCGCGCGTCCACCGCGGCAGGGCTTTGGCCTCAGCCATCAGGAAATTCGCCTGCCTTCTTCGTAATGAGCAGCTCGCGCTCCCCCGTCTTCTTGTCATAGACGGCGAGCACCTTCACCGTTTCGCCTTCGTACACGTCGAAGGACTTACTGGTGCCCTTGGGGACGGCAATCTCGTGTCCATCCTCGAAGCGCAGAATGACCGCGGGATGCTCGTTGTTCGTGTAGTGCTTGCGGAGCTTTTTGGGAGGCGTCGGCATAAGTAGGGTTGGAATGCGAACCAAGCTACTCGTCAGCGTGCTGCCTCACAATAGACTGGCGGTCGCGTGCGTCGCTCCGATGCATCGCGCAGCAGGATGATGCGCGGACGGGTGCGCAGCGGCGCTATCGTGTCGTGCGCAACCGCAGCGAGGGGCCGTGAAGTACGATGACTGGGAGCGCGGCGTGCCGGTCGACATCCGGACGGATCCGATCTGGTCGTTTCGCGTGTATCGTGTGGCGTTGTACGTGGCGGAGCTGGCGTCGCACGATGCGCGTCGCCTCGCGGCGAACCCGGTCACGCACGACGTCGCCGGACGGCTGGTGGCGGCCACCGCATCGATCGGTGCACAGATCGCGTCCGGGTACGGGCGGATGGCGAAACAGGACCGGATTCCATTCTACGAAGCGGCGTTGGGCGCGGCTCGCGAATCGCGCGACTGGTATCTCCAGGCGAGGATCGAGCTCGGGAGCAACGCCGTGAGCGCGCGCATCGCGACACTCACCGCGGTGGCCAAAGTGCTGGTGGTGCTCATCGACCGGAGTCGCGCCATGCGGGTGCACTGACGCATCCACCGGAGGACACGCCTATGTGACCACCTTGTGCTGCCCGCGGAACTGCTGCCAGTCGCCGCTCTCGATGATCGAGGCGATCGCGTCGACGGCGTCGGATATCTCGCGGTCGTCGGTATAGAAGTGCGGCGCCAAGCGGATGCCGGCTTCGGGCCGGTAGTCCACGTAGATGTCGCGCGCCAGCAGCGACTGCGCCACCTCGTATCCGTTAGGCACGTCGATCGCCACGGTCCCGCCGCGGCGCGCCGCATCGCGGGGTGCGTTCACGCGCCATCCATGCTCGTCCGCGAGCGAAATGAGCTGCGTGGTTTGGCGAACGCTCTTGGCGCGAACGGCATCGATTCCGGCGTTGCGCACGATGCGCGGACCGTCGATGGCCGCGTACAATGCGGGGATCGCGGGCGTGCCATTGAGCCAGCGCATCATGCCGTGTCCGTATTCCATGTCCGGCTCGAACGCAAACGGACGCGCGTGCGCCTGCCAGCCGGTGAGCGCGGGCTCGAGTGTGTCGCGCACCGACGGCGCCACGTACAAAAACGCGCCGCCGGGTCCGCCGCACAACCACTTGAGTACGCCGCCGGTGAGAAAGTCCACGCCGGTTGTCCGCACATCCACCGGCATCACGCCAACGGAATGGAACGCGTCGAGCGATACGAGCGCGCCCATCGCGTGCGCGCGCCGGCAGATCGCCTCGGCGTCCATAATGTAGGCCGAGCGGAACAGCACGTGCGACACGGCAACGATGCGGGTGCGCTCGTCGATTGCCTCGAGCACGCGCGCGGTATCGATCGCGATGCTGTCGTCGGCGGGCACGCTCACGATGCGCGCGCCCAACCGTGTCGCCAACTGATCGTACACGTAACGCACCGACGGAAAGTCGAGGCCGGTCATCACGATCGTGTCGCGCGGCGGCGTATAGTCGAGCGCCGAGAGCACCGCCGCCTGGGCGAGGGTGACGTTGGGGAACATCGCGACCTCGCCGGCGCCCGCGCCTAACAGAGGCGCGATCTCATCGCCGACGGTGAGCGGCATGCTCCACCAGCCGTCGGACCAGGCGCGCACGCCGCGGCGGTTCCACGCGTCGGCGTATTCGGCGAGGCGTTCGGGCACGGCGCGCGGCATGGCGCCGAGCGAGTTGGATACGAGGTAGTTCGCCCGAGCCAGGATCGGGAATTCGGGACGAAAGGCGAGAAGCGGATCGGTCATGGTGCCACAGCCTGTTGCGCCGCCCGGCGGGCGGTGGCGGTGAATAGGAACATGAGGCCCGCTACCACGAGCAGCGCGAGGACGACGAGCAGCTCGCGCGCCGTCGCGTGCCAGAGAATCCAAACGAGCACGACGATGGCGAGATAGGGCACGATCGCGCCGCCGGGCACGCGGAACGGCATTCCCGCTTGTCTCACATCCCGGCGGCGGAGCTGGATGGTGGCGGCGCAGCACACGATGTAGAGCGTGAGCACGGCGACGTTGGCCAGCACGGCGAGCGCCACGAACCCGCTGCTCACGGCGAGCGCGCAGACGACGACGCCTTGCACGATGATCGCGACGTGGGGCGTTCGATACGTCTCGTGAATGCGCGCGAGCGCGCGCGAGCCGACCGGCACGAAGCCATCGCGGCCGAAGGCGTAGAGCGCGCGCGGCGTGGCGAGCGTCATGCCGCTCACGTTGCCGAACATCGACAACACCGCGGCAACGGCGATGATCCCGGCGCCTAACGGACCGGCGATGCGCGCCGCCGCGGCCGAGAGGGGCGCGTCGGTGGCGGCGGCGAGCGCGCTCACGCCGAGTACGCGTTGGGCGACAACCTGCACCGCGATGTAGAGCAGCATCACGGTGAGCATCGCGATGCCTAACGCACGAGGCACCGTCCGCGACGGATCCCGCACCTCCCCGCTCGGCACCAGCGCGCTCTCGGAGCCCGCGAACGCGAAGATCAACACCACGACGGTACGTCCCAGGTCGCCGCCCGCCTGCGGTGCCGCCGGCGATAGGGCGGCATGCGCGACCACGGCGCCCGCGATCACGAACAGGAACAGCGGCAGCAGCTTCACCACGGCCAACCACTCGACCAGCCGCGCGCCGCCGCGCACGCCGCGCACGTTGATCGCCGTGACGAGGCCGATGACCGCCACGAGCAGAAGCGCGCGCGGAATCGGTTGCGCGAGCGCGGGCCACAACACGGCGCTCGACCCGGCGAGCGCACTCGCCACCGCCGCCACCGCGAACACCGCCATCACCCACAAGAGCACGCCGCTCAGGAACCCGGCGAACGGGCCGAACGCCAGGGTCACGTATGCGTACGGTCCCCCAGTGAGCGACACCCGGCTGCCCGACTCGGCGAAGCAGATGAGGACCAGACTCATGGCCAGCGCGCAGACCAGGTAGGCCAGCGGCGCGCGCGCGCCCAACGCGGCGGCGGCGACCGCCGGCAGCACGAAGATGCCGCCGCCGATCATGATGTTGAACGTCGTTGCGGCGAGACCGCTCACGCCGATGGCGCGGACGAGCCCTTCGTCGCGCGGCGACGACCGGGGGGGGGACGTGCTCATAGGCGCTGAATGTACGCCCGCGGCAAGTGCTCCGCACGTCCGGCCGCGTCCGCCGCTCGGCCGCAATGCGGCGGCCGGCGCCCGCGGCGCGTGCCTTGCGTTGGCGACTACCGCGGCGTGACGAAGACGCCGCGAGTCACCGACTCTCGCGTCGAGGGCGGCGCGCAGCGCACCCGTCACACCAGGAGACGACCATGCTCCGGACCGGAATCGTCATTGCGGCGGCCGCCGCGCTCCTCGCCGGCGTTACTCCGTTAGGCGCGCAGGCCCCGGACGGCGGCGCGGCACCGGCCGGCCCGACGTTTTCGGCGTCGTCGCTCTCGCCGCGCCTCGCCGAGCAGCCCATGGGTGATCCGGCGGTGAACAGGTCCAACTTCGCGTTGTCGAACGGCGAAAAGCTGATGGTGCTGGGCGGCGCCGCGCTCATTACGGGCGCGATCATCGGAGACACGCCAGGCACGATCATCATGGTCGGCGGCGGCGCCTTCCTCCTCTACGGTCTCTACGTGCAGTTGGGACGGCCGCATTCGGGCGAGCCTTCGGACATCGGGTACTCGATCACGTTCTGAGGCGGGATCCGGGTGCAATGCCCAGAACGCCAAGGTCCTCCCGCGCGCATACGCTGCGCACGGGAACGATCGATGCACACCGCGTACATTTCACCGCATAGGATCGTGTGATCATGCGTCGGACCGGCGGTCCGCGCCTTCGGCCGGCAACGAGTCGGGGCAGCGGATCGTCTGTCGAGCGGGGACGCGGCTTGTCCGCGCGCCGCCCCTTGGCCTCGACTGGAAGGAGCTCCATCGGAATGTCGAACGTGCCCGAACGCACCGCGCTCGTGTTAGGCGGAGGCGGATTGAAGGGCTTCGCCCACATCGGTGTCCTTCGCGCGCTCGAGGAGCGCGGGATCAGGCCGAGCGTCATTGCCGGCACGAGCATCGGCGCGCTCATCGGCGCCGCCTACGCGGGCGGCATGAGCGTGAGCGAGATGACCGCGCGCGCGGTGTCGCTGCGCCGCCGCGATCTCTTCCGCCTCAATCACGTCGGCATGCTGTTCGAGCGCATGCACACGCCGTCGCTCTACTTGGAAGAACCGCTGCGCGATTTGTGCGCGGCCACGTCGCCCGCGGGCACCTTCGAGGATCTCGCGATCCCGGTGCTGGTGAATACGGTGGACGTCGAACGCGGCACGCGCCTCGTGTGGGGACTCCCGGGATTGCGCGACGTGCCGGTGGTGGATGCGGTGTACGCGTCGTGCGCGCTGCCCGGCTTTTTCCCGCCGGGATACGTGGGGACGCGCAGTTGCATCGATGGCGGCACGATCGACAACCTGCCGATCTCGCTGGCGACGCTCGCCGCCGACGCGGTGATCGCCGTGGACGTCGGCAGCTTCGAGGTCGAGCGGCCGCGCGACATCAGCTCGCAGGGATTTGCCGCGATCTACATGCGCGCCGCCACGCTCATGATGCACGCGCTGCAACAGCGTCCGTTAGCCGACTGGAGCGGACCGCCGATGCTCCTCGTGCGCCCCGACGTCGGGCGGCATCACTGGTTCAGCTTCACGCACGCCGGGGAGATGGTGAACGCCGGCTACGATGCCGCGCGCACGGCGCTCGATCGTGCCGGCGACGCACTGTGCAACGGATCGGGGGTCTATCCGCGGAGCATGGTGTCGGTGCAGGTGGACCGCGGGAAATGCATCGGCTGCGGCACGTGCGTCGCGTTGGCGCCGCGGGTCATGGCCCTCGACGCGGAGGGCAAGGCGACGGTGAGCGCGACGCCGCTCCAATGGTCGCCGGCCGACGGCGACTTCGTGCAGCATTGCCCAACGGAAGCGATCTCGGTGCAGACGCTGGACGGCACGCGCCGCACCACGCGTCCAATGAGCGATCCGACGTTGGACACGGGCGAGACGCGCGCCGCCGCGCGCTGACTCCGATCAATAATCGGCCGGGAAGTCGAACACCGGGGGCGCGACGCGCGTCCCCACTTCGAGCGTGATCTGCTGATGCGCGGACAACACGATCGCGCGCGGGTCGCCGACGTAGCGGGCGCCGTCGATGTACACGGTGACCGTGCCCTGATTCCCGGCGACGTTGCCCGACGTGAGCGGCTCGCCCCAGACGTCGAAGTATTCGCCTAACGTAAACGTGTGGCCGGTGGCCGACGGCTCGACGTGGATGATGCCCGTCCGGTCGTGCGAGTGCAGCCAGTAGAAGCACGTCCCGGCGATCGCCAGGCTGTCGCCCACCACCACCGCGTTCTTGATGCCGATGCCTAACGGAATGGCTTGCTGCTGGCCGTTCACGATCAGGCTCAGGTGCACGTGATAATGTTCGGCGTCGGCGCCGCTGCCGCACGGAATCGTGTCGACCGGATCGCCCAGCCCGCCGCTCGCCGTGCTCCCGTTGGGGAAGGTGACGGTTCCGACCAGTCCGCCCTCGTGCATCTGGATGGCGGCCTGCGGCTGCACCGTCACCACCGCCGTACCGGACACGCCGCCGCTGGTAGCGGTGATCGTGTCGGTCGCCGGCAGGAACGTGGACACCGTGCCGCTCGCGGACACCGATACCGCGTCGGTGTCGCTCGCCGACCACGAGATGGTGGGATTGCTGATGGTGTTGCCCTGCCCGTCCTTCACCGTCGCGCTGAGTACGACGCTGTCGCCGGCGACGAGCGACGTCGTCGGCGGACTAACGGTGATCGACGACGCCTGCGGTTTACCGCCCGTCGGGCTGTTGTTGCTGCCGCACGCGATCGCGCCCAACGCGATGGCGGCGGCGGCGATGCCGCGGGGGACCGACCTGACACCGATGCGCATGAGTCCGGCTCCGGGATGTGGAAACGGCCGCTACACCGGCTTCAGTGCGATGCGGCCGGGCGAAGACCATCGCACGGTGCGTGCCGGTCCGGTTTGGCCCGGGCCCTCGGGGTCTTGCCGGATCGTCGGCGGCTTTGGGAGGCGGATAACGCCAGGAACCGCCGGCGCTACCTCGCGGCGTCGATCCGGATGTCGCGCGAGGTGGTCCCGGCGGCGCCCTGGTTTTGCATCGAGACTTCGATCCGGTAGCGGCCGGGCGGCACGTCGGGGATGCCAAGCCGGATCGAGCGGGCCACGGACGAGTCCGGGCGGATCTCGGTCCACGCGATGGTGGGCTCGGCGTCGCCGTGCGACAGGCCGACCGCGTGGCTCAGGCGGCCGAAGAAGCCGGTCGCGAGCCGCGTTAGGCGGACGCTCACGCGCACCGGCGTGCCCGGCGGCGGCTCGAGATAGGTTTCCCAGTAGAGCGCGACCGTGTCGTGGGGCGTGAAGGTGAGCACCGGGACCGCGTAGTCGCCGGCGGTCTGCGGCGAGAACGGATTGAACGTTGGTCCGCCGACGCCGATCAACAGATCCGAGATCGTCGAGCTGGCAGGCAGCGGTTCGATACCGGCGCGCCATCGCTCGGCGATGGCACGGGTTGAGTCGACGAGCTCGACCGCCGCGAGCGCCGGTCGCGCCCGTGCACGCAGGACGATGACGCCCGTCGCTTCGCCGGGCGTGAGGCTCATGGCGAACGTGCTTTCGGGCGCGAGGCCCGCCGACAGCGAGCCGGCGGCGACCACCGTCGAGCTGACGCTGTCGGTCATGGCGCGGCCGTCGTACACCGCCACCACTATCATCGTGTCGCCGCGTCGGAAGCGTGCGGTCTGGACCGCCATCGTGCCGATCGCGCGCACGAATCCGGGGGCGTAGCGCATCCGCGCCGCCGGGTCGTTAGGCAGCGCAAAATCGGCCGGCGTCGCGTCGAACGGCTTGCCGAGCACGTCGGGATTCGGCACGAAGTCGAAGCTGGGCTTCGGCAATTGGCCGATGAGCGGCGGGTCCTGGCGCGACGTGTTCCCGCGCGCCCAGCGGTCGGGCCAGCCATAGCGCAACGACAGCACGCCGACATCCCAATCGAAGGAGGGCAGCCCGCGGTTCACGGAGTCGGCGAGGAGCAACTGCATGGTGCGCCTCGACAGGAACTCGTCACGGAGCGCGTTACGTCTCCAGGTGAGGAGCGGCGCGCCGAGCCAGAACACGCGGGCGCTCGTCTTCATTTCCGCGTCGCAGTGATGGCCGTCGGTGCGCCGGTGCGACTGGGCATAGGGCGGCAGCCACGCGTCGGCGTCGAGCCAGGCACAGCGGATCGTATCCGGCATCGCCGTGATCGCGCTGTCGTAGGCGGCGGCGCTGGCCGCCTCGGACGCCGTCCGGTGCCTAACGAGGCCGCGGAGCGCCTCGCACCACCACGGCGTGGCGGCGCACGCAGCTGCCGCGCGCCCGGCGGCCGCGTCGTCGTGTCCCTCGAGGTCGTAGCGGACGCGCTGGCCGACGATGTAGTCGCTGGCCGGATCCACCTCGCCTAACGAATCGAGGAACGTCCGCAGCCGGGCGCGCGCCGTTGTCACCCCGGCGTCCTCGGCGGGAATCGACGGGCCGCTCGGGTCATCCCAGTAGCAGAGGCGGCCGATGCTGTACTCGCAGAGGTGGTCGCCCAGCGGCATCACCGGCAGCAGATGGCGGCGCAGCTGCGCGAACGCAACCTGCTCCTGCCGGGCATGCGCCTCCGGGGAGACGGCGCGTTGGGCGCGCACGGATCCGGCCGCGCACAGCATGCCCGCCAGCGCGAACGCAACGGCCCCGTTAGGCGGGCGGGCGCTCATTCGACCACGACGATCTCGCGCGCCGCCGTTCCGTGCGCCCCCGGCGTGTCCACCGACACCTCGAGCCGGTAGCGGCCGGGCGGCACGCCGGCGAGGCCGAACCGGAGAGACCGTCCTGGAATCGAATCGGGCTGCGCGTCTTCCCACGACAGCGCCGGGCCTGCCTGTCCGTGTGCGACGCCCAACGCTCGGCCCAGACGGCCGAACAGGCCGGCGGCCCGCGTTAGGCGCACGGTGACGCGCGGCCGGACGCCGGGCGGCGGCCTCAGGTACGCTTCCCAATAGAGCGCGAGGGTGTCGCGCGCCGTCACCACCAGGCGAGGCATGGCCGTGCGCGCCGCGCTATCCGCCGACGCCGGCGCGAAGCCCGGCCCCGCGCGGCCCACGAGCAAATCGGACACCACCGACGAGGGTGGCAGCGGCGCGACACCGGCACGCCACCGCGCCGCACGGCCGCCCACGGTGTCGAACACCTCGACCGACGCGAGCGCCGGCCGCGCGGGCGCCTCGAGCACGATCGCGCCCGTCGGCGCGCTCGTCGTTAGGCCAATGGCCAGCGTGCTCTCGGGCTCGAGGCCGGCCGACAGGGACGCCGCCGCTGTCATTGCGGTGCTGCCGCTGTCGCGCAGCGTTTGCCCATCGTACGCCACGACCACCAGCATGCTGTCGCCGGAGCGGCGGAAGCGCGCGATCTGGACCGGAAGCGTATCGATGGACCGCAGCCAACCCGGCGCGTAGCGCATCTGCGCATTGCGATCGTCGGTCAATCGCCAATCGTCGGCTTTCGACGCGAACGGCGCTTCGAGCGCGCTCCGGTCGGGGACGACGCTGAAGCTGGGCCGCGGCTCGTCGCCCACGACGCGCGTGTCGAGGAAGTCGACCGAGCCGATCGGCGCATTCTCGCGCGCCCACTGGTCGGGCCACCCGAATCGGATCGAAAGCTCCTCGCTGTCCCAGCGCCACGACGAATACTGCGGATTGGCGCTGCCCGAGAGCAGGGTCACGAGCGTCCGACGCGAGAGGAACTCATCGCGCGCCGCATCGCGCCGCCACGTCAGCAGCGGTGCCGCGAGCCAGAATACTCTCGCATCCGTGGCCGCGCGCGCCGCGCAGTCTCCGGAATCGCGTGTCTTGCCGACGTGCGTACCGGAGGGCACCCACAACCGCACATCGAGCCACGCGCATCGCACGGTGTCGGGCATCTCGGCAAGCGCGGTATCGAATGCCTGGGCGCTCTCGGTCTCCTTGCCGGTGCGGTGCCAGGCGAAGCCGCGCAACGCGGCGCACCACCACGGCGTTCCGGCGCACCGCGTCGCCACCGCCGCGGCCCCGGCGGCATCGCTGGCCTCGAGGGCATAGCGTACGCGTTGGCCGATGATATAGTCGTTGGTCGAATCGATCGCGCCTAACGAATCGAGCGACGCGCGCAGATGGTCGCGCGCCTGCGCGACGCGCGGGCGCTCGGGCGGCAACGGGGCGTCGGCGTTGTCATCCCAATAGCACATATCGCCGATGGTGAGGTCGCATCCGCCGCTGCGCGGCGGGACGCGCGGGAGAAGCGCGCGGCGGAGGAACTCGAACTCACGTTGCGCGTGCCTCGCTTCGCGTTCCGGAAGCGAGGCCAGCCGCTGCCCCCACGCGGTGGCGCAGGCGAAGACGAGACCCACGGCGGCGAGCGACATCGCGGCGAGCCGGGGCGACGGGTGCCGGTGTCGCACCGCGCCGGGCCGGGATGGGCGGGCGTCGGAGCGGCCCGCCCGCGCGCGAGCCGCACGAGGGGGCATGCCTCCACACTATTTGCGGTCGGCGGGTTGAGCAATAGGATCCATACCGACCGCCGTCGCCGGTCTGCGCGCAACCACGTTAGTCATGACGGTGACCACTCGAGTCGAAAGCGTCCCGTGCCCACTGACCGCCCGCGTGCAGGCTTACTCGATCACGGTGCGCGACGCACCAGCGGGCAGGCGCGCGGCCCAGGTCGTCTGGCGAAGTGTGAGCCGCGGCTCGGTGACGGATTCCGTGTACGTGAGCGGTACGATCACGCTCGAGTGATCTCCCGCGCCGCGTGGCGATGTAGGTGAGCTCAGGCGAACAGCGCCGTATTTACGCCGTCGCCACCACCGGCTGATGATGAATGGGCACGCTGCACGAGCTCGCGACGTAACACGTCTCGTGCGCTTCGCCGTGGAGCTCGCGGGCTAACGCCAGATCCGAGTCCGCGCTGATCGTCACGCGCGGATGGAGCGTGACCTCCACGAATCGGCCGCCGCCCGTGCCGTCGAACCGCAGCGTTCCGCGTGCTTCGTCTTCGTATGCCACCACGCGCACACCCCTCCGCGCGCACAACGCGAGATACGACAACATGTGGCACGTCGAAATCGCGGCGAGGAACAGGTCCTCCGGATTGTGCAGCGCGGCGTCGCCGCGGAATTGAGGGTCGGCGGAACCGCGCAAATCGGGTTTGCCGTCTATCTGCACGACAAATTGCCGCCCGTACCGCTCGTAGCCCGCGGTGCCATCGCCCGGGTTGCCGTCCCACGTTAGGCGCGCGACGTACTTGTGCTCCTTCCCCGACATTCGACTCCTCCCGGACCGGCGTGAAAACCCGCAGACGACGAAGGGCACCCGCCGTCGGATGCCCTTCGCCTAACTATAGGCCCGACTCACCGCCTCACTGCGACGCGCCCGCCAGGGCGCGAACCGCGCCGGCCAGCGTCTTGACCTTGGCGCCATCGCGCGACCCGCCCGCGTCGCCATCGAGCTGCGATGCCAGCTGCGTGAGCGCCGATTGACGACCCGAGCCCGACGCCTGCTCGGCGTCGGCCAACGATTTGCGGACCGCGGTCACCCGCGTCGCCGAGAGGCCGTTGGACCGCTCCAGCTGGTCCACGTACGCCCGCGCCAGCGCGAAACTCGGCGGCCACACGTACTTCGGCTGGCCCTGCACGTTGAGGTAGTCAAGGTGCACGGTCTTCGCCGCGTCGATCTCGTTCTGCGACAGCATCGGACTCGGCGTCAGCTCGAGGATGTCGAGGCCGCGCACGATCTCCGAGCTCACGATCACGCCGTTGTACCAGTACGCCGACCACGTGCCGCCTAACGCCATGCGTGTCGAGTCGATCGGGCCGCGGTCGAAGAAGGCGATCTCCTTGGGGTGCGCGGCGTCCGTCCAGTCGAACACCGAAATGCCGCCCTGGTACCACGACTGCACCATCACGTCGCGTCCCGGAATCGGAATGAGCGAACCGTTGTGCGCCACGCAATTCTCCATTTCGGTCTGCGGCGCCGACATCTTGTAGTAGCTCTGAAAGTGCAGCGCGTTGTTCGAGATCGTGAAGATCGCGTCGGCGCCCCAGTCCTTGGGATCCGTCGCGCGACACTTGGGCTGGCCGCCGCCGCCCCACTCGTCGGAGAACAACACCTTCGTGCCATCGTTGTTGAACGTCGCCGAGTGCCAGTACGAGAAATTGGAATCGCTCGCGGCGTAGAGTCGCGTCGGATGTTCGGGGTCGTGAATGTCGAGCAGCATGCCGTAGCCTTCGCACGCGCCGCCCGCAAACCCGATGGCCGGATACACCGTGATGTCGTGGCACTGCGTTGGGCCGGGCCGCGGACCGGCGGTCGATCCCGGCGCCGGTTCGCCTAACATCTTGGCGATGATGCCGGGCAGCGCTGTCCGCAGCGTCGCGCTGTCCGCCGCCGTCGGTGCGCCCGTGCCGTTCCGCGACTTCACGATGCTGTCGAGCATCGGGTTGACGAACCGCGGCGGCAGCACGCGCTCGACGCCAAGGATGTCGGCCGTGAACGCGCCCTTGGCGCGCGCCGCTGCCGCGGCCGTGGCCGCCTTCTCCACGTCTTGTTTGGTCTCGCCGTGTCTGGCCGGCGCGACGAGGTCGTTGAAGATGCGCGGCGAGCTCACGATCGCCGCTTGCTCGGGATGCGCC
>DATNAM010000250.1:0-10527 GCA_035572595.1 Gemmatimonadaceae bacterium
CGCGAGTACGAAGTGCCGATGATCGAGGACGCCGCCGAAGCCCTTGGTGCCACCTACAAGGGACGTCCCGTTGGGACGTTCGGCCGCGCCGGCGTGTTCTCGTTCAACGGGAACAAGATCATCACGACGTCCGGCGGTGGGATGCTGGTGAGCGAAGATCGCCGCTTGGTGACGCACGCGTTCAAGCTCGCGACGCAAGCGCGCGATCCCGCTCCGTACTACGAGCACTCGCAGGTCGGATACAACTATCGCATGAGCAACGTGCTCGCCGGCATCGGCCGCGGGCAGTTGCGTGTGCTCAGCGAGCGCGTCGCCGCGCGCCGCCGCAACTTCGAGTTCTACTTCAACGCGCTCAAGGACCTGCCGGGGATCGAGTTCATGCCCGAGGCGTCCTGGGGCACGCATACGCGCTGGCTGACCACGGCCGTCATCACGCCCGCTGAGTTCGGAATCGACCGGGATGAGTTGCGCCAACGGCTCGATGCAGCGAATATCGAAGCACGGCCCGTGTGGAAGCCGATGCACTTGCAGCCGGTCTACCGGGGATGCACCGCCCTCGGCGGCTCGGTGTCGGAAGATCTCTTCCGTCGCGGGCTGTGTTTCCCGTCCGGCTCGAACATGAGCGCCGACGATCTGGAGCGAGTCGTGACTACGGTGCGCGAGGCAGCCCGTCAGCCTGTACTAACCCGGGCGGTGTCCTGAGCGCGCCCAAGCGTGCTTGGCCGGCGACTGATCGACTCAGCGAGAAGACATGTCCGATCTGATTCCTAGCGGCACGCCGAACGCGTCTGCGCTCACGCCGAGCACAGCAGCAGGCATGCCCGCGTCCCGTCCTGCCGACGACGTCGAGGGCGGAGCCGAGTCGATCGACATCAAGGAATCGCTGGCGACGCTGCGCCGGCATGTCTGGTTGATCGTCGGCATCACCGCCCTTGCGATCGCGTTCACGGCGTACCGCGTGAGCAAGCAGGCGCTCGAGTACCAGGCCACCGCCGTGATTCGGTTAGTCGACGCGCGACGCGAGCTGGCGGGCAATCTCGACGACAACACGGGGCAGGGCATGATGGGCGGGTACTGGACCGACCCCATCACGTCGCAGTTGCAGGTGTTGCGGAGCCGGGCGGTGGCCACCGCCGTCGTCGACTCCGAGGCGTTAGGCCTGCGCGTCCAGAGCAAGGGATTCCCGGCGTCGGTGCTGCGCAACGTGTCCCTGGCGTCGGAGACGAGCGCCGACACCGTCCGCCTGGAGTTCATGCCTAACGGCGTGAACGTCACCGCCGCGGGTTCGTCGATGCTCGTGCCGTACGACAGCACCGTGCGCGCGGCCGGCATCGTGTTCGCGGTGCACGGCGCGCCGGCGAACGCGCAGAAGGGGTTGCTCTACACCATCTCGCAGACCGCCGCCATCGACAAGGTGCTCGCCGGACTGAGCGCGCGCCAACGCGACCGCACCGACGTCGTCGACGTGTCGTTCACGGCGCAGGATCCTTGGGTGGCGCGGCAGATCGTGAACACGGTCGTCGGCGTGTTCCAATCGCAGAACGCCGCCACCGCGCAGCAGCAGTCGCGCCGCCGGCGCATCTTCGTCGAAGCGCAGCTGCACCAAACCGATTCGCTCCTGCAAGTCGCGCAGAGTCGCTTGAGCGACTATCGCACCAACAAGCAGGTCTACGGTTCGTCCGACGCAGTGGTCGCCGCCCAACAAACCGGGCTGCTCAATCTGGATGTGCAGCGCGCGCAGTTGGTCGCCGATCGCAATACATACCAGTCCCTGCTCAACACGCTGGCCAAGGATGACTCGGGCTCGGCGCGGCAGCGAACGCTGAGCGCGTTGGTCGCGTCGCCGGGCATCGCCGACAATCCGGTGGTGCAGACCACGTACACGCAGCTCGTGACGTACAAGGCCGCGCTCGATTCGATCTCCGTCGGCAACTGGGGGAGCGCGCAGACCAATCCGGACGTGCAGCGCCTGCATGCGCTCGTCGCCGGCGCGCAAGCTCAGTTAGGCGACGCCGTCGGCAGCCAGATCACGTCGCTCGACGCGCGCGTAGCCGCGCTGGATGAGCTCCGCCAGCGCAGCACCGACGCGCTCAAGACGCTGCCGGCCACGCAGGCCGGCGAAGCCCGGCTCATGGAGCAGGTCGAGTCCGCGCGCAACATGGCCGACGAGCTGCGCGACGAATATCAGAAGGCGCGCATCGCCGAGGCCGTCGAGGCCGGACAGGTGGAGGTCGTCGACCTCGCCACGTCGCCGTACGCGCCGATCGGCACCAGCCGCCGCACCAAGCTCCTCACCGGCATCATCGTCGGTCTTCTGTTAGGCACGGGCGCCGCGTTCCTGGTCGAGCGGCTCAACACCGCCATCCGCCGCCGCGAGGAAATCGAGAGCATGCTGCAGATTCCCGGCCTCGCGATCATTCCGCAAATCGCGAGTCCGCACGCCGCCCGCCGGCTCAAGATGGGTAACATGTCGCTCCGGTTGCCCACGCCGCGCCGCTCGTGGGCCGTCGGCAACGGCGCGTCGAACGGCGAGTCGCTCGTCACCGTCTCCGACTTCCGCTCGAGCTCCGCCGAAGCGTTCCGCACGCTGCGCACCAATTTGATCTTCTCGCAGGCCGTGCAGTCGCTCAAGACCATCGTCATCACGAGCCCGTCGCCGCAGGACGGCAAGACCACCACCGCCGCGAATCTCGCCGTGACGTTCGCGCAGCAGGGCATGCGCGTGCTGATCGTCGATTGCGATCTGCGCCGCGCCCGCCTGCACAAGGTTTTCCGCGCGCCGCGCGAACCGGGTCTCACGCAGTTCATGATGGGCCAGGCCACGCAGCAACAGGTGATCCAGACGACGATGGTCGACAACCTGTGGTTCTTGCCGGCAGGCGCGCATCCGCCTAACCCGTCCGAGCTGTTGGGCGGCGCGCAGATGCGCGCGACGCTCCAGAAGTTGGGCCGCGAGTTCGATATTCTCATTCTCGACACGCCCCCCATCCACGCCGCGGCCGATGCACTCATCCTGGGCTCGCAGTCGGACGGCGTGATTCTCGTGCTCAGGGCGGGACATACCGAGCGGCAGGTGGCGCTCGACGCGGTGCAGCGACTGTCGGCGGTGGGCGTCCGCGTGGTCGGTGCGGTGCTCAACGACCCGGATCACAAGGTGCCCCAGTACGGCAGCTACTACTACTACGATTATTACGACAGCGTCGAGACCTGATCGCGGCGCTGACCGCTTCTGACCACCGTCGCGCGCCGGGCGCGCCCCTGCCTAACGATTGCGTTTTCCTCCCATCACGTGGTAGCTCCGACCATGCGCTCTCTTCTCTTCGCGGTTCTGTGCTGCACCGCCATCGCGCTTCCGTCGCTCGCGCAGGATGTCGCGCCGCCTAACGACACCAACACCGTGCTCCACCCCGGCGACGTGGTCCGCGTCACCGTGTGGCGCAATGCCGAGATGAGCGGAGACTTCGCCGTCGGCATCAACGGGGCGCTCCTGCATCCGCTCTATCAGGCCGTGCCGATCGCCGGCGTCCCGATGCAGGAAGTCACCAAGCGCCTGCGGACCTTTCTCACGAAATACGAGTCGGATCCACAGATCGTCGTCATCCCATTGTTGCACCTCACCGTGGCCGGCGAGGTCTCCAAGCCCAGCCTCTACAACCTGCCGCGCGAAACCACCATCGGCGAAGCGCTTGCCATGGCCGGCGGCCCAACGGAAACCGGCAACCTGGGCAAGGTGCTGCTCTTCCGCGGCGGCAAGGAGTACAAGATCGATCTGCGCAGCCCGCTCAACGAATGGGCCTCACGGCAGATCGAGTCCGGCGATCAGATCATCGTCACGCGTCACGGCTCGTTCTTCCGTGACATCTTCTTCCCGCTCGTCGGTCTCGCCGGCTCGGCCTCGGCCATCGTGACGCTGGTTCGTGGTCGGTAGTGCCTGACGACTAACGGTAGCGCCGGCGTGCGACAATCGGCCGTGCGCACCCTGGATGGCGCGCGGCAGCACGAGCCCGAGCAGGAACTGCTGCTCGCCGCGTGCCGGTTCGTCCTCGGCCTCGCCGGACGGGACGACGTCGCGCACGCCGCCGCCGGCGTTCTCGATTGGAGCGACATCGTCGGCGCCGCCGGCCGGCATGCGGTGCTGCCGTTGCTCTACGTCGCTCTCGCCGCCGCCGGCCCCCTGGTTGGACAGCACGTGCCGTCGGACGTGGCCGACGAGCTGAAACGGCACTTCGACGGTAACGCGCTCCACAACGTCGCGCTCGCCCGATACCTAACCGAGTTAGGCGATCGGTTCACGGCCGCCGGCGTCGCATTCATGCCGATCAAGGGTCCGTCGCTGACGGTTGCCGCCTACGGCGACCTGTCTCTGCGCCAGTTCAGCGACCTCGATCTCGTCATCCACCGCCGCGATCTGCGTCGGGTGAGGGCGCTCCTTCGCGACGACGGATACGCCCCGGTGAACGTCGTGACCGAGTCGCTCGACGACCTCGTGCTCGACCCGGACTACCACCTGCCGCTCCGCAACGATGCGACCGGTGTCTCGCTCGAGATCCACTGGGCGCTCGGCCGCCGCGGATTCGGCTCGCTTCGGCGCGAAGATTGGGCCTGGACCAACGTGACGACCATGTCGGTGTTGGGCAGGTCGCTTCCCGCGCTCGACGCCCGCGCGCTCATCGTGTACCTCTGCGTTCACGGCGCCAAACACAATTGGGCGCAACTCGTACGCGTGTGCGACGTCTACGCGGCCGTCCGGTCGGCGCCGGACCTGGACTGGATCGCGGTACGCGCGCTCGCGGCACCCGCCGGCGTGGCGCGGATGCTGGAGGTAGGCATCGGCCTCTGCGACACTTTGTTAGGCGCGGATCTTCGAGGCCGCGGCTGGGTCGCACGCGCGGACCCGGTCGTGCAATCGCTCATCGACGAGGCCGCACACCGGTGCCTTACGGAGCGGCCGCTGTCCACGAGCGAGCAGCTGCGCCTGCAGCTCCGGACGCGCGAACGCGTCGTCGATCGCGTCCTGCTCTCGCTCGACGTGCTCGGATCACCCCACGTGACGGACCTGAACGCCGTCCGCCTGCCCCCCGGGCTCAGCGCGCTCTATCACGTCGTCAGGCCGTTGCGACTCGTCGTCGCACATGCACGGCGCTGGGTCACGCGCTCGCATCAGGAAGCGCGCCAGAACGAGTCGTGATGATCGCGCATCACGCCGAGCGGCCGGATCGAGGGCGACATGTCGACGAGCGTGTGGTTAGGCAGGCCCCGCCGGTAGTCGTCGAGGGTCGTCGGCCGCAGCACGCCCGGCTCGCCCGCCGCGTGCGACACGTCCTTGCCGCGCATGCGCTCTTGCAGATAGACGGCCCGGGCCACCGGCGCCACGTAGCCGAGGTAATTCGCCACGACGTCCGGCTCCATCTCCTGGAAGCTGACCGCGTTCCAGAACAAGTCGACGCGCTGGTCGCGTAGCAGAGGGAACTGCGCATTGCCGCAGATGGCGATCGCACCGGCCGGGAGATCCGGCATCGCGCGATACGTGCGCGTCGTCTCGTACCCGATCACCGCATCCGGAAAAATCGTCGACAGAAATTGGCCGCACACGTACAGCTGCGGCGGAATGTCGAACGCAACGACCCGAATCCGCGGATGGAGCTTCCGGATGATCTCGATCTGGCGCCCCACGCCCGAGCCGAGCTCCACGAACAGGTCGACCGCGTCGAAGTCGATGAACTGGCAGCAGTACGCATAGCGGAGATAGTAGTACAGGGCGCGCATCGTGTAGGGCCGGCCCGCGATCTCGAACACATCCTCGGGATTGCCGGCGCTCGACAACTCGATGCTGTCGATGGGCCGGGCTCTCGCGTGCTCGCCGTACAGTTGCGTTAGGCGAAAGGCGGACTCCTGCACCTCGCGCAACCCGCACTCGTACAGGTCGAGTCCCACCGGCGACAGCCCGTCGCGATTGAACAGGTCGTTCACCATGGCGACGAGCCGCTTCCACCCCGGGACGCGCTGCGTCACGCGGTTGCCGAACAGGCGGCTCTGGTTGAGATCCAGGTACGCGCCGCGTGGCCTGTAGTCCGAGGCGCCGAAACTCGTCAGCACCGACCGCCGGCGTCGACGAAAGTCCGACAGCCCGTGCTCCAGCAGCTCCGGTACGAATCGCCGCTCGTAGACGGACCAGTAGTTCGTCGGTTGGAACGCCGCGGGTGCCGCCGCGAGATCATCCAGCATTAGCTTCAGCAAGTCCGATCGATCGGCAACCTGCAACGACGACATCCGAGTGCCTCCTGTGAGACGCGGCCTCAGCCTGCCACGGTCGAGCGCGCAATACGATGAAAGACGCCGGATGGAAAGAACCAACCGCGCTTCCCGGTGGCCTAGCTGTTCTGCTCGTCATTTAGCGATATTGTCGTCCCGATAGAGAGGTGTACATGTCCGACCCGGTTTTCGATGTCAGCGGTCGTGTGGTGGTGCTCACCGGCGCAAGCGGCCTCATTGGCCGCTCGTTAGCCCGCGCGTTCCATGAGCGCGGGGCGCGACTTGCGCTCGTCGACATTCCCGCCGCCTCGTCGGCGGACCTCGCCCGATCGTTAGGCGAACCTGCCGCGTCGTTCGAGTGCGATGTCTCCCACGCTGATCAGGTTGCCGCGTTGCGCGATGCCGTCGTCGGGCGTTTCGGCCGCGTCGACGTCCTGATCAACAATCACCAGTTCAAGCCCAAGGGCTTCACCGACGCCAAAGCCGAAACGTTCCCGCTCGAGCTCTGGGATGCGATCATCTCCGTCAACCTCACCGGAACGTTCCTCACCTGCCGCGACTTCGGCGCGGTCATGCTGAAGCAAGGCAAGGGCAGCATCATCAATGTAGCGTCTACTTACGGCGTCGTCTCATCCAATCCGGATCTTTACGAAAACAACAGTCTCGGCAACCCGGTCGCCTACACCGCAAGCAAAGGCGGCGTCATCATGCTCACGCGCTACCTCGGTGCCTACTGGGCCGAGCGCGGCGTGCGCGTGAATTGCGTTACGCCGCACGGCGTCGCCAACAACCACGAGGCCGCGTTCATCGAACGGTTCCGGCAGAAGTCGCCGATGCGCCGCCTCATGAATGCCGAAGAAGTCATCGGTGCCACGTTGTTCCTTGCATCGGACGCATCGTCGTATGCGACCGGCAGCAACGTCCTCATCGAAGGGGGCTGGACCGCATGGTGAGCGCTCGGAACGCGCGCCCGCAGTGAGCGCCGGCCGTGTCGCCGTGCACGCCACCGCATACCGGGCGGGCCTTCGCTACTTCGGCGAGTGGTATCGCTCCGTCTGCGCGCAGTCGGACTCCGACTTCGATGTCTGGATCAGCCTGGACGGCGTGACCGAGCGCGACGTGGTGGCCGCCGTGGGCCAGCCCGCCCACGTCACGTGGCGCGCCGCGTTGCCTAACGCCACACCGTCCGCGGTGCGGCAGGATGCGCTCGCCGCAATGGTCGAAGGGTACGATGCGATCGTCGGCTGCGACATCGACGACGTCATGCTCCCCTCGCGGATCGCCGCGGCGCGCCGCGCCGTCGACGAGGCCGATGTCTCGGGCTGTGCGCTCGATGTGATGGATGAAGCCGGCCGCGACATGAACGTCGTGTTCGCGCCGCCCCGTGACCTGTGCCTCGACACCATGCTGCCGCGCTGGAACGTGTTCGGCTTCTCGAATGTCGTCTGGCGCACCGATGTCCTCGAGCGCTGCCTGCCGATTCCGGCCACGTGTCTCCTCTTCGACTGGCTCCTCACCACGCGGGCCTGGTCGTTAGGCGCGCGGCTGGCCTTTGATCACACGCCGCAGATGCGCTACCGGCAGTACGCGGGCAATACCGCCGCCGTGCTCCCGCCGTTTACCGTCGAGCAAGTGCGCCTCGCGACGTCGCGCGTTCTCGCGCACTACGACCTCGTGCTCGATAGCTCGTGGCTGCTTGCCGAGCCCTACCGCACACAGGTCGCGGACGCCCGCGACCGCTGCCGCGCGTTCGCCGCCGCCGTTGCGTCACCCGACCGGCTCGCGTCGTACGTGCGCGCGCTCAATAGCCTTCCCCCGCGCTACATCTGGTGGTGGAGCGTGGCCAACCCGGAGCTCGAATCGTTATGGAAAAGCTGAACATCGCCGGCCGGTTAGTCGGTCCGGGTGAACCGCCCTATATCGTCGCCGAGATCGGCGCCAATCACAACGGCGACATGGCGCTGTGCCGGGCGATGATCGACTCCGCCCGCGCATGCGGCGCCGACGCGGTCAAGTTCCAGTCGTGGAGCAAGTCGTCGCTCATCTCGCGCGCCGAATACGACCGGAATACCGCCTACGTGAGCAAGGAGCGCAACCAGCCCACGCTCGAGGAGTCCGTCGAGCAGTACCAACTCTCGCGCGCACAGCACCAGGAGATCTCAGCCTACTGTCGCGATACGGGCATCGTCTTCTTCTCCAGCTGCTTCTCCGCTGCCGAAGTGGACATGCTCGAGGCGCTCGACGTGCCGGCGTACAAGATCGCATCGATGGACGTCAACTATCTTCCGCTGCTCGAGTACGTCGCCGCGACCCACAAGCCGGTGGTCATCTCGGCCGGCATGGCCACGTTAGGCGAAGTGGAGCGCGCCATCGCCACGCTGCGCGCCGCGGGGTCCGGCCCGGTTGCCATCCTGCACTGCCTCTCCATCTATCCGTCGCCGCCGGCGCAGGTGAATCTGCGCACCATGAACACCTGGCGCTCGGCCTTCGACGTACCGGTGGGTTACAGCGATCACACGCTCGGCTCGGCCGTGCCGATCGCCGCCGTTGCGTTAGGCGCGTGCATGATCGAAAAGCACTTCACCACCGACAAGAACCTTCCCGGCTGGGACCACGCGATCTCCGCCGACCCGGCCGAGCTCCGCGCGATCGTCGATGGCGCCCGCGACGCCTTCGCCGCGTTAGGCAACGCCGAGCGACGCGTCAGTGCCGACGAGATCGCCAAACGCAAGGTCTTCCGCCGCCGCATGGTCGCGCGCCGCGACATGCGCAAAGGAGACCGCGTGGCCGCCGCCGACGTCGACTTCAAGCGCCCCGGTACGGGCATCCAACCCGATGAGCTCCGCTACGTCATCGGCCGCGCCATCACCCGCGACGTGCGCGCCGAGGACGAGCTCGACTGGTCCGACCTCGCATGACCGAGGGCGGCGGCCTCCGCATCGCCGTCTACGGCGACGGCCAGTGGGCCGCCGACACCCTGGGGCGACTCGCCGGCGCCGGACACCGCATCGCCGGCGTCATCCTGCGTGCCTCGCCCAGTGACTCGACGTTAGGCGATGCCGCCGCGCGGCTGCGCGTGCCCATCCTGCGCCCGGCCAACGTCAACGCGCCCGACGCCGTGGCCGAGATCGCCGCGCTCCGCTCCGAGTTAGGCATCTCCGTCGCCTACAACCAGATTCTGCGCGCCCCCGTCCGCGATGCACACCCGCGCGGCGTGGTCAACTTCCACGCCGGAATGCTGCCCCTCTATCGCGGGCGCAACGTCATCAACTGGGCGATCATCAACGGCGAAACCGAAATCGGTCTCACCGCGCACTACGTCGACGACGGCATCGACACCGGCGACATCATTACGCAACTCGCGCTGCCCATCGGATGGACGGATGACTACGGAGACGTGCTGCGGCGCGTCGTCGATCGCATGCCATCGCTGGTCGTCGATACCGTACGCGACATCGCCGCGGGCACTGCGCAGCGCCGGCGCCAGGCCGACCACCCGGGCACCTACTTCGGCGGTCGCGGCGAAGGCGACGAGTGGATCGATTGGAGCGCTTCGAGCCGTGCCATCCACAACTTTATCCGCGCCATCTCCGTGCCGGGTCCCGGCGCGCGAACAACAGTCAGGAACGAACCCGTCATCATCTGGCGTGCGTTCTATGATCCGTCCTGGCCTAACTACGTTGCCACACCAGGCCAAGTGGTCGGACGCCACAGCTCCGGCGCGCTCGTGAAGACGGGCGATTCGACCATCCGCGTCGAGGTAATCGAAGGGCCTTCCGGACGCCGACCGCCAGCTTGGCCAATCGGGACACGCCTCGGCTGGACCTGGCGAATGGGCACGCACGCCCCGCCCGTTGCACGGGCGCCACGGTAGGGTGTTGCCCTAAGGCGATTCCGCGAGTTTTCGGCCGCGCTCACGGGAGACAAGAGGCCGCCGAGAATATCAGCTATCAGTATGTAGCAGTGGGAGTTGCGCGCCGTTACTGAACCGCATCTTGGGCATGCCGGGGCGGGCGCGGTTACTGCTAATCCTTCCGCCACAAAACACAATGAACCCGACCGATTTCAATCCGGATTGGGAATCGTCTTGCTCTGAAGATGAGAGATTCTTAATAATGCTCCAGGCTTTGGCGGCATCTCCTGTCCTTCCCTCACCGGGGGGCGTCCACGTGATCTCCGACGATCGGATGGAGCAGAGACTGAAGGACGCAATCGTCGCCCCGACGACGCCTCTCTCCGACGCGCTCAAGTGTCTCGATGCAAACGGCATGGGCG
>DATNAM010000251.1:0-3341 GCA_035572595.1 Gemmatimonadaceae bacterium
GTGCCGAGCCCATCGCGCAGTACGAGCCGGACGATGCCGCTCGTCGTCGCGCCAATCGCGATGCGCACGCCGATCTCGCGCTGCCGCTGCACCACCGAGTAGGCCACGAGTCCGGACAGGCCGACCGCGGCCAACACGAGCGCCAGGGCGGCGAAGGCGGTGATGAGAAGCAAATTGAAACGCCGCGGCGCGATCGAGCGCGAGACGACCGACGCGACGCTCTCGACGTGCGTCAGGACGAGCTCGGGATCGATGTCGTGGACGACGTGGGTGGCCTGCGGCGCGAGCGCGACCGGATCGCCGGCCGTGCGTGCCACGAAGGTCAATCGGCGGAGGGCGAAGTCGACGAACGATGTGTCCTTGGCCAACTGGCGCGCAGGGAAGTAGACCTCGGGCATGCTCTCCTGGTCTAACGCACGCGTTTTCACCGTACGCGCGACGCCGACGATGGTCTTCCACGGGTCCGTCGACGCCGGCGCTCCCCATTTGAGCCGCTGCCCGATGGGATTCGCATGTGGATAAAACTGGCGCGCCAGGCGCTCGTCGATGATCACGACCGGCTCGGAGGTGTCAATGTCGCGGGCATCGAACGGCCGGCCAGACTGGATGGGAATGCCCATCGTCTGGAAGTAGTCGGGCAACACCACGAAGTTCGAGGCAAGCGGGACTTTGGGCAGCGCCGGTCCATCCGGGCTGAACGCGATCTGCCATCCGCCCACCATGGGCAGATTGACGGTGCCACTGGCACTGCGGACGCCGGGCAACCGTGCCAGCGAATCGACTATTCCCCGCTCGAGGTCGAGTACCTGGGCCGTGCGCGGATATCGGTAAGACGGGAAGAAGACTTCGAATGTCAGCACGTGCGCCGGCGCGAATCCCGGATCGACCTCGACCACCTTGACGAAACTGCGCGCGAGCAGGCCCGCGCCGGTCGTTACCATGAGCGCGAGCGCGATCTCGCTCGCCACCAGTGCACGTCGCGCGCGTTGCCGTTTCCGTCCGGCGCTGGTTCCGCGCCCTTCATCGCGCAGTGTGTTGGAGAGGCCGCGCCGGTCTCCCCCAAAGGCGGGCACGAGCGAGAACACGAGCGAGACAAGCACGGCGACCAGGAGGGTGAAGGCGAGGACGCGTCGGTCGACGCCAATGCGGTAGCCGGAGAACATGCCATCGGGAGCAAGGCGCGCGAGGGTACCGGCGCCCCAGGGCGCGAGCACGAGTGCGCCCAACGCGCCCGGCACGGCAAGCACCGCTCCTTCGATGAGGTATTGGCCGACGAGCCGGCCGCGCCCGGCGCCTAACGCTCGCCGGACGGCGATTTCGCGGCCGCGCGCGGCCGCGCGCGCGAGCAGCAGGCCGGCCACGTCGATGCAGGCGATCGCGAGGACGAGCATGACCGCGCCTAACAGAATGAGCAGCGGGCGGCGCACGTCGGACACGAGGCGGTCGCGCAGAGGCTGCACGTCCGCCACGACGCGCGACGTACTCGTGTAGACGGTGGGATAGAGCGACATCATGCGCGCCGCGATGGTGTTGACGCCGGCCGATGCCTGTGCCGCCGACACGCCAGCCGCGAGTCGCGCGATCATGTATGCGTTGAAGGAATTGCCCCGGTTCTCGACCACGTCGCGCGTAAGCCTGAGCGGGACGAAGAAGTCCGCCGGATCGGGGCCGAGGCCCGGCAACGGAAACACGAAACCCGGCGGCATCACGCCGAGGACGGTGGTCGGCTTGCCGTCGAGCAGAATGGACCGGCCCACGATCGATCGATCGCCGCCGAAGCGGCGTTGCCAGAGCGCGTCGCTCAGCACGACCGCGTCCGGAGAGCCCGGGGCGTCGTCGCCATCGCGAAAGCCTCGGCCTAACGCAGGCCGGACGCCGAGGACGCCGAAGAGTCCGGCCGACGCCTCGAGGCCGGCCACGCGCTCGGCCGCGCCGGTGCCGGTGAGCGTCGACGCCGTGGGCTCGAACACGCTCGACGACGCGAACACCGAGGCGTTCAGCGTCGCGAAATCGCCGAAGTCGGGCGTCGAGATCGTGCCCATGAACTTGTCGCCGATGGCGGGAAGTCCCTCCCCGACCATCACCAGGCGACCAGGATCGTGGAACGGGAGCGGACGGAAGAGAACGGCATCGACCACCGAGAAGATGGCCGTGTTGACGCCAATGCCTAACGCAAGGCAGATGATGGCCGCGGCCGCGAACGCACGGTGCCGCGTGAGCTGGCGGAGCGCGTACCGCAGGTCGGCCGCCGCGCCGGATAGCGCGTCGCTCATGGAACGTCTCCGGGCATATTGTTCTTCGATGCGCTGACAGTCGTCCCGTACCCGCGACAGATCGCCGAGCCGCTCGACGGCCAACGCACGCGCGGCGTGAGCGTCGAAGCCGCGAGCGATGTACTCGTCGACGCGCGCCTCGAAGTGGAACGCGATCTCTTGATCGAGCTCGGCACGCGGGTCGCGCCGCCAGAACGTGAGGTAGCGAAACCAGGCCGGATTCGAAGGACGCGTCGACATCGCTCGGGTCTCTGCTACGCCCAGGCCGGCCGCTTGGTGCTCGTGAGCACCTTGGCCACCGCCGACGCGAACGCGGACCACGATGATGCTTCCTGCTTGAGCTGCTGGCGACCGCGCGAGGTGATCCGGTAGTACTTGGCCTTGCGGTTGTTCTCGGACAGACCCCAGCTCGCTTCCACGAAGCCGCGTTTCTCGAGTCGGTGCAGCGCGGGGTAGAGCGAGCCTTCCTCGATCCGCAGCGCATCGTCGGTCACTTCCTGCAGCCATCGCGCGACGCCGTAGCCGTGTGCCGGCCCCCACGAGAGTGCTTTGAGCACGAGGACGTCGAGTGTGCCTTGCAGCAGTTCCACCGTGTTTGCGTCCGATGCCATGCCGTCCGTCGATCTCGAGAGGTGAGCGTGCGCGCGCCAGGCGGCGCGGGACCCATAGAACGACTTGGGGAACAAGAAACGATGTCACCCCTAGAATGTCAAGGGGGCCTCACCTCCCGTCGAAACGAGAGGTGCGCAGAGCCTCTAGCGGTCCGACCGCGCAGCGAGAGATTCATACGTGCCTCGCACCCGCATCCGTCACGCGGACTTCTCGCTTACGACACTCACATGTATCGCACGTTCGTCTTCGCGCTGTGCGCCGTGGTGGTGGCCGCACGCCACCCGCCCGCGCAAACGCCGGTCGACTCCGCGCTCGCGGCCTACATCGATGGCATCAAGGCGATCGACAGCCACGCGCACCCCATGCTGCCGGTTGCTCCCGGCGCGCCGCCCGATACCGAGTTCGATGCGTTGCCGCTCGACGGCGTCCCGCCCTTCCCGCTCCAGGCTCGCCTTC
>DATNAM010000252.1:0-6760 GCA_035572595.1 Gemmatimonadaceae bacterium
CTACCGGAGGAGGAAGCGCCGGGTGCGATGGCGTAGCAGGCTCTGCTATACTATAGTAGTTCGGTATTTGATCGGTTTTTGGCCGAGTGAAGCGGCTACGGCCCGAGGTTGCAGCGGGCAGGACCATCGGTCCAAATAAAACGGGGCCGGCATTTCCGCCGGCCCCGCTCACCACGCCCCGCTTCGCACTCCCTACCAGCTTCCCCGTGGCCTGATCGGCCCGCCTAACATCGGCCGCTGCGGCGCCACACGCCCGACCATCGTCGGCACGCCGTGATGGATCTGGCAATGATCGTCGTCCGCGATCACCCCGCCGCGGAAAATCGACCCCACTGCGTTAGGCATCGGCCGCGGACCCGCCAACGGACCCGGCTCGGGCGCCACTGCCACCACCGTCGGCATCGGAGCCGGGTGCGTCGCGATCGCGCTCACCGCCTCTACCGTCGGCTTGAAATCCCGGCGCGCTTGCGGCACGTGCGCCTTACGCGGCGCCTCCTTGCCCTGGCTGCCGTTGCCCAGCCCCATCTCCACGTTCGACATCACCTGCGTGGGCCGATATCGCGACACGGCCAGATCCGATGCCGGCGAGGCAGCGCGATCGAGATCGCTCTTGAGTTGCGCGTTCATGGCCGTGGACGACGCGGCGGACTGATGACCGCACGCCAACATTACCAATCCGGCCATCGGCAGCAGCGCCAGCGTCTTCAATGCGCCCATACCTTCCTCCTCGTGTCCGGACAACGCCCAACAGCGCCGATTTCCCTGCCCTCGCTCTCACCCCAACCTTTCCGACCCTGGCATCGCTTTCGCATGCTGGTCGAGCGTCGCCACTCCATGGCTTCGTCCGAGGATAACCGCGACTCATTATTCACGGCAGCACGTACCTCGGCTGCAATGTGCCGCATGCACCAAGCGCGCCAGCACGCGAACCCAGCCTTCCTCATACACCTCGACCGATGCGTCCTCTCGCGGAGACGCGCGCTGTCCCTCGCCTCGTACAACCACTATAACCACGGCGCGGAATCATGACCACCATCCGGCGCTGCCTGGCCCTGCTCGCGGTTTCCACGACTCTCGCCCAGCTCGCTTGCTCGTCGCGGCCGTCCTCGGCGCCCCTCACACCGGAGCAACGGTCGGCCATCGCCGACACCATTCGCGCCCGCATCAAGGCGGCCTGCGACCTGTCGTCGCCCAACTTCGTCCAACAGATGATGGGACTCTACGCCGACACGGGCCGGGTCATCTCGGCCACGGGCGGGCGCATCACCACCACGCGGGCCGAGCTCGAGCAGAACATCCGGACGTTCTGGGAGAGCACGGGACAGAACATGCGGCAGCCCAAGTGGGTGTGGGACACGATGGCGGTGGACGTGCTCTCGCCTAACGCCGCCGTGCTCACGGCCACCTACCGCATCCCGCACCTCACGCCGCGCGGGATGCCGCACGTGGTGGGCGGCGCGTGGACGGCGGTGTTCGAGCGGCGCGGCGCCAAATGGGTGATCGTGCAGGAACACCTCTCCGACGCGCCGCCCATCGGCTGATTCCGTTAGTCGGCAGCCGCGTTCGCCGGCGCCGCTCCGCGGCGCCCCTCCTCGATCGTGTCGAGCCGCTCCATGTCGATGCTCACCACGCCGTCGGGGGTGGGCGGATTGAACATCGACACGAATTGCGCGTCCCACGCGAGCTCGCCCGCCGTGTACGAGGAGCGGGCGTGCACGGTCTGCGAGAACGTGTCGTCGATGCCCTTGAGCAGCACCAGGAATTCGGCGTCCACGCTCCGGAGATCGTCGGCCGTTAGGCCGTAGAGCGGGCTGGTCTCGTCGATCGGATGGACGATCGTCCAGGCGAGCGGGAAGAACACCACGTGGCGCCGCTCGAGGCCCAGCTCGTCGAACACGCGCGACGTGCCGTCGTCTTCGGCGCGGCGCGAGAAGAGAATCTGCGCGTCGACCTCCACGATCTGATTGCTCCGCTCGTTGACGATGCGGAGCATGAGCGCGGTGATGCCGCGGTACGGCGCGATCACGGCGTACCGGCTGAAGCGGATGCGCGCCGTGGGCCGCGAGAATCGCGCGAAGATGAGGCCGGTCGACATCGCCAGCACCAGCAGGCCGGTCAATGCCTCGACCACCATCACGAAGTTAGGCACGGTGCCGATCGGATAGATGTTGCCGTACCCGATCGTGCCGAACGTCTCCACCGAAAAGAAGAACGCCTGCAGAAACGCGCCTTCGGGCATGCCGGTGGGCGGCGTGTTGAGCGCGCCGTGTCCGCACGCCAGGTAGGCGAACGCGAACACGATGTTGATGACGACGTAGCTGCCGACCAAGGTGGCCAGGAACCGTGGCCACGAGATCGAGAGCAGCGTGTGGTACAGACTCAGCGATTGGAACAGCCTGAGGCCGCGCCGCTCGACGTTGAACGTGCCGTCGCGATTGAGCAGCCGCTTCCGGCTCTCGCGCGTGACGACGCTGCCGAATCCGAGATCGCGTTCTTCCTGACTGGTCATCCGAACGGCGTCGCTCCCCTTGGAACAGGCCTCGGCGCGTTGTCGCGCTCGTCTCCGAATCGATCAATGATACCGCCGGCAAACGCGGCGACAACCGTCTCCCGTACCGAATTGTCAACACGGTGTGCGCGCGTGCTCGGACGGCGCGCGGCACCAGGCAGCCTCGTCCGGAAAATCTTTCGATGCATCGGTGGGCAGGCGCGCAACCTGTAGTTCATTTTGCAAGAAGGAACTTCGTCGTCGCGTCACATGGCTGTGCATCTCGCGGACTCCTTTCAAGTAGCGCTGCTCGCCGGAATGGCCGTAGTGGCCGCGGTGCACGCGGTGCGGTACCGCGACCGGTTTCGCGAGCGCGATCGCCGCGCCGCCGCGCTGCAAGCGCGTCTCGATCGCACGGAGCTCGAGCTGCTGGGACTCCGGATCCGCCCGCACTTTCTGTTCAACACGCTCAACGCGATCGCGGGGCTCATGCACGACGACGTCGACGCCGCGGACGCGATGCTGTCTGCGTTAGGCGACCTGCTCCGCTCGTCTTTGGCCGCCGGCGGCGCCGAGGAGATACCGCTGCGCGAGGAAGTCGAGCTGCTGCGCCGCTACCTGACCATCATGCGGCTGCGCTTCGGCGACCGCCTGACGACGAGCATCGAGATGGACGCGAGCGTGATGGACACGCTGGTGCCCAACCTGGTGCTGCAGCCGCTGGTCGAGAACGCGGTGCGTTACGGGTCGGCGCGCCCGGGCGGTACGGTCCACGTCGAGGTGCGGGCCGAGCGATGCGCGAGCGGGGTAAAGCTGCGGGTGATCGACAACGGACCCGGCCTACCGGCGCCGCGCGATGGCGTCAGGCGGAGGGACGGCGTGGGGCTGCGAACGACGCGCGAGCGGCTGCGCCGGGCGTACGGCACCGCCTACCGCCTCGAGCTGGCCAACCGGCCCCCGCCTAACGGAGGGGTGGAAGCGGTGGTGGTGCTGCCGTTCCGGCCCGACGTGCACCGGCGCGTGTCGTAAGGCCGGGCCGCATGGTGCGCCGCATCCGCGTGCTGATCGTGGACGACGAGCCGCCGGCACGCACGCGCCTGCGCAGGCTGCTGGCGGGCGAGGAGGGCGTCGACCTCGTGGACGAGTGCGAGACGGGATCGGATGCGATCGCGTCCATCGAGCGCGATACGCCTGACCTCGTCTTTCTCGACGTCAAGATGCCGGGACTCGACGGCTTTCACGTGATCGAGGCGCTCGACGTGGCGCGCCTGCCGGCGATCGTGTTCGTGACCGGCTTCGACGAGTACGCGGTCCACGCCTTCGAAGTCCACGCCGTGGACTATCTGCTCAAACCCGTGGGCCGCGAGCGATTCCAGACCGCGCTCGCGCGCGCCCGCGAGCGTCTTGCGTTAGGCGACTCGACCGCGCCCGATCCGCGCCTGCTGGCGCTGGTCGCCGAGCTCCGCGCGGCGCGGTCGCGGCGCGAACGGTTGGCGGTGAAGCACGAGGGACGCGTCCAGTTCGTGCGGATCGGCGACCTCGACTGGGTGGAAGCATCGGCCAACTACGTGCGACTCCACGCGCACGGCGCCGTGTACGTCCTCCGCGAGAGCATGAAGAGCATGGAAGCGCGACTGCCCGCCGACTCGTTCCTGAGGATCCACCGATCGACGATCGTGAACTTCGATCGCGTGCGTGAGATCCAACCCTGGTTCCACGGCGAGTACATCGCGCTCCTGAGCGACGGCACCAAGCTGGTGGTGAGCCACGCCTATGCCGATCGTCTGCGCGAGCTCATTGGCTGACCACGCGTAAGCGGCGCCACCGGGCCATCACTTCCCGAATCGTTCTCGTCCCTCCCTGCTCCGGGTTCGTCCCCAACTCATTGTTCCAGTTCGCGCGCGCGCCGGATAGTGGGCTTCCGGCGTCGCGCGCGGGATTGGACCGGTGCGCGACGCGCATGCCATCCCATTCGGTGGAGGCTCTATGCGATGTCGCTCGTCGGTGTTCGCCGTCCTCGCCACGTTCGCGTGCGCCGCGGTGGCTGGGGCACAACAGACCGGACAACAGGAGGCGGTGTACACCGGCACGGTTGCCAGCGAGTCGGGTACGCCGCTGCCGTACGCGAGCGTATTCCTGCGGGCGCTCAAGTCCGGCGTGATAACGGGAAGCGATGGATCGTACCGGCTGGTCGTTCCCGCGGCGCGCGTCAGCGGCCAGCGCGATACGCTGGGCGTGCGGCTCATCGGGTATCAGGAGAAAGCGGTCGCGATCACGGTCACGGGCGGCGCGCACTCGCAGAACTTCGTGCTGTCGGCCAATCCGCTCCGGTTAGGCGAAGTGGTGGTGACCGGCGAGGGCACGTCCACGACGCGCGAACGATTGGGCAACGTGATCAACACGATCGACACGTCCCTCATCGCGCGCTCCAACGAATCGAACATCGTGTCGGCGCTGGCCGGCAAGGCGCCCAACGTCGAGATCAATTCGTCGTCGGGCGATCCGGGCTCGTCGTCGTACATCCGCATCCGCGGACCGAAGACGATCACCGGCACCGGGCAGCCGCTGTTCGTGGTGGACGGCGTGCCGATCGACAACTCGACATATTCGACCGAGATGAACCCGCTCGCCGGGACCACCGCGCCTAACCGGGCGTCGGACATCAATCCCGAGGACATCGCGTCGATCGAGATCTTGAAGGGCGCGGCGGCGGCGGCGATCTACGGCGCGCGCGCCGGGCAAGGCGTGGTGCTCATCACCACGAAGAAAGGCCAGTCGGGACAGACGCGGTACTCGCTCAACACGAGCTACTCGTTCGACGACGTCAACCGGTCGATCCCGCTGCAGACGACGTACGGCCACGGCACCGGCGGCGTGATCGATCCGTGCGACGCGTCCAACCCGGATGGGCTGCCGCTGTCGCAGCTGCTCGACTGCGGTCCGTCCACCAGCTCGAGCTTCGGCGCCGCGCTCGCGCCGGGCACGCCCGTGTTCAACCACTTCGGCGAGTTGTTCCAGACGGGGCACAACTGGAACAGCGCGCTCTCGGTGTCGGGCGGCGACGACAAGACGCTCTACTATCTGTCCGCCGGCCGTGACAACGACAACGGCGACATCGTCGGGCCTAACGACTGGTACGACAAGACCACGGTGCGGCTCAACGCGTCGCACCGCATGTTCGACAACCTGAACGTGGGCATGGACGTATCGTACGTGAACACGCAGGGACACTTCCTGCAGCAGGGGTCGAACGTGGACGGCCTATTGTTAGGCGCGCTCCGGACGCCCCCCGAATTCAACAACGCCGAATCGATAGACCCGACCACGGGACTCCAGCGCTCGTACCGGTTCCCGTTCCCGTCGGTCAACTCGGCGCTCGACACGCGCGGCTATGACAACCCGTTCTACATCATCGACAACGATCTCGCGCAGAGCCAGCTCAATCGCACCTACGGCAACGTCAACGCGTCGTGGGACGCGCTGGACTGGCTCAACTTCAAGGAGACCTTCGGCGCCGACTACTATGGGGACGAGCGCCTGGAAGGATTCCCGCAGACGAGCTCGGGCCAACCGTCGGGCCAGGTGATCCGCGCCGACTTCAAGTCGTTCCAACTCGATCAGAATCTCACCGGGACGGCGAAGCACACGTTCAATCCCGACTTCTCGGGATCGCTGACCGTTGGGCAGAACATCAACAGCCGCGACTTCCGGCAGATCGCCGTCACCGGGATCACGCTGGTGGCGCCGCAGCCGTTCGACCTGTTGAACACGGCCAACTGGACGCCTAACGATTCGCAGGCGACGATCCACAGCGAGTCGTATTTCGGGCAAGTCGATCTCGACTTCTTCGACCGGATATTCGTCAGCGCCGCCGCGCGCAACGATGGATTCTCCGAATTCGGCTTGAGCTCGCGGCGCCACTGGTTCCCCAAGGCCAGCGTCGCCTGGAACTTCGCCCAACAGAACGGCTCGGGCAGCGGCCTGCTCGACTACGGCAAGTTCCGGTTTGCCTATGGCGAGACGGGCACCGAGCCGGCGGTCTACTCGACGACGCAGTTCTATTCGTCGGGCGTGGCGTTCGCCGACGCGGGATGGGGCAGCGCGCTGCTCGAGAACCAGAACGGGAACGGCGGCCTGTCGCAGAGCGCGCAGAAAGCCCAACTGAATCTGGGACCCGAGCGCACGAAGGAGTTCGAGACGGGCGTCGACCTGGGCTTGTTCAACAGCCACGCCGATGCATCGCTGACGTTGTACCAGGATCGCACCGAGGGC
>DATNAM010000253.1:0-8067 GCA_035572595.1 Gemmatimonadaceae bacterium
ATCGCCGCGACCGTCTCCTCCGGGAGCCACGTGTTGAGCACGTTTTTCGACTTCTCGCCGGCGAGCACCTCGTACCAGGCAACGCGTCGCTTTGTCCCGTAGGCTTTGCGGACCGCGCCGTCGAGGACCATCTGCGCTGCGCGCCAGATATCGGGGCCGGTTCCGTCGCCTTCGATGAATGGAATGATGGGCTCGGCGGGCACGGTAAGGGCGCCGTCGTGCATGGTGATCGGCTCCCCTGTTGCCGGGGGCGCGAGATTTTTGTATTCGGACACGGTGGAGGTCGACATGATGCTCCCTGGGCAGTCGTCGGTGTTCGTTGGAACTCCTAAAAAGTTATGTCGGGTGACATGAACGGCAACGGCAACGTCGAGGCTGTTGCAACAGCCATTCAGGAGGCGTACGACGCCTACCAGAGCCGCTTCCGGGCGATCACCCGGCGCGCCGAGGAGCGCTTCGTGCGCCGCGAATGGCGCGAGGCGCAGCGCGACGCCTCGGAGCGCATCGGATTGTACAAGGAACGCGTCGACATGGTGCTGGCGCTCGCCCGCTCCATGTTGGCCGACTGCGTCACCGACGTCGAGGCGTGGGAAGCGATCAAGTGGATGCACAGCGCGCTCATCGCCGACCGCGCCGACTGTGAGATCGCCGAGAGCTTCTTCAATTCGGTGACGCGGCGCATCTTCTCGACCGTCGGCGTGAATCCGCTCGTCGAATACGTGTTCCCGGACAACGAGCCGGGCGACATCGACGACGGTCCGCCGGTGACCCGCCGCTACGCGTGGCGCGGCGATACGGCCGACGTCGTGCGTCGCGTGCTGCACGATCTCTCGTGGGATGCGCAGTGGCGCGACGTGGACGGCGACGCCGAGCGTGTGGCCGAACGCATCGATGCCGAGCTGCTGTCCATGCGTGGATCGTTAGGCTTCGATGCGCTCGAGGTGCTCGAGGCGCCGTTCTTCCGCAACAAGGGCGCGTATGTCGTGGGGCGCTTGCTCCGGGGGGACGGCCAGCTGCCAATGCCCGTGCTGCTCCCGCTACTCAACCGCGAGCAGGGGATCGAAGTGGACGCGGTGCTCCTGAGCGAGGACGAAGCGAGCATCGTCTTCGGATTCAGTTGGTCATATTTTCTGGTGGAAATCGCGCGGCCGCACGCGGTGGTTGATTTTCTGCACGGCATCATGCCGCTCAAGCGCATCGATGAGTTGTACACCGCCATCGGCTACAACAAGCATGGGAAGACGGAGCTCTACCGCACGCTCGTCGCGCACCTGGCGGCGCCGGGCGCGCGGTTCGAGTTCGCACCGGGCGATCAGGGTCTCGTGATGAGTGTGTTCACGCTGCCGTCGCTCAACGTGGTCTTCAAGATCATCAAGGACCGGTTCGGCCATCCCAAGCGTACGACGCGCCGCAGCGTGATGGAGAAGTACCAGCTGGTGTTCGTGCGCGATCGCGTGGGCCGGTTGGCGGACGCGCAGGAGTTCGAGCATCTGGATCTTCCGCGCGGCTGCTTCAGCGAGCCGCTGCTCGCGCACCTGCTCGAGGCGGCGCCGTCCACCGTACGCCTGAACGGCGATCACGTCGTCGTTAGGCACCTGTACACGGAACGACGCGTGACGCCGCTCAACGTGTATCTCCGCGATGCCTCTCCCGTGACGGCGGCCGAGGCGGTGCTCGATTATGGCACGGCGATCAAGGATCTCGCGGCGGCCAACATCTTCACCGGCGACATGCTGATGAAAAACTTCGGCGTGAGCCGCCACGGCCGCGTGATCTTCTACGATTACGATGAGTTGTCGCTGCTCACCGACTGCGTGTTCCGCGCGCTGCCGCAGCCGCAAACGCCGGATGAAGAGATGGCAGCCGAGCCGTGGTACTATGTGGGAGAGAACGACGTGTTTCCCGAGGAATTCGAGGCGTTCATGGTGCCGCAGGGGCGGCTCCGCAAGCGATTCCTGCAACGGCATCGCGATCTCCTCACCGTCGAGTTTTGGAAATCGATGCAGGAGCGGCAGCGCCACGGCGACGTGCCGGACGTTTTCCCGTACCCCGAATCGCGACGGCTCAGGCACACGTGACGAGCGTCGACTTCGATACGATCGTGATCGGCGCGGGCGCGCACGGAAGCGCCGCGGCGTGGGCGCTGGCGCGCCGCGGCGCGCGCGTCTGCGCCATCGACCGGTGGGCGCCGCCGCACGCGCGCGGATCGTCGCACGGACGGACGCGCATCATCCGCGAGGCCTATTTCGAGCACCCGGCATACGTGCCGCTCGTACGGCGCGCGTACGAGCTCTGGTCGGAGCTCGAGCGCGCAACCGGCCGCACGCTCTTTCGCCGCACCGGCGGCCTAACGTTAGGCGCAAAGGATGGCGTGCTGGTGTCGGGCGCCTTACGGAGCGCGCGCGAACACGGCGTGGAGCACGAGCTGCTCGATGCGGCCGGGATCGCCCGGCGCGCCCCGGCCCTCGCGCCGCCGCGTGGAACCGTCGGCGTGCTCGAGCACCGCGCGGGGATGCTGTTCGCCGAACGATGCGTCGAGGCGCTGCGCGTCGCCGCACGCGAGCACGGCGCGCGACTCGAAACCGGCGAGCGCGTGCTGCGCTGGGACGCATCGGGGAGCGCGGTTACCGTTACCACGGATCGCGGCACCTACCGCGCACTGCGTGCGATCCTCGCTGCCGGCGCCTGGCTCGCGCCGTTGGCTCCGGATCTCGGCGTGCCGTTGGTGGTCGAGCGCCAGGTGATACACTGGCTCACGCCACGGCGCCATCCGGAGCGGCTCACCGCCCGACATCTCCCGGTGGCGATCTGGGAGTACGAGCCGGGCCGCATGTTCTACGTCATCCCCGATGTCGGCGATGGACTCAAGGCCGCGCTGCACCATCAAGGACCGACGGTCGATCCCGATGCGCCGCCCGTGCCGGCGAGCGAGCGCGAACAGGCGGACGTGCTGGCGTTGGTCGAGCGGTTTGTGCCCGATGCGGCGGGCATCGTGAGCGAGAGCGCCACGTGTCTCTACACCAACACGCCCGACGGGCACTTCATTGTCGATGCGTACCCCGGGGCGCCGGACGTGCTCGTGGCCAGCGCGTGCTCGGGCCACGGATTCAAGTTCGCGCCGGCGATCGGCGAGGCGCTCGCCGACCTTGCGTTAGGCACCGAGCCGCGCGTCGACCTGACGGCGTTCCGATTGTCCCGCTTCGCGACGCGCTCGTCTCCCGCCTAACGCAAGTCGATGCGCGGCACATCGGCGTCGTGCTGGGCGCGGCGGTACACGATGTCGGCGGCGCCGAGATCCTCCACGGCCAGCCCCACCGACTTGAAGAGCGTGATCTCCTGCGGCGTGAGGCGTCCCTCGCGCTGGCCCTCGAGCAGCTCGCCTAACTCTGCCCGGATGTGCGACTCGGCAACGGCGCCGTCGCGGATCGGAATCACCAGGTCGCCGGCCTCGCGCAGCGCCGACTCGCGGCGGTCCACGAAGCAGGCCGATCGAAGAATGGCCGTCGTGTCCACCTCGCGCGCCGCCGCAATGCTCGCGCCCACCACGTTCAAGTGCGCGCCCGGTGCCAGCCAGTCGCCCATCAGCACCGGTTCGTGCGACGACGTGACCGTGCACACGAGATCCGCCCCCTCGACGGCGTCATGAGGCGTCGCCACCGCCGTCACCGAGAAGCCGGACGCGTCGTAGCGACGCGCAAATTCCTGGGCACGCGCGGTGGTGCGACTCCACACGCGCACGCGCCTTACGGGTCGCACCGCGCGCATCGCGTCGAGATGGCTGTGCGCCTGCACGCCGGCGCCGAGTATTGCGAGGTCGCCCGCATCCGGCCGCGCGAGGAGACGCGTGGCCACGGCGGACACCGCGGCGGTGCGCACCGCCGTGATCGTCCCGGCATCCATGATCGCCACCAGTGCACCGTGGTCCGGGTCGAACAGCAGCACCGCGCCTTGATGCGAGTCGTGCACCGTGCCCTCGTTGCCCGCGAACACGCTGATCGCCTTCACGCCAAGCGACCGCGGGTCGCCGAGGTAGGCCGGCATTGCCGCGAGCGCGCCGCCTGCTCCCGCACCGTCGGCCGGCACGCGGACCACCGGGCGCAGCGGAACGTCGGCGCGTCCGCGGGCCAGGGCGCGCAATGCGCGCTCCATGGCATCGATGCAATCGCGCATTGGCAAGAATTGCCGCACACGCGTCCCGTTGACAACGATGGTGCTCACGCCGACACTCTCCGTGCAGATACCGCGTTCATAGGCCAGCCTCGGGAGATCTTGTGACGACCTTCGTGAATTTGCTCGAGCTCGAAGCGCTCGCGAAACCGCGACTTCCGGCGGCGGTCTTCGACTACTTCGCCGGCGGCGCCCACGACGAAATTACACTCGGCGCCAACCGCACGGCATACGATGCGATCGCGCTCAGGCCGCGCGTTCTCGTCGACGTGAGTCATCGCGACCTCTCGACGACGCTGCTCGGCGCGACGCTCGCGTTTCCGGTGCTCGTTGCGCCCATGGCGCTGCAGCGCATGGCGCACAGCGATGGCGAGCTCGCTACCGCGCGCGCCGTCGCGTCGCTCAAGACGGTGCTCACCGTTAGCACGCTGTCGAGCGTGACCGTGGAGGAGATCCGTCCGGCGTGCGCGCTGCCGCCATGGTTCCAAATCTACGTCCATCAGGAGCGGGCGCTCACGGAGGCGATGCTGGCCCGCGTGTCGGAGTGCGGATACGGTGCCTTGGTCCTCACGGTAGACACGCCGGTCCTCGGCCGTCGCGAGCGCGACGTGCGGAACACGTTCCAACCGCCACCGGGCATCGCGTTCGCCAACATGATGAAAGCGCATGGCGTCGCGGCGGGCACGTCGCAGAGCGATTCGGCGCTCGCGATGTACTTTGCGTCGCGACACGACGCGAGCGTCACGTGGAAGGACCTGGCGTGGCTCAGGCGCGTGTGTCCGCTGCCGCTTGTGCTCAAGGGTGTGATGCGCGGCGATGACGCCAAGCGCGCCGCGGACCATGGAGTGGACGCGCTCATCGTGTCCAACCACGGCGGGCGTCAACTGGATACGGCGCTGCCCACCATCCGCGCGCTGGCCGAGGTTGCCGACGCCGCCGGGCCGGCCCTGCCGGTCCTGGTGGACGGTGGCGTTAGGCGGGGAACCGACGTGCTCAAGGCGCTCGCGCTGGGCGCGCGCGCGGTGCTCGTGGGCCGGCCGGTGTTGTGGGGGCTGGCGTTGGATGGCGAGGCCGGCGTGGCGCGCGTCCTCACCACCCTCCGCGACGAGCTCGACATCGCCATGGCGCTCTGTGGTTGCGCGACGGTCGCCGACATCGGACGTGACTTGGTCGTGACCTGAGCCGACAAAACCCGCCGCACGAAAATTGACTCGCGGGTCAATCGTTCGCGCCGATCTTCATTCTGAAACGAGCGCGCGCAACGGTGCAGTTGCCCCATCCCATTGCTGTGTCCTCCCGATAGGTTTACCACACCGGCGACACGGCCGGATTTCTCGCCGCACACCAAAGACATTCGTGGATTTGGCCGCTTGAGCGGCATGCCATCTTGGGGGGAACGAGGCATGAGCAAGGGAACGACAGCCACGCAGACCGACGCCCTCTCCGTCACCGACGGACGCACCGGTAAAACGTACGACCTTCCGATCACCGACGGCGCCGTGCGCGCCATGGACCTGCGACAGATCAAGGAGACGCCCAATGAATTCGGGACTCTCAGCTATGATCCGGCATTCTTGAACACCGCCGCGTGTCGCAGCGCGATCACGTTCATCGACGGTGACAAAGGAATTCTGCGGTATCGCGGATATCCGATCGAACAGCTCGCGGAGGGCGCGACGTTCCTCGAGACGGCGTGGCTTCTGCGTCACGGAGAACTGCCGACGCCGCACCAGTACGAGGCGTGGGTGCACGACATCACGTACCACACGTACGTGCACGAGAACATCAAGAGCTACCTGCAGGGATTCCGGTACGACGCGCACCCGATGTCGATGTTGTGCAGCACGGTGGCCGCGCTGTCGTCGTTCTATCCTAACGCAAAGAACATTTTCGATCCGGAAGAGCGCAACCTATCGGTCATCCGGCTCATCGCCAAAGTGCCGACGCTGGCGGCGTTCATTTACCGGCACAGCAAGGGACTGCCGTTCGTCTATCCCGACAACGACCTCTCCTACGTCGAGAACTTTCTCTCGATGGTGGCGCGCATGACCGAGCCGCGCTACGAGTCGAGGCCGGTGTTCACGCGCGCCACCGAAGTGTTGTTCATTCTGCACGCCGACCACGAGCAGAATTGCTCGACGACGGCCGTGCGTACGGTGGGCTCGTCGCACGCCGATCCGTTCTCGGCGGTGGCGGCGGGCATCGCGGCGCTCTATGGTCCGCTCCATGGCGGCGCCAACGAAGCCGTGCTCCGCATGATCGAACAGATCGGCCATCCGAAGAACGTGAAGGCGTTCATCGACGAGGTGAAAGCGGGCACGGGGCAGAAGCTCATGGGCTTTGGCCATCGCGTGTACAAGAGCTACGATCCGCGCGCGCGCATCGTGAAGCGTCTGGCCGACGACGTGTTCAAGGAAGTCGGCATGGACAAGGATCTGGAAATCGCGCTCGAGCTCGAGCGCATCGCGCTGTCCGACGACTACTTCACGTCGCGCAAGCTGTACCCGAACGTCGACTTCTACACCGGGCTCATCTATCGGTCCATGAAGTTTCCGACCGATTTCTTCACGGTGCTATTCGCGATCGCTCGCACCGCTGGTTGGCTCGCGCAGTGGGAAGAGATGCTGCAGGACAAGGAGCAGAAAATCGCGCGTCCGCGGCAGATTTACGTTGGGCACGACGAGCGGCCGTACAAGAGCACGCTCGCGGCGAAGTAAGGCAGGAAGACGGTTGGAGCGAGCCGGTCAGCTCGGAGTCTTGCACTCCAGGCTGACCGGCTTCGTGTTGTCACAGGCAATCGACTGGTCCATGCCGCGCGCCAACACGCCGCAGGCCGTGGACACCGCCGACTTGGTCGCCTCGGCTTGACTCGCCGCGGAGGCGGCGGCGCAGTTTCGCTGTCCGCCGAACTCGACGCACGCGTTGCACGTGACGCGTTGGGCACCGAGGGTGTTCCAGAGAAGAAGGCCCGCGAGTCCAACGACCAGCACGCCGATGACGAGAGGTCCGCGCTTCATAGGGTCGAGTCCCAAGAGAGTGGGTTCACAACGATAGCACGTAGCACGCGTGCGCGCGGCAGTTGAGCTCCTCTGTGAATGCCCAAGCTGGGCTCATCTCACTACGGTCCCGTTGCTATGTGGTGTGGCCGTCGCTAGTTTTCATGGGTTGGGTGTCCGCGCTCATCGAGTGTGGCGCCTATCGTGAAAGTGGATGGACCTTGGGTCGACCGGGTCCTTTTTTGGCTTGTAAAACCTTCGATGCGGGATGGACTGTGGTTGAAGTCGTGATCGGAGAAAACGACCGGCTGGACGTCGTCCTCAAGCAGTTCCAGCGGAAAGTGATTCGTGCGGGGGTCCTCAAGGATCTGCGCAAGAAGCGGTATTACGAGAAGCCGAGCGAGGCGCGCCAGCGGAAGGCCGGCGCGGCGCGGTTGCGGCTCGCGCGCGCCAGACGGCGCGCGGTTTAGGCAGCGCCGTCGGGAGCGGACGTGTCGAAGCAGGACGCCATCGAGCTCGAAGGCACGGTCACCGAAGTGCTGCCTAACGCGACATTTCGCGTCGCGGTCAACGACACCCACACCGTCCTCACGACGCTGGGCGGCAACATGCGCCGATTCCGCATCCGCGTGCTCGCGGGCGATCGGGTGCGGATCGAAGTGTCGCCGTACGATTTGACGCGCGGCCGGATCATTTTTAGGCACAAAAACTGAGAACGGGGAAGCGCGCGGAGCGCTGAGGGAAGCGCTGCGCTGGGGTGAAGAGGGAAGAGGGCGCTTTCGGGTGCATCTCTTCCCTTCGTTTAGGCGGCAATCCCGTTTCCCCCAAGGAGCGCATGCTCCTGCTTCCCTCAGTGCAGCGCTTCCCTCAGCGCCTTCGGCGCGCTTCCCTCGCCAAGCCTTCC
>DATNAM010000254.1:0-4686 GCA_035572595.1 Gemmatimonadaceae bacterium
CTTCACGCTCATCTTTCTGGCGTTAGGCGCAACCGCCAGCGTCCTGGGGCGCGTGCTGCTGGCCGCGCGCGAATGGGTAGCGCGCGTGGGGGGCGTGCTCATCATTCTGTTCGGGCTGTACCTGTTAGGCGTCTTCGATTCGCGGGCCCTCGACCGCGAGCGCCGCATCCATTTCGCCGACAAGCCGGTCGGATACCTCGGCACGGTGCTGGTCGGCGTCGCCTTCGGCGCCGGATGGACGCCCTGCATCGGCCCGATCCTCGGCTCCATCCTCGTGTACACGTCCACCGTCGCCAACTTGCAGCGCGGATTGCTGCTGCTGTTCGTGTACTCGTTAGGCTTGGCGATTCCATTTCTTCTCGCCGCGCTGGCGATCGATCGCTTCCTCGCCGCCTTCGCCAAGTTCCGCGGCGCGATGATCTGGATGAGCCGCGCCGGCGGCGCGCTGCTCATCGTGATCGGATTGCTCCTGGTGACGCACTACTTCACGTGGATCGCCGGCTACCTGCAGGCACTCACACCTGACGTGCTCCGTTCACGAATCTGACACGCCCGATCGAAACCGGGTTGCACGCACGGTCGTACGTCGCAGGACAGCTGTGACGCCTCGAACCACTAACCGTCGCGTGGTGCGCCATGATATCCGCCCTGGGCCTGCTATTGTTGCTTTCATCCGCGCCATCCGATTCGACGCCGAGCTGCTCGGCCGATCTCGTGGCACTCGATCAGAAGCTCCGCCAGGATTACGCCGGCTACACGCTCGAGCTCGAGGGCGCACGCCTGCAACAATACCAGGCGATGAAGTCAGCGCTCGAAACGCGCGCCGCGCGCGCCGTTGGCGACGGGTGCTACTACGTGCTCCGCGACTTCACCGATTGGTTCGACGACCCGCACCTGTTCATCTATCAGGTCGCGAGTATCGACAGCGCGGCGTCGAGCCGCCGACGGGCGCGGATCGCGACGCGTGTCCTAACGGAGGAACGCGCGCGTGCGTATTTCGCGCGGCACGCGGCGCAGCTCGACCCCATCGAAGGCATCTGGTATGATCGCGGACTTCGCGTGGCCATCGTACCCGACTCTGGCGCGCGTCGCGGCCGATTCGTCGCCGTGGTCCTCGCGTCCGACACCAGCACCTGGTCTCCCGGCAGCGTACGCGCGTTCATCGCCCGACGCGGCGACGGCTCGTACGATGTGGACCTGTCGAAGCGCAACTACGCAATCACGCATCTGCACGGCGCGATTTATCGCCACGTGCTGCTGCGTCTCTCGCCCGGCATTTGGGGGAAGGCTTTCCCCGTTTCCGCTGCCGATTCGGGCACGCTCGATCCGGTCGATCCGCATCGTCCGGTGCTCTATCGCCACAAGGGCACGCTGGTTTTCGCGATTCCATCGCACGACGGATTCAAGGCGGTGATCGACAGCATGGTTGCCGCGCACGCGGCCGAGCTCGCGTCGGCCGACCGGATCATCATCGATCTGCGCGGCAACGAAGGCGGCGGGTCGGGGATGACCGATGCGTTAGGCCCGTACGTGATGTTGAAGCACGACCGGCCGTCGCCGTATCAGTTGGACTCGTCGCTCATGCTCTCCTCGCCCGACCAGATCGCGTATGCCAAGCGCGCGTTCGGGCCGGACACCAGCGCGTTCGTGCGCAGTCTCGTGTCGCGCCTCGAGGCGCACCCGGGCGAGTTGGTGCCGCTCAGCGATCCGGCCTCGCCGCCGGCTCCGGCCGATCCGCGCGATTGGGTGATCGCGTCGGGTCCGCGTGCGGTGGGCGTGCTCGCGGATCGGGGGACGGTGAGCGCGTCCGAGGTGCTGGTGGTGTACGCGCTCCAGAGTCCGCGTGCCACCGTGTTCGGCGAGCCCACCGCCGGCGCGCTCGACTACGAGAGCGCCTCCATCGTGTCGCTCTTGCCTAACGAACATCGCTGGGCCGTGGGCTACGGCACCATCACGCGGAGCGCGCGCTTGCCGGCCGGCGGCATGCGGGGGAAGGGCATTCAGCCCCAGGTGCCGATCGACCTCGCGAAGGTAGCCGATCCGGTGGCATTCGTCGATTCGGCGCTGTCGACCCGCGACCGCGACGCGCCGCCGGCGCGCGCCCCGCATGTGCCTAACTGGCGGGCGGCGCCGGACTCTCGGCGAGCCACGCCGCGATGAGCACGGGGAGCTGGGTGGCGCTGATCGGCTTCACCAGCACCGTCCGGCACCCCGCGTTGATGCATCGCTCGCGCACGCGGGGCTCGTCGTGGCCGGTCACCGCCACGGCCACGCGCGGCAGCTCGTCGGAGCCGGCGAGGGCGTACAAGACGCCTAACCCATCTTCGCGGTCGAGCGTGATGTCGAGAAGGATCACGTCGGGGGTATCGGCGCGCGCCGACGCGACGGCATCGGCCACCGTCGACGCCGCGCTCACCCGGTGGCCCGTTTCCTCGAGCAGCACGCGCAGCGCGCCGATCACCAGCGCGCTGTCTTCGACCACCAGTACGTGCGGCTTCACGCTCAGGACGGGCCGCGGACGGGAAGCGTAAAGTGGAAGACGCTCCCCTCGCCTAACTTGCTGTCGATCCAGATACTCCCGTCGTGCAGCTCGACGAACTTGCGCGCGATCGCCAGCCCCAGCCCGGTGCCGTGGTGCGATCGCGACGGCGACGCGTCGACCTGCGCGAACTCGCGGAACACGAGGTCGTGATGTTCGGGCGCGATGCCGATGCCCGTGTCGCCGACCTCGATCTCCACCGACGCGCCGCGCGTCGTCTCTGGCCCCAAGCGCGCCACGATCCACACCCGTCCGCCCGGCGGCGTGAAATCGATCGCATTGCCTAACAGATTGCCGAGGATGTGGGCGACTTTGTCGCGATCGGCGTTGAGCGGCGGGAGGCCCGGCTCGATGTCCACCGTCAGCGCGTGTCCCTTTTTCGCCACCAGCGGCTCGCTCCACGCGCACACCTGCTCGATCACGCCTTCCACGCTGAACTCCGATCCCGACAGCGTGAGCTGATTGGCGTCGCCGCGCGCGTAGGTGAGAATCTCATCGACCATGTCGAGCAATTTGCGGCTGCCGGTGATGATGCCGGCCACGCTCTCCGCCTGCTTCTCGCCTAACCGGCCGAGTATGCCGTCGCGCAGCATTTCCGCATGCGTGACCACGGCGGTGAGCGGCGTCCGGAGATCGTGCGAGATGTTGGCGAGAAATTGCGTCTTGAGCGCGTCCTGATTCCGCAGCTCGGAGATCGTGCGAGCCAAACGCGTGTTCTGCTCTCGCAGGCTCTCGAGTCGCCGCTCGAGCGACGAACCGTCGGTGTACGCGCGCGCCATGGCTATAAGTCTACGCCGCAAGGCGAGCGCGTGCCAATGGACGCGTGCGCGCGGGTCGCGAAAGCGTGATCTGCATCACGCCGTGGCCCGCGCGAGTAGGCCGGTTCTCGTCTTGACCGGAGGCATTAAGTTTCCGCTACGGTGTGTGACGGTACTGCTCGGTTGGGGCATGTGGCTTGCCACTATCATGGGCGCAACGACCGGGCGCCGCGCACCAATTCGTCTTTACTTCACAGCGTCGGATCGCCGACGGTTTCGGAGGCTGACTCATGTTACGTTCCGTTCGATTTCTCGCTCCTTTGGCACTCGCCGCCGGTGTGGCATTGAGTGCCGGGGCCTGCAACAAGGACAAGGGCAACACGGCTGCGCTCGCGCAGGACACGACGCTCAACCGTGATCTGCAGTTGGCGAACAAGGACAGCGCCGCGCAGCCGCAGCTGAAGGACGTCCCCGCGCCCGACAGTACGGCGGCGACGCCGGCAGCGCCCGCACCCGTGGCGTCGGCCCCGTCGTCCAAGCCCGTCGAGCACACCCGGCCGCATCATCGCGCGCCGTCGTCTTCGCCGTCAACGTCGGCGTCGGCTCCCGCTCCCGACAGCACCACCACCGCGTCGGGGAACAGCGTCGCCGTGACGCCGTCGGGCAGCTCCGCTGCGTTAGGCACGATTGCGGCCGGTACGACGCTCAACCTGACCTCGAACGACAAGATCTGCACCAACACCAACAAAGCCGGTGACAAGTTCACCGCGTCGGTCGCCGACGCCGTCGTCGGCACCAACGGCGCCACGATTCCCGCCGGCTCCAACGTCGCGATGCAGGTGGCCGATCTCGAGCGCAGCAGCAACGCGACCAAGGCGATCCAGATGACGTTCAGCGTGCAGAGCGTCTCGATTGGCGGCACGTCGTATCCGCTGAGCGCCCAGATCGATCACGTCGACGTCACCAAGCAGCGCAACGCCAGCGTCGGCAGCGACGCAGCCAAGGTTGCCGGCGGCGCCGTGATCGGCGCGATCATCGGCCAGGTGATCGGCCACAACACGAAAGGCACGGTGATCGGCGCCGCGACGGGCGCCGCCGCGGGTACCGCCGTCGCGATGGGGACGGCCGCGTACGAAGGCTGCGTCCCGCAGGGCGGCAAAATCACGATCCATCTGACGGATCCGGCGCAGGTGGCTGCCAGATAAGGGAAGCGCGCGCTTGCGCGCGCTTAGGGAATAGGGAAAAGGGAAAAGGGGTGGAACAACATCAATGGTCCCGTAGGAGAGCGCAGGGCACCGCCTAACTTTGGTCGGCGCGACTCCACTCTACGTGTGGGTACCACTGATGTTGTTCCACCCCTTTTCCCTTTTCCCTATTCCCTTAAGCGCG
>DATNAM010000255.1:0-5060 GCA_035572595.1 Gemmatimonadaceae bacterium
CGAGCGCATCTTTTTCGGCAGCCTTGGCGGCGCGGCGCACGCGGTCGAGGCGCTTCTCTACCGTCGCGAGGTCGGACAGCGCCAGCTCCAGCTCGATCACCTCGCGGTCGCGCACCGGGTCCACCGAGCCCATCACGTGCAGCACGTCCGGGTCGTCGAAGCACCGGACCACGTGCACGATGGCGTCGGTCTCGCGGATGTTGGCCAGGAACTTGTTGCCTAACCCTTCGCCGCTCGACGCCCCCTTCACCAGACCGGCCACGTCCACGAACTGCACCACGGCCGGCACGACTTTCTTGGGCTGGACGATTTGGGCGAGCGTCGCCAGACGCGGGTCGGGCACCTCGACGATGCCGACGTTGGGCTCGACGGTGCAGAAGGGATAGTTCGCCGCGTCCGCTTTGGCGGCGGTGAGCGCGTTGAACAGCGTGGACTTGCCGACGTTAGGCAGACCGACGATGGCGAGCGAGAGCATGCGGCGTGAACGAGTCGATGTGAAAAAAGGTCAGGCCGTCGCGTCCGCGTTGAAGCGGTTCATCGCGACCCCGATGCCGTCGTGGACCCACGTTTCGATGGCCGCCGTCACCTGCGGATAGAGCGACACCACCACGTCGCGGTCGGCCGAGCCGAACGGCGACAACACGAAATTGGCGAGCTCCCCGATCGGACGGTCGGGATCCACGGGACGCACCCCGACGCGCAACCGCGCGTACTCGCGGCCGCCGATCTCGTGCTCGATGCTCTTGAGCCCATTGTGGCCGCCCGCGCTACCGTTGGCCCGCAACCGGATGCGCCCAACCGGGAGCGCGACGTCGTCCACCACCACCAGCAGATCGGCGGCGGGGTCGAACCCCGGCCGGCGGAGATACGGCACGAGCGCGTGGCCGCTCAGGTTCATGAAGGTGAGCGGCTTCACGAGGCGCACGTGCGCCGCGCCTAACCGACCGGACGCCGCGAGCGCCTGGCCGTCTTCGCGCCAGCCCCCGAGATGCCAAACGTCGGCCAGGTGGTCCACCACCCACCAGCCGACGTTGTGGCGTGTCCGTTCGTATTCGCGGCCGGGATTCCCCAAGCCGACGATCAGCTTCATGCGCGAAGACCTCGATCAACTCGCGGCGCAGACGCGCCCGTCGAGCGTCACTTCTCCTCGTCGGCGCCCTCTTCGTCCTCACCCTTCGGCTTGCGGATGAGCTCGGGCTCCGCCGCGACCTCGCCCTCGGCGCCGGCTTCAGGCGCCGGCGGCGCTTCCTCGGCGTGCGGCGGCGCCACGACGCACACCGTGGACTCGGCGTCGACGAGAATCTCGACGCCCTCCGGCACCTTGAGGTCGGACACGTGCAGCGAGTCGTTGATGCCTAACTGAGACACGTCGAGCTCGATGTGGCTCGGCATGTTCACCGGGTCCACCTCGATGCTGATCTCGCGCAAAATCTGGTCGAGGATGCCGCCCGAGGTGCGCACGCCTTCGGGCGTGCCGACGAGCACGATCGGCAGGTCGACCGTCACCTTCTCGCCGGCCACCAGCTCGAGGAAATCGACGTGCAGCACCTCGCGCTTGAACGGGTGCCGCTGGATCTCGCGGATGAGCGTGCGCGACATGGCGCCGTCGATCGTGAGCTCGACCACCGTGGTTTCGGCCGCGATGCGATCGAGCAGGCGATCCAGCTCGCGGCTGCTCATCGAGAGCGCGAGCGGCTCGCGGTTGTGTCCATAGATGACGCCGGGGATCATCTGCGCCGCGCGGAGCTTGCGCGCCGCGCCTTTGCCGGTGTCGCTGCGCTTGGAGGCCGAGAGGGTTGCCGTCATGTGCGTATCACTCGTGACTGGTTGCGAGGTGTCACTCGAACAGCGAGCTCACCGATTCATCCGAATGCGTGTACCTGATTGCCTTGGCCAACAATTCACCCACCGACAGCACCTTGAGCGTGTCGAAGCGACGCGCCGGTGGAATGGCGATCGTGTCCGTCACCGTCACTTCGGCAATCGGCGCTGTCGTTAGGCGTTCGACCGCCGGTCCCGAGAGCAGCGCGTGCGTCGCGCAAACGTAAATGTCCTTGGCGCCAAGTGACTTGAGCGCGCGCGCCGCCTCGGTAACCGTTCCTGCCGTATCGATCATGTCGTCGGGAATGAGACAATCCCGGCCTTCCACTTCACCGACCACGTTCAAGACTTCTGCGACGTTGGCCGTTGGGCGGCGCTTGTCGATGATCGCGAAGGTGCCGTTCAAGCGCTTCGCGAATCCTCTCGCCATCTTCGCCGAGCCGACATCCGGCGCCACCACCACCAGGTCGCGCAACTGCTTCTTGCGATAGTGCGACACGAACACCGGCGCCGCGTACAGGTGATCGACCGGAATGTCGAAGAACCCCTGCAACGCGTGCTGGTGGAAATCGACGCCTAACACACGGTTGGCGCCCGCGGTCGTGATCAGATTCGCCACCAGCTTGGCACCGATCGCGACGCGCGGCTGATCCTTGCGATCCTGCCGCGAATATCCATAGTACGGCATCACGCACGTAATGCGTGCGGCCGACGCCCGGCGCGCGGCATCGATCAGGAGCAGCAACTCCATGATCGAATCCGCCGGCGGATTGGTCGGCTGCACGATGAACACGTCCGCGCCGCGCACGTTCTCGTCGATGCGGACGAAAATCTCACCGTCGGCGAACCGCGAGATCGTGACGCGAGTGAGATCGACGCCCAAACACCGCGAGATCTCATCGGCCAACCCTTTGTTCGCCGTGCCCGCGAGCAGCTTGAAACCGCGTCGCGGAACGCTCAGCTCATCCATGAGCGTAGCCTTGTAACATAAAGCAGCCTTGCAAGTTGGTCAATCGCGTCACGTTTCGCGCGACAGGAGTGAGCAGATTCGCGCGCTCGCCCCTGCACCCTGCGGGCGACCGAGGTGCGGCGCGCAGTCGAGTCGGTGAATCTATAGGGGGGCGTACACGGGGCGCCACCGACGAAGGGTTGAAAGGATAACAAAAGTGATGCAAGCGATGGAGAAGATCGGCTCGGTGCACAACCAAAGTCACCGGCGCACGCACCTGGATGATTTCACGCGCGTGCGCGATCGAGCTCACCGCCGCGCCGGGGCTCCCCATCTCTTGCATCACGCTTGTGGGTCTGGAGGAATTGTGTGGGTGATTGGGAGGAATTCTGGGATCGTGGCAGCGATGGTCAGGTGGACGTGAGCATCGTCAGGTGGAGATAGGCGGCACGGCACGCGCATGGTGGGCTTCCTCGCTCTGGTTAACACGGATCAGATCGGATAACTGCACGGATCACGGCGGATCGCTCGGCGGCTCGGCGCCTGGCGCATCCACCGTGGGCGCACTCGCTCTGTATCGGACAACTTTTAGCCGTCAAGGCTGCGGGTCGCGTTGCTCGCGCGTCGCACGCCGTCATCATCAACACCCGAGACGAGGCGCCGCTCCGACCTCGCCGCCGCAGCCGAGCGATCCGCTGTGATCCGTGCAGTTATCCGATCTGATCCGTGTCATCAGAGCGAGGAAGCCCACCATGCGCGTGCCGGCACAGAGCAGAATTCACCAGGCGCCATCGACCCCCATGCGTTTCGGACTGATCCACTACTCAGGCCGCGCCTTGGCCGCGCGCTCGCCCAGGCGCTTGTTCTCGAACCGCGCGACAAACTCTCCAAAGCGGTCGGTCGGGCCAAGCCACCGCAGTTCCTCCACGTCGTCGAGCACCGGTGCGTCGCTCCGGAGCGTGGCCAGCCGCTTGAACAGCAATGCGCGATCGAGTTGGTCACCCAACGTTTCGGGCGGGAAGGATTCGATGGCGCCATAGCGGTTGATGAGACGCGCCGCGGTCTTGGCTCCAATGCCCGGGATCCCGGGATAACCGTCCGCCGAATCGCCGGTGAGCGCCAGGTAGTCGGGTATGTACTCGGGATCCACGCCGAACTTTTCGCGCACGCCGGCCGCGTTGCGGATCACTTTGCTCTTGCGGTCCACCTGCACGACTCGATCGTCGCGCACGCACTGCGCGAGATCCTTGTCCGGCGACCACACGCACACTTTCTCGACGCGCGAATCGGCGTCCGCGTGCGCGGCCGCGGCTGCGATCGCATCATCGGCCTCGAGCTCGACCATCGGCCACGTGAACACGCCCATGGCGAGGAGCGCGTCCTCGAGCGGCTGGAACTGCGACCACAACGCGGGATCGATGCCCTCGCCCGTCTTGTAGTCCGGCCACAACGCGTTGCGGAACGACTCGATCACGTGATCGGTGGCGACGCCCACGTGCGTGGCGCCGCCTTCGATCATTTCCAACACTGTGTTGAGCACGCCGACCACCGCGCCATACGGCGCATCGACGCCCTTATTGAAGCGGCGGAGTCCGTAGAAGTGGCGAAACAGTTCGTACGTCCCGTCGACGAGATGGACGATCATGGCCCTCGCGTTCCGCTGGCATTGTGCGCGTCATCACTCGCTCTCGCGGATCGCATCGACCGGGTCGATCTTCGCCGCGCGCGACGCCGGCACCAGCGCCGCGACCCCGGCTGCCACGCCTAACGCGAGCACCGCCGCGCCGAGCGTGAGCGGGTCGAGCGGCGCCACGCCCACCACCATCGCGCGGAGCTCGCGTTGGGCGAGGACGGTCATCACGATGCCGACGCCCGCGCCGACAACCAACAGCCACCCGACGCGCGCCGCCAGCTCGCGCACCACGCGCCCCGGCTCGGCGCCAAGCGCGATCCGGATGCCAATCTCGCGACGGCGCGTCGTCACCGCCAGCGCCACGAGTCCGTACAAGCCGATCATCGCCAGCGCGACCGCGGCGACGCCGAAGGCCGAGATGATGCCGGTCTGGAGACGCGTCTGGCCGAGCGTCGCGTCCACGTTGTCCTCGAGCGTCGTGAGGCCGAACACGGCTCGCGTCGGGTCCACGCCGTGCACCACCGCGCGAATCGATGAGAGGATCGCGCGCGGATTGCCGGCGGTGCGCACCACGTACTCCGGGTCGGGCCACTCGCCCGGTCCCATGCACGCGTACACGTACGGCACCGCGGCCGTCCGAAGATTGTCCTCGCGGAT
>DATNAM010000256.1:0-16626 GCA_035572595.1 Gemmatimonadaceae bacterium
TCTGTTCGTGCGGACGCGGGGCACACCGACCGAAGTGATCCCGGGCGTGAGCGCCGCGCTGCGCGCGGTGGAGCCGGGGGTGACGCTGGCCGACCCACAGCCTATGGCTGAACGCGTCGCGGCGTCGATGGCCGATCCGCGCCATGCCGCCACGTTGGTCGGGGCATTCGCGCTGGCCGCCGTGCTCCTCGCGGCGATCGGCATCTTCGGCACGCTCTCCTACACGGTGAGCATGCGGCGCCGCGAGATCGGGGTGCGCCTTGCGTTAGGCGCAGGCCGCGACGCGGTGACGCGGATGTTCGTGCGGCGCGGGATGACGCACGCGGCGCTGGGCGCGGCCGCGGGCGTGGTGGTGGCGCTGATCGCGACGCGCTGGTTGTCGGCGACGCTCTATCAGGTGAGTGCCACCGACCCGGCGACGTTAGGCGTGGTGATCGTGGCCCTGCTCGCGGTTGCATTCGTCGCCAGTTGGGCGCCGGCGCGTCGCGCCGCGGCCATCGACCCCGCCGAGACCATGCGCGCCGAGTGATTCATTGGACTCCTGGACCCTCCCCGCGGCACGCGCCGAGTGATGCGTTAGGCCGCGGGCGCCGCAGGCTTGGGCAGGGGCTCGAGGACCATCACCACGTGCAGGTCGCGGCCCACGAGCCACGACGCGGGCGGCGCATACGCGTCGCGCAGCCGCTCCCAGTGCGTCACCTGGGCGCCCGCGCGCTCGGCCATCTCCCACCATTGGCGCTCGGTTCGATAGTGCGGCGCGCGTCCCGACCCGCTGGCGGCGTCGAGCGCGCCGAGCAGCAGGCGATCGCCGCGACGGCGCACCAGTAGCTCGATGAGAAACACGCCGTGGCGGCCGACGCGCAGCGCTTCGCGCAACGTCGCTTCGGGGTCGGTCGCGCGCCGGAGGACGTCGGCCAATATCACGTAGGCCGCGGCGCCGTCGGGGAAGGGCAGCCGTTCCCCCGCGCCGGCGACCATCGGAATGGCCGCGCGCCCCGCCGGCGAGGCGTCGACGCCTAACGCGCGCCGCGTCGTGCGCGCCGAAACGGACGCCGCCAGCCGCCCGTCCCCGCACTCGACGTCCACGAACGGCCGTGCCGCACCCTCCGCAGCACCGCGCAGGCCGTCCCGTAGCTGCATGATCCGTGACACGGAGGCCGCGATGGCTCGTGCCCGGCGATCGAGTACCACGCCCGCAACGTGATGCGTCATCCTCTGATGGCTCCGTCGGTGAGTTGGCTCATGGTGATCGGTACGAGTGGAGCGACGGCGCTGTTTCGGCGCCCCTCTCGACAGCGGGTAGCACCTGGGTGTACCATCGTCCTTCCGCCGTCTGTTCCTAACCACTTCCTTTAGACAACGCATGCCCCCCATCGCGTTGCACGCGCGTCCGGCGACCGGCCTCATCGACGCGACCATCGCCATCCTCCGCCGCCGGTATTGGGACTTCTTTCTGGCCGAGCTCATCCCGATCGCACCGTTTCTGGTGGTCGCCGTCTTCGTATCGCGCGCGCATATCACGTATGTCACGTATGCCACGGGATTGGCGGCGCCGCTCGCGATTGCGATCGATGCGTGGCTGGTCGCGCAGGACTTCACCGGCGCGCCGGTGTCGTTAGGCGATGCGGTGCGCCGGACGCTGCCGCGTTGGCCGGGCCTGATTGCGGTGCAGGTGGTGGTGGTGCTGACCTGCCTGCTCGGCCTCGTCGGGCTGATCGTGGGTGTGTTCGTCATGGTCGCCTGGATGTACACCGCCATTCCCGCGTACGCGCTCGAGGACGTGGGGACGAGCGGCGCGATCGACCGGTCGCTGGCATTGGCGCGCGGCAACGTGCGCCACATTCTCGGGGTGGCCCTTGCCGCTTTGTTAGGCTTCGAGATCCTGAGGCTCACGATCGTGTCGCTGAATACGTGGCTGTGGGGGGTGGCCACGCGGCACGTCTACATTCCGCCGCGCGTCGACACGCTAGTGGTGATGATCGGCACGCTCGCGATCCTGCCCATCGTCCACATTCCGCACACGGTGGTCTACTACGATCTGCGCATTCGCTGCGAGGGCATCGATCTCGAGGCGATGGCCGCCGCGCTCGACGATCCGGCGCCCGCGGCTCCTGCTCCTAACGCGCCCGCGGCAGATCCAGCGTAAAGGCCGACCCGACGCTCGGCGCGCTTTCCACGGTCAGGTCGCCGCCCATGGCGCGCGCCAGGTCGCGGCTGATCGCCAGGCCTAACCCAGCGCCTTCGTCCGGGCGCGCGAACCCCCGTCCAACCTGGACGAACGGCTCGAAGATGTCCGCCAGGCGGTCCGCGGGAATGCCGCGTCCCGTGTCGCGAATCGTTAGGCGCACGCGGTCGCCGACGGCCGAGCACGTCCAGGTGAGGTGGCCGCCCGGGGGCGTGTACTTGACCGCGTTGGACAGGAGGTTGAGCAGAATCTGCTCGACCTTCGCACGGTCGGCCCGGGCCACCACGCCGTCCGTGCACTCGACGCGCTCCTCGACCAGATGCCGCGCCAGCACCTGCGGCGCCATGGTGTCCGTCACTTCGCGGACCACGTCCGACACGACCACGTCGTCGACGCTGAACGGGACGTGTCCGGCCTCGATGCGGCTCAAGTTCAGCAGATCGTTGATCAAGCCGATGAGGTGCAGTTGGCTGCCGCGAATCCGATCGACGTCGCCGCGCTGTTCCGGCGTCAGCGGACCGCGAAGCCCCATCGCCAGGAGCGATGCATAGCCGCCGATCGCGTTGAGCGGCGTGAGCAGCTCGTGCGACATCACCGCCAGAAAATCGCTCTTGGTGCGATTCGCGGAATCGGCTTCGATACGCCGCCGGTCCAGCTCCGTGGCTTGCGCGCTGATCTGCTGGACGAGATCGGAGAGATCGTTCGCACGCCGCTCGGCCTCGGCGCGCGCTGCGTCGCGCGCCGACAGTTGTAGTGCGTGCTCGTACTGCTGGCGCTCCATGTCCCGCTGGCTCGTGAGATCCTGGACGACGACGCCGAATCCCGCCAACGCGTGATCCTGTTCGTACAGCGGCGTCACGACGACTCTCGCCCAATACTGGGAGCCGTCTTTCCGCATGCGCCACGCGGCTGTCTCGAAATGCCCAACGGACATCGCCTGCTCGAGATCGCGCGCCGGCGCGTTGTTCGCGAGGTCCTGCGGCGTGTAGAGGCGCGTCATCGGCTCGCCGATCATCTCGGCCGCCGTAAATCCCGTGTCGCGCTCAGCGCCTTGATTCCAACTCAGGATGGCAGCGCGCGGGTCGACGGCGATAATGGCCAACTCGGCGAGATGCTCGATGAATTGGCACACGAGATCTTGCGCGCGCCGCGTGCGCGCAGTGCGCTCGCGGGTGTTGCTCGCGTGCCTACCGCCATGAGCGGCGCCCTTCGAAACACGGCCCACGAATCCTCTGCCTGCCTCGCGGTTTCCCCCGACCCTCTCCCTGCCATCCTGCCCCCGCACATGCCGCTCTGCAGCGCGGACGCCGGTCTCAATCGGAGGAGCCGAGCGAGAATCGGGCCATGCGTCGTGCTTTCGTGCAGCGTCCGACAGCCCGTGCCCCGGCATGCTTTACCGAGTGCGCGCGTAAATCAGGTCGATCAGCTCGTCGTACATCGCGTTGGCTTCGCTATTCCCGGCGCGGATCGCCTCGGTCGCGCAGTGCTTCAAGTGATTGCGCATGAGTTCCTTTCCGACCGCGCGCAGCGCCTCCTGCACCGACGAAATTTGTGTCATGATGTCGGCGCAGTACCGGTCCTGTTCGACCATGCGCTGCAAGCCTCGAACCTGCCCTTCGATGCGGCGCAGACGGGTCAGATTGCGGGCCTTCACGTCCGACTCCACGTGTCGCGCGGTCTTCGGCATGGTGCGGGTTCTCTCGAATGCGGTGGTGAGTGACCGACGTCAGTCGAGCGCGGCGCTGCGGAGGCGCAGACTGTTGGTGACGACGCTAACGGAGCTGAACGCCATCGCGGCGCTCGCCAATACGGGGCTCAGGAGCACGCCGAACGCCGGATACAACACGCCGGCGGCGATCGGAATACCAATGATGTTGTACGCGAATGCCCAACCGAGATTCTGTCGCATCGTTCGCATGGTGCGCCGCGAGAGCGCGATGGCCGTGACGACCGCTTCCACGCCGCCGCGCATGAGCGTGATGTCGCTCGCCTCCGCCGCGACGTCGGTGCCGCTGCCCCAGCCGACGGCGATTCCGACATCGGCGCGCGCCAGGGCCGGGGCGTCGTTGACGCCATCGCCGACCATCGCGATCGCGCCGCCGCGCTCGCGCTTGATGCGCTCGATCTCGGCGACTTTGCCTTGGGGCAGGAGACCGGCGCGCACATCGTCGATGCCGACGGCGCGTGCAACGGCCCGTGCCGTGCGTGCATTGTCCCCGGTGAGCAGCACGACGCGCATGCCAAGCGCCGCGAGCGCGGCGACGGCGTCGCGCGATGTCGGGCGAACGGGGTCGGCCACCGCGATGAGGCCGGCGACGGTGCCGTCCACGGCCACGTAGACGAGGCTCTTGGCATCGTCAGTGAGGCGCGCGGCCGGTGCGTCGAGGGCCGACGCGTCGATGCCTAACGATGCCATGAACGCGGCGTTGCCGGCCGCCACCGAAACGCCGTCGACCGTGCCGCGCGCGCCCAGGCCGGTGAGCGACTCGAAATCGGCGGCTTCCGGCAGTGGCGCGTCGCCGCCTGCATGCCGTACGATCGCCGCCGCGACCGGGTGCTCGCTCGCCCGTTCGACCGATGCCGCCAAGCGCACGAGGTCCGCCACGGGCCGGCGCGATCCCGGCGCGGGGATGACGTCCGTCACCGCCGGCGTGCCCGTGGTGATCGTCCCGGTCTTGTCGAGCACCACCGTGCGCACGTCGCCGGCGCGCTGGAGCGCCTCGCCGCCCTTGATGAGCAGGCCTAACTGAGCCGCCCGGCCCGTAGCCACCATCACCGCCGTCGGGACGGCGAGTCCCATCGCGCACGGGCACGCGATCACCAGCACGGCCACGGCGGCCGCGAACGCGCGGACCGCTGCCGTCACCGTGGCCGTCGCGCCGCCATTCAGCAACACGAACCAGACCACGAAGGTCACGATCGCAAGTTGGAGTACCACCGGCACGAACACCGCACTGACGCGATCCGCCAGCGCCTGGATCGGCGCCCGCGTCGCCTGCGCGTCGCGGACCAATCGAACGATCCGCGCCAGCACGCTCTCCGTGCCTAACGACGTGGCGCGGTAGCGGAAGGCGCCGGTTCCGTTGATCGTCGCACCGATCACCGCGTCGCCCTCGCGTTTGGCGACCGGCATCGATTCGCCGGTGAGCATCGATTCGTTCACCGCGCTCTCGCCGGCGATCACCCGGCCGTCCACCGGGAGCCGCTCGCCGGGGCGCACCACGATCACGTCGCCTCGTCTCACCTGGTCCACCGGTTGCTCGCGCTCCACGCCATCCACCAGCACGCGCGCGACCGGCGGCTGCAGCGCGGCCAGCGCGTGCAGCGCCGCCGAGGTCCGCTGCGTCGCCCGCGCCTCCAGGGCGTTGCCTAACAGAATGAGCGCGAGGATGAAGTCCACGGCCTCGTAATACACATCGGGCGACACGCCGTGCGCGGCGAACCATCCCGGTGCAACCGTGGCAACGAGCGAATAGAGAAACGCCGCGCCCGTCCCGACGGCGATGAGCGTGTTCATGTCGGCGCCGCGGTGGCGGAACGCCACCCACGCCCGCGTATAGAACTCCCGCCCGGTCCATCCCATCACCAACAGGGTCACGCCGAGGAGGGACCCGAGGAGCACCGTGCGCGGAACGGTGAAAAGCCAGGGCGCCGCGCGCGAGAGGAGCGGCATGAGGCGCGCCATCGTCCAGCGCATGAACGGGTCCACGGTACCGGGCGCGCCGGCTGCGGCGGCGCTTGTGTCCAACGCCATCGACAGGACCATCGCAAGGGCGGCGGCGCCGATCGCGAACGCCGCGCGCCGCGCGACGACGCGCGCGTCCTCCTGCTGGGCGTGTACGTGCGCGGCGTGCGATGCGCCGGCATCGGCGTCAGAGGCGTGCGGGAGCTCGGCGCCGTAGCCCGTGGCGCGCACCGCATCCACGAGATCGTCCGCGCTCGAGTTTTCCGGATCGTACGTGACGGTGGCGCTGCCCGTGAGCAGATTCACGGCCGCGTGCTCGACGCCCGGCCGCGACGCGAGCGCGCGCTGCACGCGGCCCGAGCACGCGGCACAGGTCATCCCGCTCACCGGAATGGTGATGGTCTCGCCCTTGGGGCGCGCGACGGTGCCCACGCTACCGCCGGGAGAAGAGGCGGAAGTACCAACCTACCCAGGCCACGCCGGCAATGCCTAACGCAATGACGGCCAGCGACGCGGCGCTCATCGCGACCCGGCGCCCGCCGTGCCCGCGCGCGGCGCATAGCCCACCGCGCGCACGGCGGCATGGATGCGATCCAACGAAACGACAGCGGGGTCGTACGCGACGGTCGCCGATCCCATCGCGACCTGCTCGACATCGACGCCCGGCAGCGCGCGCAATGCGCGCTCCACGGCGGCCACGCAATGGCCGCACGACATGCCGTCGATCTGGACCGAAACGCGCTCCATACGATGCTCCGGAAAAAGGGACATACCCCCATGGGGTACATCCGAAGCATCGATACCCCCCAGCCCTATGTCAAGCCCGGCGCCTCAGGCGTTCGATTTCCGGCGCGCCAGCCGGAACGCGATGTCGCGGCCCAGCTCGGCGCCGCCCGAGATGCCCCCCATGGCGAGACTCACCCAGAGCAGCGCCATTCCCTCGAGCACGCGCGCGCGATGCAACGGACCCGCGTCGATCGCGTCGAAGCCGAGCTCCTGCGCCAAGCCGTGCACCACGCGCTTCGCCGACGCGTCGTCGCCGCAGTAGAACATCGTGGCCGGTCCTTCCGGGAATACCGGATTGGCCATGATGTTGAACCCCATCGTGTTGAACGCCTTCACGACGCGCGCGCCCGGCGCCCACCCCGCCACTTCTTCCGCAGCCGACTTGGCGTCGGGCACGTCGAGGCCCGTTAGGCCAGCGGCGAAGGGATTGGTGCAGTCGATCACGATCTTGCCGGAGAGCGAGCCGGCGCTCGCCACCGCGTCGCGGGTCGCCTTCCAGGGCGTCGCGAACACCACGACCTCGGCGTCGCGCGCCGCGTCCCGCACCGGCGCCGCGCGCGCCGCGCCGCCCGACGTCTCGATGAATTCGCCTAACTGCTGGTCCGGATCGTCGCCCTCCCGGAGCCCGAACGTCACCGTGTGCTTGGCTCCCGGCATCGTCGCCCACCGGCGGCCCAGCGTCCCGCCCACGTGACCCGCACCAATGATCGCTATGCGCATGACCCCGCTCCCCTCACGCTCCAGAGACTCCCGCTTGACAGTGCGTTCCGCCCCTGGCATACGTTCGCCGGGACGTCATTCCGAATGTAATGCGCGGTCTCGGAGGCGCGAAGCGTGCCGCACCCCGGCCGCACCCCAGGCGGCCGCTCTGCGCCTAACGATCAACGAGGAGTGCCGTGGCCGCGACATCGCCGCCGACCAACGAGCCGGTCATCGCGCCGCGCAGCCTCCGCGCGCTGCGCGGCGCCACCACCGTCGCGCGTGATGAGTCCGCCCAGCTGCTCGCCGCCACACGCGAACTCCTGGCCGCGATGCTCGAGCGCAATGCACTCGATCCGTCGCAGATCGTGAGCATCATCTTCACCACGACGCGCGATCTCACCAGCGCGGATCCGTCGCCCGCTGCGCGCGCGCTGGGCTGGCAGCGCGTGCCCGTCCTCTGCATGTCGGAGATCGCCGTGCCCGATGGACTGCCGCGCTGCATCCGCGTGCTGATGCACGTGGACGTCCCGCGCGACGATCAGCGGACGCGACCCGTCTATCTGCGTGACGCAACGACCCTTCGCCCGGATCTCGCTGCGCGCGGCTGACGACGACTCAGTCCGTTAGCCGGGGCGTGCCGCGCGGCGGGCGAACCTTGGCGTCCACGCCGGCCATCATCGCGAAGCCGGTCACGCGGATGACGCGATCGTCGCCCGCGGCCGCCAGCGATTGCGCCCGTTGGTCAACCTCGAACGCCCCCATGAACGCCGAGCCCGTGCATTCGATGCGGACACCCGGCGGCACGAAGATCTCGACACCCGCCATGATCGCCGTGATCTCGATCTCCGAAACGCCCGGCGCGATGAGCGCCTCGCGCAAGTCGAGCACAATGCCGCCCATCACGGTGAACACTTTGAGATGACGCGGGACGGTCCACGGGCCGCGGCGCGTGTGCCCGCTCATGATGCCGATCAGCACATCGCGCTCCGGGACGCTCGTCGGCAGCGGCGATGCACTCGGCGACGCGAGCGCCGTGGGCGATACAGGTGGGGGCTCGTCCGCCAGCACGGGGAGTCCCGTGACGAGCGCATCGAGGTCGGCGACCGACGGGGCTTTGTACGCCTGGTCGATGCGCTGCTCGAGCTCGTCCATCGTGAGATGGTTGCTCGCGAAATGACTGCACAAACGCTGCACGACCTGCTCGCGTTGGATCGCTGATGGAGCAGGCGAGAGAGCGGACGGCTCGGGGCTCATACACGGCTCGCGAAACGGTGCCCGGGAAAGGTACACGAGCAACCGCGCGAGCGACATGACGCTCGCGCCGGCCTGTGAGGCGGCGCCGGACGCGTGATCCGGCGGATCGCCCCTGCCCGCGCGCCCCGGCCGTCGGACGCGCGGGCGCCGATGCTCCTGCCTAACGCAACGCGAGGGTGGTCTCGCGATCCGCCATCGACACGATGTTGTCGCCGCCGGCGATGATCACGAATTCATCGCGCCGGTTCTGCGACCAGCAGTCTTCGGAATCCTGCGTGCACATCGGCTTCTCGTGGCCGTACGAAATGATGTCGATGCGGCCCGCGTCGATGCCGAAGTCCGTGAGATACCGCTTCGCGGCGGCCGCACGGCGCTGGCCCAACGCGAGGTTGTACTCCTCCGAGCCGCGGTCATCGCAGTTGCCTTCGATGCGAATGCGCATGTTCGGATTCGCGCGGAGAATCGGCAGCTTGGCATCGAGGATCGACTTGTCGTCGGCGAGGATGTCCGACTTGTCGAAGTCGAAGTGAATGCGCTCCTCGATGGTGGAACGCGCCTGCGCCAGGCGCTCTTGCGCGGCTTTCGCGCTGTCCGCGCTGTGATCCGCCGGCGGCGCCGCCGGTGCGGGCGTGGGAGCCGGAGCAGGCGCCGGGGCCGGCGCTTGCGCGACTTGTTGCGGCGCGTGGTGACATGCCGACAGCATCGTCGAGACGGCGAGCAGCGCCGCTGGGGCGAGGCTCTTGCGGTACATAAACAGCGCTCCTGTGGGGTGGGGACTTGACGGCGGTTGAATGGGACCCAATCTATTTTATGAGACGACCGGCGCAACGGGAGAGCACACGGTTCCCGCGAACACTTCTTTGTGGGCGCGGGGCCGTGGTGGGCGCGTGCAGTGCCTCGGGTTTTTGGAAGATGCGCGGCGCGCGTCTTCGCGCGCTGACTCAGCGCGACGCGAGATAGCGCCGGTACGACTCGCCGAACACGATGACGTGGAAGTGCGCCGGATGGTGTTCCTCGGTCGCATCCACCACGTGCTCCGCCTCGAGCGTCAACAGCGTGTGTCTGAGCCAGGTGAGACAGCGGCCAGCCGGACGGTGCAGATCCAACGCGATACCCGCCGGATGCACCGACAATGGAGAGCTATTCGATGGCTGGCGGCGCGTCGGACGAACTGCGCTCGTGATCTCGAGTGGCGCGCCGCATGCTTGAGAGTATTCGTCGGCCAGACGTTCGACGAACGCCCGGGTGGTGGGTGTGACGTACGGATAGCTGACGCGATGCAGCGTGTAGTGCCCGTTGGGCGTGAGGCGCACCAGATCGCCGTCGCGCACCGCGCGGCGGAGCTCGGCGGCGGTGTGATAGAGGTTGAGATCGTGGTGATTCGCGTAGGCGTACGCGTATCGGACGCTCTGGTGGGATCCGCGAAGGGATTGCGCGGCGGCGGTTGCGGGCATGATGCCCAGCGCACACGCGGCGAGTCCGGCGACTACGTGGAACAGACGACGATGCATGAAACGCGGCAGGCGTGATGCGGAAGTGAAGATCAATGATGACCCGTCGATGGACGAGCGATGGACGCGATGGGTTGCGCGGCGAAGGGCGGGGGTAAACTAAGCAGGCTGCGCGACCTGCGCCAGACGGGAAGATGCCCAACGGAACGCGCGTGTGAGGCGCGCCCGAAGGGGAACGGCGGAGGAGGGAACGATGAAGGCTGAGACGAACGACCGGAACGATCGCGCCGACGGCACGGAGGATGTCGATGGCGCGGGCCGAGGGCGCGACGTCGGAACGCGCCGCACCGAAGGGTCCCCACTCACTCGAGACACGCGGCCGCGGAGCGACGAAGCACGCGCGGTTCCGGTGTCGATCGAGCCCAACACACCGATTTGGACACACGAGGTCTCGCCGCCCGTCGGCGCGCGCCATGTGCGCGAGCGCGAACGTGCGCGCGCGGCCATCTCGGCGCTCTTCGGACTCCCCGAGACACGCCGCTTCGCCGTGCGCTATTGGGATGGCGTCGTCGATCGCCCCTTGGGCGTCGACTCGCCGCCGCCCGCGTTCACGCTCGTGGTTCGTTCGCCCGGCGCGCTCAAGCGCGCGTTCCTCGCGCCGTCCGAATTGCATTTGGGTGAGGCGTATGTGCGCGGCGACATCGACATCGAGGGCAACATGGAAGCCGCGGTGGAGTTGGGCGACGTGTTGCGGCACCGCCTTGCATCGCCTGGCAATGTGCTGCGCGTCGTGCGCACGCTCCTCGCCTTACCGCGCGAGCATGCCGGCGAAGAAGCGCAGCAGCGCCGACCGGGACTTTCACGTCAGGGCTGGCGCCATTCGCGACGCCGCGACCGCGCCGCGGTCAGATCGCATTACGATGTCGGCAACGACTTCTACGCGCTGTGGTTGGACCGCGACCTGGTGTACTCCTGCGCGTACTTCATTACCGGCGCCGAAGACATCGACGCGGCGCAGCATGCCAAGCTCGATCTCCTCTGCCGGAAACTCCGACTGCGTCCCGGCGAGCGCCTGCTCGACATCGGCTGCGGGTGGGGCGGCCTCATCCGCCACGCTACGCGCAACTACGGCGTCGATGCGACCGGCATCACGCTGAGCGAGCAGCAGGCGGCGTTTGCGCGACGGCGCATCCACGCCGACGGTCTCGACGGACGGTGCCGCGTCGCCGTCTGCGATTACCGCGATCTCGACCCATCGGCGCCGTTCGACAAGGTGGTGAGCGTCGGCATGTTCGAGCACGTCGGGCGCTCGCACCAGGCCGAGTATTTCCGCGCCGCCGCGCGCCTAACGAAAGCCGGCGGCCTGTTCCTCAATCACGGCATCGTTCGCGTCCAGTCGTTCGGCACGGGCGTGCGTGCCCGCGCCCGGCGCCTCGCGTGGCGCCAGGGCACGTTCATCCAGCGGTACGTGTTCCCCGATGGCGAGCTCGTCCCGTTGGAGACCGCGGTCCGATGCGGCGAACAGGCCGGTCTCGAAGCGCGCGACGTCGAGTCGCTGCGCGAGCACTACGCGCTCACGCTCCGACACTGGGTCCAGCGCTTGGAGAACACGCGCGAGACCGCGGTGGCGCTCGTCGGCGAGCAGGCGTACCGGGTGTGGCGGCTGTACATGGCGGCGTCCGCGCACGCGTTCGCGAGCGGCCAGATCGGGCTGGACCAGGTGCTGTTCGCCAAACCGGACGCGTGCGGCCACGTCGCGCTGCCGCGCACCCGCGCGGACCTCTATGCGCCGCGCGCCGCGGTGCTCCGCCTCGTTCCGCGCGCCCCTCGACCTGCCTGACCGCGTCGCGTTAGGACCAGGGCGCGCCTAACGGAAAGCGCGCCCGTCCGAGGGGCATGCGGCGCCGGCGCCAAAGCCGCGCCCGCCGGCTGTGCCCCGACGCCCGGCGGCCTGGCGAGCTCGACCACAACGGCGTGGCGGGCTCGTCCCAATGCAGTGGATTTGTCGACAGTATATTGGGGACTCTCTGTCGCGGTTCACTCGTCTAACCGCCCCACGCGTGAGTCCCAAAGATTCCTTTGCGCCCAGGCCGCCGCAGCTCTCGCTGATCGTTCCCGTGTACAACGGCGCCGCGCGATTGCCGGCGGTACTCGATCAGTTGCGGGAGTTCGTGCGCACGCGGCCGTACTCGTGGGAGTTGATCTTCGTCGACGACCACAGCGACGATGCGGTCGCGCGCGCGCTCGACGCGTTCGCCGAGGAAGCCCCGTGTGTGAGCGTGCTGCACAACGAGCGCAACATGGGCAAGGGCTACTCGGTCGCGCGCGGCATGCGCGCGGCCCGGGGCGCGTTTCGCGTGTTTACCGATCAGGACCTGGCGTATCCGACCACCGAGATCGATAAAATTTTCTTTGCGCTGCTTGGCGGCGCCGACGTCGCCGTCGCGTGCCGGGTGCTGCCGGAGTCGCGCTATCTCATGAGTCCGACCTTTTTCTCCTATCTCTACACGCGCCACGTGATGAGCCGCTTGTTCAACGCGCTCGTCCGATGGACGCTCATTCCGCGCGTGCGCGACACGCAGGCCGGTCTCAAGGGCTTCACCGCCGCCGCGGCCGACATCGTGTTCCCCCGCCTAACGATCGACCGCTTTGGCTTCGACGTCGAGGCGCTGTTCATCGCGCGCAAGTACGCGCTCGCGATTCAACAGGTCGCCGTCAATTTCCGCTATGATGACGAGCCCACCACCGTGCGCTTCGTCAAGGACGCCGCCGACATGGCGCGCGACCTGTTCCGCATCCGGACCAACGAGTGGCGGAGGCGCTACGACTGACGGTCGCCGGCTCATCATCAACGCCGACGACTTCGGATATACCGCCGGCGTGACGCAAGGCATCGTCGAAGCACATCGCGCCGGCGCGATCTCGTCCGCGACGCTGCTCGCCAACATGCCCGCGCTCGCCGACGCGGTCCGCGCCGTGCACGACGGATCTGCTGCGTTAGGCGTAGGCGTCCACCTCAATCTCGTGCAGGGTCGGCCGCTGACGCGCGTGCCGTCGCTCACCAACAAGCGGACCGGCGAATTCCACCGGTTGCCCGCGCTCGTCGCCCGCGCGCTTGCCGGCCGCATCGATCCCGACGAGGTCGGCGCCGAGTGCGATGCGCAGATCGCCGTCGTTCGCGGCGCGGGCATCGCAGCGACGCACGTCGACAGCCACATGCACACCCACGCCGTGCCGCAGTTGTGGCCGCCGATCGCCGCCGCCGCCGTCCGCGCCGGCGTCCACGCGATGCGCTGGCCCGCCGAATCGCTGCATCGCACGCCGCTCGCGATGCCGCGCCTCGCCACCAACGCCGCCGTCGCGCTCAGTTGGGCGACCGTTAGGCGAGAGGCGCCGGCGCTCCGATACCCCGACCACTTCATCGGAATGTCGCTCCAGGGCGGCCGCGACGTCGAGCGCAAGCTCGTGCGCGCGCTCGACCGCCTCGAACCCGGCATCACCGAGCTCATGGTGCATCCCGGCCATCCCGATGCGATGCTGGCCTCGATGGACACGTACACGTGGCAACGGGAGAGCGAGTTGGCGGCGCTCACGTCGCCGGCCGTGCTCGACCGACTCCGGCGCGGCGATATCGAACTGGTCGACTTCCGCGCGCTCCGCTGATCGTTCGCGGGCGCGTCGTGGTCGCGCCTTACGCACGCTGCCACCAGGACCGAGAGCCGCGTCCGGCATTGACGACGCACCGGTTCTCGGACACTGTTCGCGCATGATGCGCGAGCATCACCTCCCCATCGGGCGAACGGCCCGCTTCTTCACCCTCGGCGACGCGCAGCGCGGTCCGAGCGAGGTGTGGTTCGTATTGCACGGCTATGGGCAGCTCGCGTCGCGTTTCCTGCGCCACTTCGAGGTGCTGAACGATGGCCGCCGGCTCATCGTCGCGCCCGAGGCGCTGTCGCGTTTCTATCTCGACACCGCCACCGCAAGCCACGTGCACTCGGCCGTCGGCGCGTCGTGGATGACACGTGAAGATCGGCTGAGCGAGATCGAGGATTACATCGAATATCTCGACGCGCTCGCCGATCAGATTCGCCGCGATGTGGGCGGCAAACTGCCGCGGATTGTCACACTTGGTTTCTCGCAGGGAGTGGCGACGGCGTGCCGCTGGGTTGCGCAGGGACAAACTGCCACCGATCGCCTGATCATGTGGGGTGGACTCGTGCCGCACGATCTGGATCTCGAATCACTCAGGTCACCGGCGGCGATGAAGCGACGTGCGGAAACATCGTCGATGGAGATGCTCATCGTTGCCGGCAGCGACGATGGTCTGACGACGCCGGCGTCGGTCGCCGAGCAGGGCGAGCGTCTCGCACGAGCGTCGATTGCCGCGCGCACGGTGTCGTTCACCGGTGGCCATCGACTCGACGACGAGACGCTCGCCGCGCTTGCCGCCAGTGCGGCGGCGGTACGGTAGTCGATCTACGGTTTGAGCTGTCCCTCGGGGACGATTGGCTCTTCGCGGTTGGCAGCGGCGATCAACGAATCGCAGACGTGGTTGCCGGCGCCAAACGAGTGACCGGCCAAATGCTGCTCTAACATGCCTAACGCAACAGTGTCACTGCGCCTTGGATAGGCTGTGTCGAGTGCCGTCCGAATTCTGGCAAGGGCTTCTGCTCCACCTAACGAACGTGCGATGCGTTCGCTTTCGCACGTCAATTCTTGTTCAGTCTGCAATGGATCGACATCCGACAACTGGCGCCTGACCAAGCCTATGAAGCGATCGATGGCGTGCGGGTATTGCGCGACGCTATGTGGCGCGGGTTGCCCGCCGTTGTGCGCCGGACGCTTGCAGGCGCCCGGCGCGAGGCAACACGCGATACCCAGAACCTTGGCCAATGATCGGGCTGTTGGGTGGTCTCTCTTCATCAACTCGGCTGGCGTTCAAAGGTTACCGGCCGTACCACGCGAACGAACCCAACGTGAAAGACCCAGATCAGCGTGTCGAGGGTTCCCGTAAGGCGGGTTCGTTCCTCGTTCCATACGAGACGATAGGAGGACCCGGTATTGCCACCGAGCGTCACCGTATCACGACCTGCAGTACCGACCGTGAAAAGCGACGCGTTGACCGCGGCGACAAGCCGTCCCGTTTGTGCGGAGAACGATAGCCGCAAAGTGCCGGCGGGTATCGGCACGGCGCCTGGGTGGCCAACTGTTCCGCTCAGATGCTGATCGTCGCCAAAAAATCCCTCGCCGTATGTAGCCACATACGAAAACGCGAAGGGGTCCGCAACAGGCAGGGGTGTTGTCACGAGCACTGCGGACTCCGCGTGTCTCGAACGGCCGGTGGCGGCAATCGACGCGCCGCCGCTTCCTATCGCGCGCGCGGCGGCCGTTTGGGCCCCCGTCGCAGTGGCGATCACGACAGAGGGCGCCGTGCTACTCCACGCCACCGATCGCCCGCCTAACGTATCACCGAAGGCATTCAGCGCGATCGCCGATAACGTAGCTGTGCCTCCAGGAGTCATCGTCAACGACGTCGGCTGTGTCGCGAGGCTCGCCAGCGCACAGGCGCTGTAGACGTTCCGCAAGCCAGAACGAATCGCCGATCGAGATTGTGTCTGTAGAAAGTAGCTGTCGAGAACCGAGTGCAGGATTATGCCGGTGGGCTTGAATGCGGTCGAAAGCGAAGGTTGATCCAGTAGTTCATGTGACAGATCGGTATCAATTGGCGGCCACTCATTGTCGAAGGTCGGCACGAGGTCTCCGCGAACAACGATAGGAGCTATATAGTGCTCTCCAAGTTCCCACCGTCGGCTGGTAGGAGAGGCTAACGATACGAGACCGATGCACGTCGAGTCGCGTGCCGGATCGAACTCGTGTGTTACAGAGTGCAAGAGATGGATAGCCTGATTCGCCATCAAGTTGCCCTGCGAGTGGGGTACTAGAATGACGTGACTGCCTAACGCACGTATGCTCTGAATGCGAGCAGCCAAGGCGGTTGCGTCGATTTCAGCGGCATCGGTGTTTGCAAGTATCGCGAGCATTTGGCGCATACACTCGAGGAGGTCGTGGTCCGAAAATCGCCGAAACGATTGATCGGCTGTACACGCGGCCATGAACTGCCCAAATGAGTTCGCTCCGACATAACCGAATACCAACCGCGACGCGAACACGGAGACGCAGTGAGAGCGTTGCTGTGTCGGCGTCGGTCGCTGCTCTGAATAAGTTCGGTTGTAGAAGTTTTGAATGTCGAAGACAGAGCCGTCAGCAAATAACGGCACTTCCAGTACAATATTCCGGAGCGCTAAACGCGTGGCGAGCGCGCCTTCCGGTCCGAATTGTGGAGTTCCGATCCCGTTGACGTAGAGGAAAACGGTACGCTCGGTGCTGTCGTGCAGGGGCGTAGAATCCAGCTTATGTAATGAACGCTTCGTTGCACTCGTTGGCCCAACTCCGGCCTCCCCTGCCGTGCTTCCTCGACCAACCTCGAACACCTGCCCATCCAACGCCGCGTCCAACCTCCGCAACGCCGCCGAGTCACGAATCGGATCGAACGCCAGAAACTC
>DATNAM010000257.1:0-3987 GCA_035572595.1 Gemmatimonadaceae bacterium
GCGAGCGTCGCATCGGCAAGCACGCGCGGCGCGCGGTCGGAGATGTCGAGGTGCAGCTGCACGCTCGCCGACACCGCGCGCGACTGCGCGATGGCTAACGCTGGACGCAGCAGCTCGCCGAGTCCGATCGGTTGGATCACCGGCGTGAGGGCGCCGCGATCGAGCTCGACCAGTTTGCGCAGCCGGCGCAATTCGACGTCGGCCGAGTCGACCGCCGACTGCGCGGCGCTCAGCATTTCCTCCTGGTTCTCGTTGAGCGCGCCGAACGGGCTCGACAGCAGAATGTGGAGCGGCAGTTGTGCTTCCTCGATGCGTGTGCCCATGAGGCCCGTGATGTCATCGATGAGCGTCGCATATTCGTTTGCGCGTTCGCCCGCCATGCGTTCGCGGCGCGTGCCATCGTCCCGTGCCGCGGCAACGGCGGTCGCGAGGCCTTGCATGCGCGCTTCGATCACGTCGAGCTCGTCGGCACGCAGGGCGCCGTCGCCGTCGTTAGGCAATGGCGCGCCGCGCCGCTGCGACGCCAGGGCCGCCGCCAGGCGCTCGATCCGCGCCGCCACGCTGCGCGTGCTCGCCCACGCGACGACGATCGTCGCGAGCGCCGCTGCGACCGCGATCCACAGAATGACATCCGGCGCCGCACGCGCCCGACCCGCCGATGCAAGGGCGGCTATGATCAGCAGCCCGACCACCGCCGGCGTGACCGCGAGCACGAGCCGCTGGCCCACTCTCACGTGTGCACCCCGGTCGCGCTCGGCCGCCCGGCGTCAGGCATCGTCGGTCTCCGCTCGGCGGCCACCGTTAGGCGCCGGCTCATCGAACGAAACGACGAGCACGTCCAGCCCGTCCGTCGCCTGCACCAGCTTGTCCACTACGGAGCCGTGCCACATGCGGTGCCACCATGATCGGGTGGTCTTCCCCACGATGAGAAGCGATACGCGCCGCTCACGCGCGAAGCGCGAAATCGCCGCTGCGACGTCGTCGCCCTCGAGCTTTACCACTTCCGCCCCCATCGCCTGCGCCATCTGAATGTTGTTCACCAACCGGCGCTGCACCGTCGCGTCGATGCGGTCCGCGCGCTCGTCCGGTGTCTGCACGTAGACGCAGTACCAGTCCGAGTTGAGCCGGCCCGCAATCCGGCTCGCCTTACGCAACAACGCCGCCGTGCGCGGCGGGTTGCTCGACATCGCAACCATGATCCGATCCGCCGTCTTCGCCGGCTCCGCGCTTCCACCCTCTTCGCGGCGCACGATGTCCTCGCGCACGCGGTCCACCGAGCTCGCCACCTCGCGTAAGGCCAGCTCGCGGAGCGTGGTCAGGTTCTCCTCGGTGAAGAAGTTCTCGAGCGCCGCGGGGATCCGCTCGCGGCCATAGATTTTTCCCTCGACCAGCCGCTGCCGCAGATCTTCCGCCGAGAGGTCGATGTTCACCACTTGATCGGCGCGCGCCACGACCCAATCGGGAACGGTCTCACGCACCAGCACGCCTAACGTTCGCTGAACCACGTCGTTCAGCGACTCGAGGTGTTGGACGTTGACCGCCGTGATCACGTTGACGCCCTGGTCGAGCAGCTCGAGCACGTCTTCCCAGCGCTTGCGATGCTTGGAGCCGGGCACGTTCGTGTGTGCCAGCTCATCGACGATCGCGACGTCGGGATGGCGCGCGATCACGGCGTCGACGTCCATCTCCTCGAGCACCACACCGCGATAGTCGATCTTGCGGCGCGGCACCACCTCGAGATCGCCGATCAGCGCCGCCGTATCGGCGCGGCCGTGCGCTTCGACGAATCCGACCACGACGTCCACGCCGCGGCGCTTCAGATCGTGCGCTTCCTGCAGCATGCGATACGACTTGCCGACGCCCGCCGCCGACCCGATGTACACCTTGAGCCGCCCGCGCTTGCGCTGCCGCACGAGCGTGAGAAACTCCGCCGCGCCAATCGGCTCGACGCCTATCGGCTCGACTGGTGCGGGTGGCGTCGGCGCAGACTCGGGGAGAGGCATCGCGTCTACCTCTGGCTCCGGAACCACGTGGTCGGTCTCCGTCACTTCGCTCACATCGTCAGCGCAAGCGATGTCACCACGAACCCATCATCACGAGAATAATCGCCGGGCCGATGCGCCGGCCAGACCCGGCCGCTCGACCAGTAGCCACGCACCTCCGTGCGCCATAGCACGCGCGGCATCGGTGCCACATCGGTTCCGAACGATGCGCTGTTGGTTTCGAACGACGCCGGCAAGCCGGTCTTCACAACCACCTGGTCCGGATCGGCGAAGCGCTCCAAGCGACCCACGATCGCAACCCGCGGCGTGACGTGATACTTGGCGATGAATGCGGTGCCGTACCACGTGGCCGTGCCGCTCGAGGCAGTGCTGTGGCCCTGCGTTCCCACGTCGAAGACCGCCGCGAATTGCCACGCGGCAGACGGATTGTACTGCGCGATGAAGTCGTTGTAGAACCGCATCTGCGTCGCCGACGTGTCCGCTCCGAGGTTGCCGACGAAATTATCGTACGACAGCGTGAGCTTCGGATTGACGGTGTAGTCGACACGGATTCCGGCTGCCGGCGGTGTGTTGTACTTGGAGATGTCCTGCCAGCCGTTGACCACATCGAGCTGCGCAGTGACGGCGGCGGAAGGCTGCCACGTGAGCTTGACGCCCGCTTCATAGTAGGGCGAGTAGTCGGCCATCAGCGACCTGGTGTACGTCAAGTTGTCGCGCGAGATCCAACTCTCGTATCCGGTGTGCGCCAGGAAGATTCCTCCGTCGACCCACACCGTTGGTGACAGCTCGTAGCCGATCGTTGCTTCCTGGATGAACTGGCTAACCGACGGTCCGCTGATATGGCCGATCGTGGGCTCGCCCGCGTAGTTCGACTGCACCGACGTACCGTATTGCACCGCGATGCGCCCGCGATAGCGCGGCCCCGCAAGCCGCATGTCGACGAACGCCAGGTTGATGTTGAACTCGGCGTGTCGCGCCGGCTGCGTCGTGTATGCGCGGTCGAAGTTGTGGGGCCGGTCGAAATCCCAGGCGTAGTAGCCATCCACGTATCCGTCGAACGTGATCTTGGGAGTCGTATCCGGCGCCGCCTTCGCCGTGTCCGGCCGGGCTTTCGCCGTGTCAGCCGCCGGGGACTGCGCGACGAGCGGACCGGCCGCGGCGAGCGCGACAATGCCGAGAAACGCCGAGTCGTTCAGGTAGTGGCCCATGTGCGTCTGCGCCTAACGCTGCGGGGCCGTGCGGGCCCCTGCCTTGAGCGAGTCCAACGCGAGATTCAGCCGCAGCACATTCACGCGGCGCTCGCCCAACACGCCGAGTTGGCGACCTTGTGTGTAGCTGTCGACCAGCGCCTGCACCGCGCCGGAGTTCATCCCGCGCGCCTTTGCCACGCGCTCGACCTGCAGCCGCGCGTTGGCCGGTGAGATGTCCGGATCGAGGCCCGAGGCCGACGACGTCACCATGTCCGACGGGATCCGGCCGCGCGCGCCGCCGTCATCGTGCACCACCGTGTCGATGGCGTTGGCGATCAACGTGTCCGCGAGCTTGGCGCTCGTGGGTCCGAGGTTCGTGCCGGCCGACAGGGTGTCGTCGTAGCCCGCGCCCGCGGCCGACGGCCGCGGATGGAAGTACTCGGCGCCCCCGAATTGCTGTCCGATGAGCGCGCTGCCGATCACCGTTCCGTTGGACGTGACTAACGATCCGGCCGCTTGCCGCGGGAAAAGCAGCTGTGCGACGCCGGTGACGATGCCCGGATAGATGAGCCCCGTGACGACGCACAGCACGAGCGTGAGCACGATCGCCGGGCGCAGTTGATTGCGAAGCATGGTTAGGCCAGGTGCAGGAGGACGATCAGCATGTCGATCAGCTTGATGCCGACGAACGGCACCACGAGACCGCCCACGCCGTAGACCCACAGATTGCGCCGCAGGATCATCGCCGCCGGCGCCGGACGATAGCGCACGCCCTTGAGCGCCAGCGGGATGAG
>DATNAM010000258.1:0-5235 GCA_035572595.1 Gemmatimonadaceae bacterium
GCCTCGTCGTACCCGTTGGTGTGCAGCGACTGCGTTCCGCCTAACACGGCGGCCAACGCCTGCACGGCCACCCGTACCACGTTGTTGAGCGGCTGCTGCGCCGTGAGCGTCACCCCGCCGGTCTGCGTGTGAAACCGCAGCCGCGCGCTCGCATCCGATGCACCGAATCGGTCGCGCATGATCCGCGCATACATGCGCCGAGCGGCTCGAAACTTGGCCGCTTCCTCGAACAGGTCGCTATGCGCCGCGAAAAAGAACGACAACCTCGGCGCGAAACTGTCTACCGGCAAGCCGGCCTTCACCGCGCGCGACACGTATTCCACCGTGTTCGCGAACGTGAACGCCAACTCCTGCACCGCCGTCGACCCGGCCTCGCGAATGTGATAACCCGAAATCGAAATCGGATTCCATTGCGGCACCTGCTCGGCGCAGAACGCGAACAGCTCGGTGATCAGCGCGAGACTCGGCCCCGGCGGATAGATGTACGTCCCGCGCGCGATGTACTCCTTCAAGATGTCGTTCTGGATCGTCCCGCTCACGGCGGACCACGGCACCCCGCGCTCCTCGGCCACCACCAGATACATCGCCAGCAGCGTCGCCGCGGTGGCGTTGATGGTCATCGACGTCGACACTTTGTCGAGCGGGAGATCGGCGAGCAGCCGGTGCATGTCGTCCACGGTGTCGATCGCCACGCCGACGCGGCCGACCTCGCCTAACGCACGCGGCGAGTCGGAGTCGAACCCCATCTGCGTGGGCAGGTCGAACGCCACCGAGAGCCCGGTCTGGCCGGCCTCGAGCAGCAGCTTGAACCGGCGGTTGGTCTCGTCCGCGGTACCGAAGCCGGCGTACTGGCGCATGGTCCACAGGCGCGACCGGTACATCGTGGCTTGCACGCCGCGCGTGAACGGATACGCGCCCGGGTCGCCCAGGTCGGCAGCGTAATCGATGGGTGCGTCGGCGGGACGATACACCGGCGCCACGGGGATGCCGGACGGCGTGGCGCGGTCGGGAACGGGAGCGGCCATGTTGTGGGGCGACAGCCTAACTCAGTTAGACGGCGCTCGCCACGCCCCCCAACATCTCGCTCGCCAGCTCCACCTCGGCCTTGCTGCCCATGTAGAGCGGCGACCGCTGGTGCAGCTCGTTCGGCGTCACGTCCATGATGCGCGTCGTCCCGTCGGTCGCCGCGCCGCCCGCCTGCTCGGCCACGAACGCGAGGGGATTGCACTCGTACAGCAACCGCAGCTTGCCGCGCGGACTCCGCGCGTTGGACGGATAACAGAACACCCCGCCGCCTAACAGATTGCGGTGGAAGTCGGCCACCAGACTGCCCACGTACCGGACGTTGAGCGCCTTGTGCTCGCCGTCCAACCCGCGATAGCGGCGCATGAGCGCCCGCACGTGGTCGTCCCAATGCTGCTCGTACGAATCGTTCACGGACAAATACCGCGGCGTGTGCGGTATGCGGATGTTGGGATGCGAAAGCAAGAACTCGCCAATGGACGGGTCGAGCGTGAACCCGTGCACGCCCTGCCCTGTGGTGTACACGAGCATCGTGCTCGACCCATAAATCACGTAGCCGGCGGCCACCTGGCGGCGACCCGGCTGCAGCAAGTCTTCCATCTCGGCGCGCGTGCCGCGCGTGATCTTGCGGACCACCGAGAAGATGGTGCCGACGGGAACGTTCACGTCGATGTTGGACGAGCCGTCGAGCGGATCGAACAGCAGCAAATACTTGCCGCACTTGAAGCCTTCGGGGATGTGGATGATGTCCGGCTCTTCCTCGGACGCCATCCCGCACAAGCGGCCGCCGTGGTCCATCGCCTTCACGATGATCTCGTTGGCCAGCACGTCCAGCTTCTGCTGGACCTCGCCCTGGACGTTGGTCATGTCCGTGGCGCCCAGAATGTCGGCCAGGCCCGCCATGCGAACCTTGGTGGCTATCATCTTGGCCGCGAGTGCCAGGTCGTACAGGATCCCGGACAGCTCACCCGTCGCTTCCGGATGCAGCCGCTCCTGCTCGATGATGAACCGCTCGATCGTGACGACCGACGTCGGCGTGTGTTGAACCACGTTACACCTCTTCTCTAGGCGTGTCGGAGCGGGAATCGCGAACGCGATGCGCCGCGAACGCGCGCGCTTGAACCTCGTAGCGGTTGTCCTGATACCCGCGACGGAGACTCTCCCACAAGTACAGAATCGGGAACGCGGAACTGCCATGAAACTGGTGCACGTGCCGCAGTTCGTGCAAGAGTAGTTCCGCGTCCAAATTTGCGTCCGGCGCGGCGAAAACGGTGTCCCAGAGCGTGATTGCCGACACCGTGCGACGCCCCAGAAACCAGCCCGCCACACGCGGCGGCAGGCCGCCCGTCCGGAGACGCATCGCCGCGAGCTCCGGATACCGCTTTACGAGCGTGTCCGGAAGACCCACCGACTGCCCGACCACCAACCTCAATGCGCTGTCGACAACGCCCAACGGTCACCCCCCTCTTCGATCTCGATGGATGATCCATCGGTGTGGACAACTATGGTGCCCTCGCGGTCGGTGCGCAGCACCAATGCACGCCGCGCTGCCAGCGCGCGCATCACCGTAGCGCTCGGATGACCATACGAGTTCCCGGCGCCCACCGACACCAGCGCGACCCGCGGGGCGACGGCATCCAGGAACGCGTCGGTGCTGCTGGTGCTGCTTCCATGATGGCCCACCTTGAGCACGTCGGCGTGCAGCGAATCGACGTGCGACAACAGCCACTGCTCCTCGCCGTGCTCGGCGTCGCCCATGAGCAAAAACCGTACGGCGCCGTAGCGGACCAATGCCACGACGCTCGCTTCGTTGGGTGCGTCGAGGTGCGACATCCACGACGAGTCGGGGGCGAGGATCGAGACCACGACGCCGTCGACGACGAGCGAATCGCCCGGCCGCGCGCGACGCCAGCGCACGCCCGCCTCACGCGCCGCGACGAGCGACGAGCGGTAGGTGTCGCTCGTGCCGACGTAGGCACCGTCCCAATACTGTTCGGGATGCAGCGCGCGCATGACGCTCGCCGCGCCGCCCGCGTGGTCGCTGTGGGGATGCGAGAGCACGAATGCGCTCAGGCTGCCGCCGCGGCTCCGAAGGTACGGGATCACGGTGGACCGTCCTTCATCGCCGCCTAACCACGAGCGCCCGGCATCGAAGAGGAGCCAGTGGCCGTGCGGCGTGCGGACCGCGATCGCATCGCCCTGGCCGACGTCGATCATGTGGAGCTCCACGTCCCGCACCGCGGTCGGCGCGAGCGGCGCCCACACCGCGCCCAGCGTTGCGCCTAACGCAACGAGCAGCGGTCGCGCGGGGTAGCGGCTCACGCAGGCGACCAACAGCGCCAGCGACGCCAGCCCCGCGCACGCGGCGCCCACCGCGGTCGGCGCCACCGTGATCGTCGCGTAGGGCAGGCTCGCGCCCACGGTGGCCACGCCGTTGAAGGCAACGAGCATCGGGTGGGCGGCGTCGGCGAGAAATCGCCCGATGGCCGGCACCGGTGCGAAGAGGGTCGCCAAGAAGAGCGTCGGCTGCAATACGGCGATGACGGGCGACGCCGCGAGATTGGCGACCGGCGCGATGAGGCTCACCCGCCCGAACGTCCACGCCACGATCGGCCCGGTGACGATGCACGCCACCACCGACGTGAGCGCGCCCGACGCCAGGCTCGCGCGCCACCCGTCCCACCGCGGCGCGATCCATCGCCGAGCGAGGTGCGCGCTGGCGATGAGACTGGCGATGCCCAACACGCTCAGCTGCCACCCCACGTCGAGCACCGTGCGCGCGCTGACTAACGGAACGGCCGCGCCGATGGCCAGCGACGCCCACGGCGACGTGGGCCGCTGCAACAGTCTCGATGCCGCTACGACGCCGAGCATGGCGCCCGATCGCACCGCCGCGGGAGGTGCGCCGATGAGCGCGACGTAGAACGCCGTCACCACCACGGTGGCAATGAGCGCCGCGCCGCGCGGCAGCCGGCACGCGACGAACATCACCTCGAGCATCGCCGCGATGATGGCAACGTGGAGTCCCGAGATGGCGAGCATGTGCACGATGCCCGACGCCGCGAACCGATCGCGCACCGCCGGATCCAGCGAGTGCGTATCGTTGATGACGAGCGCGAGCACGAGCGGCGCGTCGGTTCCGAATATCGACTCGATTCGCCGTCCCACAGCCTCGCGCCACGCAACGAGCAGCGAACGTCCGGTTGCGCGCGAAATGCCCGCATGCTGGATCCGAATCCCGCGCTTCGCCACCACGCCCTCCCCTCGCACCACCACGTGTGCCCCCGCCGCTGCCACTCCGCGCTCGACGCCGATGGACGCATGCACCTGGCATCCTCGGGCGCGCACGGTCGCCGGCACGAACGCTCCCGGCCCCGCCGATGCCTCGATCTCGCCGACCCACGTCCCCGCCGCCGCGGCCGCGCGCACACAATCGCGCGCCGCGTGGTCCTCGTCTCCCGCGATGAGCGCTCCCGCCGCCAGGATGGCGCCGAGCGCGGCAAGGCGGAGATCCTGCCTAACGATCGAGACGAGGAGCGCCGCCATCGCGACACTGATGGCGGCGAGCGATCGTCCGGCGAACCCGCAGAGGAGGCCGGCGCAGTAGGTCAGGATGGCCGTGGTGATGAGCGGCACGAAATCGGGGAAGCGCGGAAGACGGCGGGGAAGCGCGCCGCCTGACGGCGTGGAAGCGCGCCGCCTGACGGCGGCGCTTGGGATCAGGGAACGGGGAATGGGGGGAACGGCGGAACGGCGGGAGTGGAGGCGTAGTCCCCCTTTCCCGGCGGCGGGCGTAGCCCGCCGCTCCTCCCCCTTCCCTCAGCGCCGCCTAACGGCGGCGCGCTTCCCCGCCCGTTCGCTACCGGTGTCTCGGGTTGACCGCGACGCGCTTTATCGCGTCGAGGACGATCACGGCGAGGGCCGCCCGGGTTTGGTCGCGCTGCAGATCGACCGAAATCAAAGCCTGGCCTACGTCGGTGCCGCCGCTATAGCGCGGGCGAGCGGCATTGAGGGCGAATGCAATCACATCGGTGCGGCAGTTCTCGCAGCCGCAGATCTCCGGATTCTGCCCGCGCAACTCATCGTACAGCGCGACCACCGTACCCTCGAGGAGATTTTTCATCCGGCTAACGGAAGCGCGTGGCCCGCGGTGGCAAGGGTACCGGTGAACGTGGAGCCTGTGGTGCCGGTGAGCTCGACGGTGAAATACCG
>DATNAM010000259.1:0-10786 GCA_035572595.1 Gemmatimonadaceae bacterium
CACCACGCGTGCCGTGTCGCGCAGGGTGCGGAAATGACTCGGCGCGCCGTACGTCGTGGGCACCGGGATGGCGACAATCCTGAAGCCGGCGTGCGCGGCGCGGATGAGGAACTCCGTCTCGAATTCGTATCGGTCGCCGGACGCGTGGACGCGCTCGAGCACCGCGCGGCGCATGGCGCGGAAGCCGCTCTGCGCGTCCGGTACCGGGGCGTGGACGATCGCGCCCACCGCCGCGCTCGCGAGTGCGTTGGTCACTCGGCGCCCAACGGGCATTCTGCCTGAGCGGACGCGAGACCCGACCGCCAGGTCCGCGTCGTCGAGCGCGGCCACAAGGCGCGGCGCGCAGGCCGGATCATGCTGTCCGTCGGCATCGAGCGTCACCACCGCTCGTGCGCCCTGCGCGAGCGCCGCGCTGGCGCCGGCGCGCAACGCCGCGCCCTTGCCGCGGTTGCGCTCGAAGCGCATCACCGTGTCGGCGTGGGCGCGGGCCACGGCGTGCGTGTCATCGCGCGAGCCGTCGTCCACCACGATGATCGACGCGCCGGCGAGCGCATCGCGCAGCGCGGCGATCACGGCCGCCAGGCTCGGCGCCGCGTCGAGCGCGGGGATCACGCACGCCAGCGGCATGATCACCGGCCGCGACCTCCCCCGCCGGATGGCTTGGGTGATGGCTCGGCCGGCTCGACCGCGCCGTCGCCGCCTAACAGGCTTAACACCTCGCGCAGCTCCTGCTCCATCGTCTCGATGGTCTGGAGATCGAGCGCCGTGCGCGCGGCGGGGCGCAGCTCGCCTTTCCGGCGGTGCTGGTCGACTTTCTGGCGCGCGCCGTCGATCGTGTACTTCTCGGTGTACAGCAGATGCTTGACGAGCATGATCAACTCGATCTCGCGGCGCTGGTAGACCCGATTGCCGGAGCGGTTCTTGGCCGGGCTCAAGAACCGGAACTGGCTCTCCCAGTAGCGCAGCACGTGCGGTTTGAGGCCGGTCAGATCGCACACTTCGCCGATCGAGAAAAACTCCTGCACCGGGTCGCGGGCGTGCCCGTGCGCATTCGAGTGTGCGGGACGCGGGGATTGTGGGGAGGGGCTCATGAGTCGACCTCCGCGCGGAGCTCGCGCGACATCAGTTCGGCGATCGCATCGCGCGGAGGATGCCGCTCGAACAGAATGCGATACACCGCGGCCACGATCGGCATCTCGATTGCTTCGCGCGCCGCCAGCGCGTGCGCGCTCTGGGTGGTCACGACGCCTTCGGCGACGGTCTCGCGCGTCGCCAGCACATCGTCGAGCGGCGCGCCGCTGGCCAGGTCGATCCCCAGCGCGCGGTTCCGGCTCAGGCTGCCGGTGCAGGTGAGCACGAGGTCGCCCATGCCGGCCAGGCCGGCGAACGTGCGCGGCGACGCGCCCATGGCCACGCCTAACCGGGAAATCTCGGCCAGCCCGCGCGTGATGAGCGCCGCGCGCGGATTGAAGCCCAGCCCCAAGCCCTCGGCCAGGCCGGTGCCGACCGCAATCACGTTCTTGAGCGCGCCGCCGATCTCGACGCCCGTCACGTCGTCGTGCGTGTAGACACGGAAGGTGTCGCTGCTGAAGGCGCGTTGGGCGAGCCGGGCCGCGGTTGCGTGTGCCGACGCCGCGACCACCGCCGTGGGCTGACCGGCGGCGACTTCGGCGGCGAAGCTCGGACCCGACAGCGCGACCACCGGACGGTCCGGCAGCTCCTCCCGGACGACGTCGCTCATGACGGCGAGCGTGCCCCGCTCGATGCCCTTGGTGGCGACGACGAGCGTCGCATCCGCCGATACGTCGTGCGGCGCCTGGCGCAGCACGTTGCGCAGCACGTGCGATGGCGTCACGTACACCACCAGCGACGCGCCGCCCGCCGCTTCGCCTAACGAGGTGGTGGCCCGCACGCGCGGGCTCAGCGCCGCGCCGGGCAGGAACCGCGGATTGGTGTGGCGCGCGTTCACCGCATCCACCACGTCGGGCTCATAGGCCCACAGTATCACATCGTGCCCGTTGCGGGCGAGGAGATCCGCCAGCGCCGTGCCCCATGCACCGGCCCCGATCACCGCGCAGCGCATCAGCTGCCCTCCGCCGGCCGACGCCCGACGCGGTGCTCTTCGCCGCGGCGCAAGCGGCCCAGGTTGGCCCGGTGCGTCCACGCCACGAACAGCGCCACCACCACGCCTAACGCGAAGACGGGCGTGCGCACGCCGTCCCAGAAGCCTAACGCAATCACCAGCACTACCGCGGCGCTGAGCGACGCCACCGACACGTACCGCCACACCCGGAGCACCGACGCCCAGGCCGCGATCGCCACGAGCGTTGGCACCGGCGCCAGCGCGAGGAACACCCCGCACCCCGTCGCCACCCCCTTCCCGCCCGACTTCCACAACAGATACGGCGTCCGCACGTGGCCGGCGATCGCCGCCAGTCCATACGCGAGCGCCCAGTACGGCGACGCCGACGTCGTCCATCGCGCGAAGTACATCGCCGGCACGAATCCCTTGGCGGCGTCGAGCAGCACCACCGCCGCGGCCGCGGGCGCGCCCAACACGCGATATACGTTCGTGGCGCCGAGGTTGCCCGAGCCGTGCCGGCGGAGATCGATGTTGCGCACGAGACGCCCGGCGACGTACGCCCACGGGATCCCGCCTAACAGATACGCGGCGAGAAGCCAGACGACCGGGCTCGCGCGCATTCAGGCGGCGCGTCTCCGCATCACCACGCGCAGCGGATTCCCCGTGAACTTCCACGCCTCGCGAAATCCGTTGTGCAGATACCGCACGTAGTGCTCCTCGACCAGCTCGGGATGATTCCCGAACACCGCGATCGTCGGCGGCGCCACTTGCACTTGCGTCGCGTACATCACTTTCACTTCGCGCCCCGCTGCCTGCGGCGGCTGCAGCCGCGCGACGAGCTCCTCCAGGCACGCGTTCACTTGCGACGTCGAGATCCGTTTCTGGCGCTCGGCGTCCACGTCCACCAATTGCTCGAGCACGCGCGTCACGCGCTGCCCGGTGGCGGCCGACGTGAAGAGAAACGGCACGAACCGGAGGTACGGCGCCTTCTCCTGCGACGCCTTCATGAATTTCGCGGAAGTCTTGTCGTCCTTCTCGACCAGGTCCCACTTGTTGGCGACCACGATCAATCCGGCGCCGCGCTCCCAGGCCATGGTCGCGATCTTGAGGTCCTGGTTCTCGATGCTCTCTTCGGCCGACGCATCGATCACCAGGATGCAGATGTCGGCTCGTTCGATGGCGCGGCGCGAGCGCAGCGACGAATAGAACTCGACATCCTGCTTGGCGCGCGACTGCCGCCTGAGACCCGCGGTATCGATGAACACGATCGTGCGGCCGTGATACTGCATGGGCGTGTCGATGGCATCGCGGGTAGTGCCGGCTTCGGCCGCCACCACCAGGCGCTCCTCGCCTAACAAGCGATTGACCAGCGACGACTTGCCGACGTTAGGCCGCCCGATGACCGCCACGTTGAGCGCATCCGGCTGCTCGGGCTGGCCTTCCGGAAACCGCGCGACGATCGCGTCGAGGAGCTCGCCCGAGCCCTTGCCGTTGCGCGCCGACACCGGCACCGGTTCACCCGCGCCGAGGTGGTAGAACTCGTAGAAGTCGGCGGTAGCCGGGTCGTCGACTTTGTTGGCCACGAGAATCCACGGCTTGCCCGTGCCGCGCAGCAGCTCGACCACCCGCTGGTCCTGCGGGTGAAGGCCGGCGATCGCGTCTACCACCAGCAGCAGCAGGTCCGCTTCGTCGACGGCCTGCAGCACCTGGCGGCGGATCTCGACGTCGATCGGCACCGACCGGTCGTCCGTTAGGCCGCCGGTGTCGACGAGCCAGAACGAGCGCCCGCTCCACTCGGCCCGCGCGAAGTGACGGTCGCGCGTGGTACCGGCCTCGTCGCTCACGATGGCGTTGTCGCCGCCGACGAGCCGGTTGAACAGCGCCGACTTGCCGACGTTCGGCCGGCCGACCAGCGCGACGACGGGAATGTTCACCTGGGCGCCGCGACCATCAGGTCGTCGCGCGTGAGCACGTCGACGAAGTCGTACGACGGGTGCACCGGAATCGGCATGGCCTCACGCACGGTGTCGAACGGCGTGTCGTCGAGGAACAGGCCGTCGTCGTTGATCGTTTCGGCCGGAATCAGCGCGAAATCCAGATCCGTGCGGCCCGCAAGCGCGCGGCCGATGTCCGCGCCCACCAACAGACCCGCCGTGGTGGTGGTGGGCCCGAAGAGCGAGTTCTCCATGGGCAGGAGCTCGAACCGCGCGCCCGTGGCTTCCGTTAGGCGGTCGAGGAGATCGGGCATGATGCGGGGCGCCATGGCCGCGCCGGTCACGATGCCGATGCGCGTCCCGTCGAGACGCGGCAGCGTGCCCTCGCCGATCGCTTCGTCCACCCGCCGGCGCAGGTGCGCCACCGCGCCAACGCCGTTCTCGATCTGCGGGAACTCGCCGTAGTGCGACGCGTTCGGCAGCTCGCGCCCCGCCAACAAGTAGAGCTCGTCCGATCCGTACACCCACCGCTCGCCGCGCTCGGCCAGCGCCCGCGCTTCCCATCGCTCGACGTGCGCGATGAGCGCGTTGCTGGTAGGCACGTCCATCGACTGCCCGGTGTACAGATGCGAGAACTGCGTGAGGCCCACCGGCACCACGGCCACCGACAGCACCGCGTCGCCTAACGCCCACAGGTCGGCGAGCGACTGCTCGAGTACCGCGCCGTCGTTGAGCCCGGGCACGATCACCATCTGCCCGTGGAACTGAATCCCGCCCTCCGCCAGGCGCGTGAGCTGCTCGACGATGTTGGGCACCTTCGGATTGTTGAGCAGCACCTTCCGCGCTTCCCACGGCGTGGCATGCACCGACACGTAGAGCGGCGACAACCGGTACTCGAGGATGCGCGCCAGGTCCTTCTCTTTCACGTTGGACAGCGTCGCGAAGTTGCCGTAGGCGAACGAGAGCCGGTAGTCGTCGTCGCGCACGTAGAGCGATTTGCGCAAACCTGTAGGCAGCCCTTCGATGAAGCAGAACTCGCAGCGATTGGCGCAGCGTCGAATGCGGGGCGGCTCGAGCTCGAGTCCAAGCGGCTCGCCATCAGGACGCTCTACCTCGGCCACCAGCGGTTGGCCGCCGGGAAGCTTCGCTTCGATGACGAGCTCGTCGTCCGCCGAGAGGAATTCCCAGTCGAGAAAATCGTCGAGTACGCGGCCGTTCACCGTGAGCAACTCGGTGGCCGGCACGATGCCGATTTCGTCGGCGATGCTGCCTGGTGCGACGCGACTGACGCGAATCATGAACCCGGCTGTGTGCAGGAGGGGGAGACCGCCCTGTGCGGCCTCCCCCTTTGGGCGTGCGTTGGCGTTGGGCACGCATCACCGCACCAGGCGGTGCGGAGCCTGAAGTAAACTAGGAGATCACAGCCCGGAAAGCAAGATAAGGCTGATACTTCCGACTCGGGAGAAGCGCGCGCTCGAGGCGCGCGCTCCCCCGAGCCGGTTACGGCTTGATCGGATCGTAGCGGTACGCCGAGATCTTGTCCGACTCCGCGGTGACCGTGAATGGCTTGCTCTCGTTCGCGGCGAGCTGAACCGAGGCGGTCTGCGTGCCGACCACCTGGCCCGTCTTGTCGAGGAACTTGAACGTCATCGCGGCTGTCATCGGCTTGGTGCCGGCGTTCTGCACGGTGCCGGCGAGCGTGAACTTGGCGCCGTCATGCGTGAACTGGCTGAACTGGACGTGCACCGGAAGCTTGTCCGACGCTGTGACGTACGTGCTCACCGAATCCGCGAGCGCCTTCTTCTGCTTGGGATCGGTGGTGCCCTTCTCCATGCCCTGGTAGGCGATGGCGAGGAGCTGGTAGTTGTCTGGATTGTCCGGGTCGATTTTGGTGAGCGTGTCCGCCACCGGCGCCATCTTGTCGAATTGGTTGTTCTTCCAGTAGGCGTTGGCCAGGTTGAACAACCCCGGACGGAGATACGGGTTCAACTTCTGCCCGGACTCCATGAGCTGCACCGCGGTCGGGTACTGCTGCGCGGTGAAGGCTTGCGTCCCGGCGTCGAACAACTGCGCGTCGGTGTACTTGGTGGGGTTGGCGGTCATATCCTTCCACATCGCGGCGATCGACGCCGTGTCACCGGACGCCTTGAGCGCCACCGTTAGGCCGGCCTGCGCGGGCTGGATGTTCTCCCCCGCCGGATAGTCCTTGATGTAGGTGCGATACAGGTCGGCCGCCTTCTTCATGGCGTCCTTCTGCTGGTCGCCGGTCATGGCTTGCGCGACTTGCAGTTGCGCGTAGGCGGCGCTGAATTCGCTGAACTCCTTCACCGCTTTGACGCTCGTGTCCTTGGCGACGACATCGGGCGTCGACAACTCGGACGCCTTCGCATACGCGGCCGCGGCCGCCGGCCAATCCTTCTTCCGTTGGGCGAGCTGTCCCTGGAAGTAGTAGTTGTACGGCGACGCCGGGAAAATCGTAATCGCCCGGTTCAGGATGATCTGCGCCGAGTCATCCTTGTTGCCGTTGAGGAGCGGCCCCACCTGATTCACCAGGCGCGCCCATGGCTGCTGGCGATAGATGCTCATCTGGTCGGCGCATTCCGGCTTCGCGGTCTCGACCGCCTTGAACGCGGTGTCGGCCGCGGCGAGCACGTCGACCTGACCCGTACTCGATCCTGGATATCCGAGATCCGCGGCCGGCGCGACGGCGGGCGAGCCCGGCGTGTCGTACCACGCGACCAACGCTTGGCCTAACACAGAATTCCGCGCCAGCTGGTCCTTGCCGAAATCGGACTTCGCCGTGAGCTGCGTGATCGACGTCTTGATCTTCTTGCGCGCGTCGTCGGGCTTGCCCGACGAGAGCTGGAGCAAGGTGATCGAGTTGTACGCCTTGTTGACCGCGTCGTTGTTGCCGTAGTTGAGGTCGCACTTTGAAGCCGCTGCGTCCTTGTCACCCTTCTTCTGGGCCGCAGCGCTGGGGACCGCGACCGCGGACCAGAGGAGCACGCAGCCGACGACTTTTCGCCAAGCGTTCATCTACCGTTCCTCTCTTAAGAGCGTTGGGCGAGCGCGTCTGCCCGCCATTCATGGTACACGTTCTTCGAGCAGCCGTTCTCCAGCAGCACGGGCCGACGCGGCAACGTCGCGCATGGTCCGCCCGGTTACACCCGCCACGCGTGCGACATCCTCGTATTCCGGTTTCGCGCGGCGCTCGCCCGTGGGCAGCGTCACCACCTTCACGCGAATGTCGTGATCGAGCGCATGCACCGTATGCACGGCGCGCGGCAACGCATGCCGCTCGACAATCGTGCGACGGACGCCGATCGACGAGCTCTCCGCGAAGAGCACGTCCTCGAGGCGGTCCGCTGCACCACGAGACGTGAGCACTTCGATGCGCGTGCCCGGACGTCCCTTCTTCATCATCGTGGCGGTCATCACCACGTCGAGCGCGCCATCCGAGCGCAGACGGTCGGCCAGCGCAGCCAACTGCTCACCGTCCATGTCGTCGATGTCGGTGGCGAGTTGCACGAGGTGTTCCACCTGGACGCGATCGGCGGCTTTGTCCTCGGCGAGCACGATCCGCAGCGCGTTCGGGCGGCCGCGAAATTCCTTGGTGCCGGCGCCGAATCCGCTCTTGAGCGGCGTATAGGACACCGGCACCGTACCACTCGAGAGCACCTTGATGAGCGCCGCGCCCGTGGGCGTCACGAGCTCGCCCGATCCCTCGGGACCCGGCCGAATCTCGAGGCCCTCCAGCAACTTCATCGTGGCCGGCGCGGGCACCGGTAGCGATCCGTGCGCCGTTTTCACGCTGCCATCGCCGACACTGATGGGACCACAATACACGCGCTCGACCTCGAGCAGCTCGAAGCCCCACACCGATCCGACGACGTCGAGAATCGCGTCCACGGCGCCCACTTCGTGGAGATGCACGCGCTCGGGCGCGATGCCGTGAATCTCTCCCTCGGCCGTCGCTATGGCGAGGAACGCGGCGTCGGCGCGCGCGCGCACCGTGTCGGGCACCGACGCCTTCGCGACGAGATCGCGAATCTCGTGGATCCCGCGCGAATGCGGCTGCGGCGGAATATCGAAGTCGACCTTGGTGCACGCGATGGACGATCGCTTGACCTGCTCGATGCGCACGCTGACGCCGTCGAGCCCCAGACGCGACGGCAACGCGCGCAGCCAGTCGGCGTCGAGACCGACGTCGACCAGCGCGCCGAGCGTCATGTCGCCGGCAATGCCGCTGAAGCAATCGAGGATGGCAACGCGCATAACTCTAAAAGTTATGCACCCGATGCGGGGCAACGCCAGCGCTCGGTGCAATCCGCCGCATGACCGTCGCTTGCCGGGCGGCCGGCGCCGCTACTCGCGGTATGCGACGCCACTCCCCGTGTTGAACACCACGACGTCGTCGCCGGCGCCGACTTGCCCGGAGGCGGCCATGGCCTCGACCACCGCCAACGCGCACCCGCCTTCGGGGGCGGCGTCGATGCCGGTGGTGCGGTCGATGCGCGCCGTGGCGTCGCGAATCGCCGTTTCCGACACCGCGACCGCCGCGCCGTTGCTCTCGTACAGCGCGCGCAGAATGAGGCGATCGCCTAACGGACCGGGAACGCGGAGGCCGCTGGCGTGGGTGGTGGGATTCTCCCACGGGCGCGCGCGATCCGCGTGTTCGGCGAACGCGCGCACGATGGGCGCGCAGCCCTCGGCCTGGGCCGTCACCATGCGCGGGAGCGGCGCCTCGGGATCGAGCCACCCCATCTCGCGCAGCTCGGCAAATCCCTTCCACATGCCGATGAGCCCCGTGCCGCCGCCCGTGGGATACACGATCACGCTTGGCAACCGCCATCCCAACTGCTCGGCGAGCTCCAAGCCCATCGTTTTCTTGCCCTCGATGCGGTACGGCTCTTTGAGGGTCGACACATCGAAGTAGCCCGACGCGGCCGCAAAGGCCTTCGCCTTGGCCCCGGCGTCGCCGATGTGCCCGGGCACGGTCAACAGCTCCGCGCCTAACGCACGAATGGTGGCCAGAATGCCGCGCGGTGTGGTCTCGGGCGCATACACCCGCACCGGCAGCCCCGCCGCCGCCGCATACGCGGTGAGCGCCGCGCCCGCGTTCCCAGCCGTCGGCACCACGAGTCCCGACACGCCGAGTGCCTTGGCGCGGGTGACGGCCGCGCTCATGCCGCGCGCCTTGAACGAGCCGGTGGGATTCAGCCCTTCGTCCTTGATCCACAACCGGCCTACGCCTAACGCACGCGCCAGCGGGCGCGACTCGAGCAGCGGCGTGGCGCCCTCGCCGAGCGACACCGGCTCCTCGCCGTCGTGGAGCGGCAGCAGCGCCGCGTAACGCCACATGTCCCACCGGTTGCGCAGCACGTCGCGCGACGCGGGGAGCTCGGCGAATCGAACGAGATAGGGTTGTCCGCACGCGGGACATACGGTGGCGCGCGCATCGCCGGATTCGGTGTGGCGACACGCGGAACATTCGAGAGTCCAGGAATTCACGAATCGGTATTGGTAGGAGACGGATTGGCGGGCACACCGCCCAACGCTTCGAGTACGCGCCGCGCGGTCGCGGCGCTGAACCCCGGCACGCGCGCAATGTCGGCCTCGCTCGCGTCGCGCACGCCCTGCACGCTGCCGAACGCATGCAAGAGCGCCCGACGGCGCTGCGGACCGATCCCAGGGATCTTGAGCAGCTCCGACGTGACGGTGCGCATGGACCGACGCTTCCGATTGTACGTGATCGCGAACCGGTGCGCCTCGTCGCGCGCGCGCTGCATGAGCCGCAGTCCCGGCGACCGCCGCGACAAGCGCAGCGACTCGGCGCGTCCGGGCACGAACACCTCTTCCTCGCGCTTGGCGAGACTCACCGTTTGCAGCGCGCCGAGTCCCAGCGACTCGAGCGCCGAGCGCGCCGCGCCTAACTGGCCTTTGCCGCCGTCGATCATCACCAGATCGGGCAGCGGCTTCTCTTCCTCGATGCGCCGCTGAAAGTATCGCGTCACCACTTCGCGCATCGAAGCGAAGTCATCGGTGCCTTCGACGGTCTTGATCTTGAACTTGCGATATTCGGCGCGCTTGGGCCGGCCGTTCTCGAACCACACGCACGACGCCACCGTGTCCGTGCCCTGCGCCGTGGAGATGTCGAAGCACACGATGGCGCGCGGCACCGTCGTTAGGCCAAGCTCGCGCTGCAGCTCGTACACCGGATCGACCGCGCGCTCGTCGGCCTCGAACGAGGCCAGCTTCTGCTCCTCGAGCAGGTGGCGCGCGTTCTGTTCGGCAAGATCGATGAGGTCGCGCTTGGGGCCGCGCTGCGGAACGCGCACTACCGTGCCCGGCAGCGATTCCTGAATGAGCTCGCGGTCATCGAACTCGAACGGCGCCAGCAGCTCGGGCGCGCGCTCGCCCGACGGCAGATATCCGCGCGCGAGATACGCCGACAGCACGGCAGCGTCGCTCTCGCCCTCGAGATTTTCGAGCACCTGCTGCTCGCGCGCCAACAACTTGCCGGCGCGAATGCGGAGCACCACCACGCAGGCTTCGTCGCCATCGCGCGCGTAGCCGATCACGTCGCGATCGCCGCCCTCCACTTCCACTACCACCGTCGGCTCCTCGAGATGCTCCAAGTGCCGTAAGGCATTGCGCAGCTCGGCCGCGCGCTCGAAGTCGAGCCGCAGCGAAGCGTCGTCCATCCGCTCGCGCACGCGGCGCGTCACCTCGGCGGTGCGTCCCTCGAGATACAACACCACTTCGTCGA
>DATNAM010000260.1:0-2930 GCA_035572595.1 Gemmatimonadaceae bacterium
GTGGCGCGCCGCCGGTCCGGACGACGACGCCGCCGTGGCGCGCGCGATTGCACTCGCCGGCGTCGAGCCGCTGGCCGACCGGCGCACGCACGAGCTCTCCGGCGGCGAGTGGCAGCGCGTGCGCATCGCGCGCGCGCTCGCGCAGGGCGGCGAGTCCCTCGTGCTCGACGAGCCGACGACATTCCTCGACATCGCGCACGAGATGGCGATGTTTGAGTTGTTCGCGCGCCTCGCCCGCGACGGCATGGCCGTGCTGCTCGTGAGCCACCAGCTGAATCTCGTGGCCAGGTTCGCGGACGCGATCGTGCTCCTCCACCACGGCCGCGTGGCCGCGCAAGGCACGCCCGCCGCGGTCATGCAGGCGTCGGTGCTGGAGCCGGTGTACGACTGGCCGCTCGTCGTGACGCACGACCCGGCGGTGGGTGCGCCGGCCTTGCTCCCGCTTCGGGGCCGCGCACCATGAGCGGCCATTCCACTCCCGTTCCACGTTTCGCGAGGACCCTGCACGTGCGTGACACCATTCGCTTCGCCGCCGCGCTGGCGGCGCTCGCCGCGCCTTCCGTTAGTCATGCCCAACAGACGCCCATCGACACGGCGACGCTGGCGCCGGTCGTCGTCACCGCGACGCGCACGGATGTGAAACCGGTGGCGCCGCTGGCGAGCACCACCGTGATCACCGGCGCCGAGCTGCGCGCGCAGGGCATCACGACGCTCGGGGACGCGCTCGCGGGCGTGCCCGGTGTGTTCGCGCCGCAGAGCGGCTCGTACGGCGCGCAGACCTCGCTGTTCCTGCGCGGCGGCGAGAGCGACTACACCGAGGTGCTCGTCGACGGGGTGCCGGTGAACGCCCCGGGCGGCGCGATCGACCTGGCAAACCTCACCACCGACAACATCGATCGCATCGAGATCGTGCGCGGCCCGACGAGCGTGCTCTACGGTTCCAACGCCGTCACCGGCGTCATCCAGATATTCACGCGTGAGGGGAGCGGACCGGCGCGGGTCACGTTAGGCGCGGACGGCGGCACCTACGGTACCTCCAACGCGAGTCTGTCGGTCACCGGCGGCTCCGACAAGATCGGCGGCTCGGCGTCCATCGCGCGCCACCGGACCGATGGCATCTACGCGTTCAACAGCCAGAGCCGCAACGACATCTACAGCGGCGACCTGCGTCTCAGCCCCGACGCAGCGACTTCCGTGCGCCTGATGCTGCGCGACGAAGACGCCGGCGCGCACGTGCCGACCGACTTCTCGGGCGCGGTGGACGACAGCACCCAGTTCCACCTCGAGCGGCGCCTGCTGGCGTCGCTCGATGCCGGCCGCCGCCTCACCGACCGCCTAACGGCGCGCGTCCTGCTGGGCGCGAGCGACGAACACGAGCAATCGGCGCAGATTCCCGACGTGCCCGGCGCCGAGTGCGACCTGTGCTACGACTCCCGAGCCGCCATCTACCGGCGCTCGGCCGACGGCCGCCTCGACTTCACCGCCGCGCCCTGGGCCGCGCTCAGCGCCGGTGCGACGGCCGAGCAGCAGCGGGCGCGCGAAACGGGCGCGGGTCCCCTGCAACGCACGCTGCATGCGTACTACGCGCAAGCGTTAGGCAACGCGGGGCCGGCGTTCTCGTACACGGCCGGCGTGCGCGTGGACGACAACAGCCAGTTCGGCACGTTCACCACCTATCGGCTCGCCGCCGGCTACGTGTTGGTACCGGGCACGAGCATCCGCGCGTCGGTGGGCAATGCGTTCAAGGAGCCGACGTTCGATCAGACCTCGTCGCAGCTTTCGTTCGCGCGCGGCAACCCCGACTTGAAACCCGAGCGCTCGCAGAGTTGGGAAGCCGGCGTGGAACAGGACGTTGCGCACGGCGCCCTCGCACTCTCGGCCACGTATTTCGCCCAACGCTTTCGAAACATCATCCAGTACGACGGCTCGCCGCCGGACACGTCGCTGCCGAACTACTTCAACCTCACAGCCGCGACGGCGGACGGCCTCGAGGTGAGCGCGCAAACGGGCACCTGGCGCGGCCTCTCGCTCACCGCGGGCTACACGTGGCAGCACACGCGCGTCACGGATGCGGGAATCGATGGCGGTCCCACCGCCGAATTCGTAAACGGACAACAGCTCCTGCGCCGCCCAACGAACATGGCTAACGCAACGCTGGCATACCGCCCATCCACGCGCGCGGCGCTGTTCGCCACGGGCACGTACATCGGCACGCGCGCCGACGTCGACTTCCTGAATTCGGTGCGCGTCCAGGCGCCGTCGTACACGCTGTATGATCTCGCCGGTGAGGTCACGGTCATTGATTCCCACGGCGCGACACCGGCGGTGACGCTAACGGGCCGCATCGCGAACCTGTTCGATACGCGCTACGCCCCGATCTTTGGTTTCCGAGCGCCCGGCATGGCGGTTGACTTGGGGGCACGGCTCACCTGGTAAGGCGTCCTGTCCGCCTTAGCGAGCCACCTCTGAGTTTAGGATAGCATCTCGTTCTAGTGATTACGCCCATGAAGAAACGGACAAAGCGCGGACACTGCGGACAAAGCACGGACCGCTCGGCTGTCGGGGAAAGCGCCTCCTGCGGCGACGCGCTGCAGGAGGTCGCTTCCGCCGTGTGTGTTTTGTAAAAAGCAATCGCTCTTGGTTGCCCCGCGGCAATTTTCTTCCCCTCGCAGCCGAGCGGTCCGCGCTTTGTCCGCAGTGTCCGCGCTTTGTCCGTTTCTCCATGAGCGTAGAGACCAGCCACGCGCCGAGTCCAGTACCGATGTTCGGGCTTGGATCGGTCCGACCGTCCTTACCGGCCGTGTCCGCGCGTTGTCTGCCTTGATAGATTGAAAGGACACATGCTGCTCTCGACGGACGCGATCATCCTCCACTGCTTCGACTACTCGGAGACGTCCGTCATCGTGCGGCTCGTCACGCGCGACGCGGGC
>DATNAM010000261.1:0-6238 GCA_035572595.1 Gemmatimonadaceae bacterium
CGACAGCGTGTCCGATGCCACTTTCACGTCGGGGGTAATGCCACCGCCGCCATAGACGACGCGGCCGAGGTCGCTCTTGTAGGCCGGGCGATGCGCAGGCGCCGCCGTGTCGGCGAGCGGATTGATCGACGTGTCCGGCGCGCCGTCGAACGTGTGCGCGCGTTGGATGCTGCGTCCGCTCGGCGTGTACCAACGGCCGGTGGTGAGCTTGAGCGCGTAGCCGTCGTTCAGATTGAACAGCGACTGCACGACACCCTTGCCGTACGACGTTTCGCCCACGATCACCGCGCGATCGTGGTCTTGCAGCACCCCGGCGACGATCTCGGATGCCGACGCCGTGTAGTGATCCACGAGCAGCACCACCGGTTCGGATCGCACGAGGGGCGGAATCCGTGCGCGATAGCTCTGCGCCGGTTCGCCGCGCTGGCGGAGCTCGGCGATTTCCGAACCGGGTTTGAGGAACAGGTTGCTCACCGCGAGCGCCTGCGACACATCGCCGCCCGGATTGCCGCGCAAATCGATGACGAACGAACGCGCACCGCGCTGCTTGAGCCCCGCCACCGCGCTCGCCATCTCGCTGTCGGCCGTCTCGTTGAAGCGCTGGAGCGGGATGTAGCCCGTGTGGTCGCCCATCACCATGGCGAACGGCACCGCCGTCTGGCGGACGATCGCGCGCACGAAGTGCGTGCGGATGGGTGACGCGACGCCGGCGCGGAGAAACGTGATGTCGACGCCGGACCCCGGTTCGCCGACCAGCAGCTGCGACACGCGGTCGCCGCTCAAGGTCGACACCGCCGTGCCGTTCACGGCGACGATCTCGTCGCCCGCCATCACCCCGCCTAACGCAGCCGGCGAATTGTGGAACACGCCCGCCACCGCGATGCCGCCCGGATGCCGCTCGAGCGACATGCCTAACCCGCCGTAGGCGTTGCCGATGTCGTTGCGCAGGAAGCCGGCCATCGCCTTCCGCGAGAAGAGACTCGCATACGGGTCGCCGATCGCGTTCACCAGCCCGCCCGCGGCGCGTACGAACAGCGAATCGTCCGACATGGAGTCGACGGCGCGTGTGGCCACGAGGTGCCGCACCTCATCGAACAACTGCGTGCCGCGATCGTCGCGCGCATCCCGGCGATCTGCCGCCATGCCGGCGAGGAAGGCCAAGCCGGCCGTGGCAACGATTGCCGCGGCGACCTGCGCACTCCGCATGTGCCGAAATCCGGACATGGCTTGTGATCCTCAGGCAAAGACTCGTCCGACCCCGGGTGGCACGCGCTGACGCGTGCGGTGGACGACCCGGATCATGAACGGTGTACACACCGGGCTGTAGCGTCAATGGCGAAACGCGCGGCTGGAGTGTCAGAAAATCGACAGCGGCCCCGGCATTTGCGATTTCCGAGAGCGTTGGAACTTGCTTTCTCGCTCGGTATGTTGCGCTCATGGGCACACCACTGCGCGCGCCCGCGACATCACGCCGCGAGCAGATGAAGAGCAGCGTCGAGCTGCTCGACCGCACGTTTCTCGCAGCCAACTACCTCTCGGCTGCCCAACTGTACCTTAAAGACAACGCGCTGCTGCGCGAGCCGCTCGCGCCGCACCACATCAAGGCGCGGCTGCTCGGCCACTGGGGCACGGTGCCCGGCATCAACCTGCTGTACGCGCATCTGGGCCGGTTGATCCGCGACCGCGACCAGCGCGTGCTGCTCGTCGTCGGCACGGGGCACGGTGCGCCGGGTGTTCTCGCGAACACGTTCCTCGACGGTACGTTAGGCGAGCGGTATCCGGAATACGCGCGCGACGGGGCCGGCGTCTCGGCCATGGTGCACGCGTTCTCGTGGCCCGGCGGATTCCCGAGCCACCTCACCGCGCTCACGCCGGGCACGCTGCACGAGGGCGGCGAGCTCGGCTACTCGCTCGTCCACGCGACGGGCGCGGCGATGGACGATCCCGACTTGATGGTTGCCTGTCTCGTCGGCGACGGCGAAGCCGAAACGGGGCCGCTCGCGGGATCGTGGCACTGGCACCGGTTTCTCAATCCGGCGCGCGATGGCGTGGTGCTGCCGATTCTGCACCTCAACGGATACAAGCTGTCGGGCCCGTCGCTCTTCGCGCGCTTCACTCAAGACGCCCTCGCCGAATACTTCGCGGGGCTCGGGTACGAATCGCGCGAGGTGGCGGGCGATGAGCGCGCGTTGGTCCACCGCTCGATGTGGGACGCGCTCGACTGGGCGCACGATCGGTTAGGCGAGATCAAACATGCCGCGCGCGAGGGCGGCACGGCCGACGTGCCGTGGCCGCTCATCGTGCTGCGCACGCCGAAGGGCTGGACGGGCCCCAAGAGTCTCGACGGCCAGGCCATCGAGAGCACCTTCCACGCGCATCAGATTCCGATCGAGGACCCGCGCACCAATCCCGATCATCTGCGGGCGCTCGAGCGCTGGCTCCGCAGCTACCACCCCGAGGAGTTGTTCGACGCCCAGGGCCGGCCGGCCCCGGACGTGACGGCGATGTACCCGGAGGGCGACATGCGGTTAGGCGCATGCCCCGTCGCCAACGGCGGCACAGTGCTCGTACCGCTCGCGTGTCCCGATCCGACCGCCGTCGGCGTGGACGCCGCTGCGCCCGGCAAGACCGTCATCGAGAACACGCGTGTGTTAGGCGGCTACCTTCGCGAAGTCTTCAACGCCAACGACGACGCGCACAACTTCCGCCTGTTCTGCCCGGACGAGACGTCATCGAACCGTCTCCAAAATGTGTTCGAGTCCACCCTGCGCGCGTGGATGCTTCCCCTCGTGCCGACCGACGAATACCTGTCGATGACGGGCCGCGTGATGGAGATCCTGAGCGAGCACTGCTGCGAGGGATGGCTCGAGGGCTACATCTTGTCGGGACGCCACGGAATCTTCGCGTGCTATGAAGCCTTCCTGACGATCGTCGATTCGATGGTGCAGCAGTTCGCCAAGTGGCAGAAGATGGCGCGCGAGGTGCCGTGGCGCGTGCCGACGGCATCGCTCAACCTGCTCGTGACCAGCCACGTGTGGGAGCAGGATCACAACGGCTATAGCCATCAGGGTCCGTCGTTCATCAATCTGCTGCTCACCAAGAAGGCGGTCGCGACGCGCGTCTACCTCCCGCCCGATTCCAACACCCTGCTCTCCACGGCGCGCCACTGCCTAACGAGCAGGGGCTACATCAATCTCATCGTCTCGTCCAAGAAACCGATGCCGCAGTGGCTCACCATGGCCGAGGCGGAGGTGCAGTGCGCCGCGCGTGCATCGGAGTGGAAGTGGGCCGGACACGACCCCGACAACGCCGACATCGTCCTCGCGGCCGCCGGCGACGTGCCGACGCGCGAGAGTGTGGCTGCGGCGTGGTATCTGCGCCGCATCGCCCCGGATCTTCGCGTACGCGTGGTGAACGTGATCGACCTCTTCGCGCTCGAGTCGCCCGAGGATCACCCGCACGGAATCGATGAGAAGCGCTTCGCTGCGCTGTTCGGTACCGACATGCAAGTGGTGATGGCGTTCCATGGCTATCCCGACGTCATCCACGAGCTGATCCACCACCGGCCTTATCCGCAGCGCTTCCACGTGCGCGGGTACATGGAGGAGGGCACCACCACGACGCCGTTCGACATGCTCGTGCTCAACCGGATGAGCCGGTTCGATCTGGCGATCGAGGCGCTGACGCGCGCCGGGCGGACGGAGGGCATCGCCCACCTGGAAGCCAAGCTGGATGAGCATCGCGCCTACATCGTCGCCAACGGCGAGGACATGCCCGAGATCCAGCAATGGCGGTGGTCGGCGTGACGCGTCCTGGTGCCTAACGGACGGCCGCGGTCAGGTGAGGTGCGGCACCACCACCGCGGTCGTGCACCCCGCGCGCTCGACGATCGACGCCGTGCCCTGTCCGAAGAACAACGGCTGCGCCAGCAGCTTGTTCTCGGCGCCTAACACGAGCAGATCGTAGTGGCCCGCGTGCGACTGCTCGATGATCGTGGCCGCGGGATCGCCGCTGGCCAGAATGCGCACGCGCGGGTCCACGCCCGACGACGCCGCGAGCGTGTCCAGGTCCGACCGGATACGGGCCTCCAGCGTCTCCGCTTCGAACTCGGCCACCGCGTGCGATGCGCGGAGCTCCGGCACGGCGAGCGCGCCCGTCGTGACGCGCGCCTCGTTCACCACGTGCAGCAGCGTCACCTGCGCCTGCGCCGACGCCGCGTACAAGAATGCAAACTCGGCGGCGGCGCGCGAGAACACGCTCCCGTCCAACGGAACCACCACGCGCTCATATGTCTCGGGCAGGCTGTCGTCGGCGGCGCGCACGATCACCACGGGCATCTTGAGCTTGCTCACCACGTCGCCGACGAACGAGCGGCTCACGAGATGTCGCGGCGCCGCGCCGATGAACACGAGATCGTAGTCGCGCGCTGCTTCGTCGAGGATCGCTGTGGTCGGCGATGTCGATCGCACGCGCCGGACAACCAACCGCTTCTGCTGATCCTTCAGCAGTTCCGCCGCATCGGCGAGATGCGCATCGATCCCGTGGCCGGCCAGTGACGACGTGCGATGGCCGCGGAGTCGCGGCCACAGGTACCGGGAGCGTTCCGAGTCGACGTACATCGCGGTGAGCGTGCCGTCGTGCGCGCGAACGATCGGCGCCGCGAGCGCGAATGCGGCCGTCGCGTTCCGTCCGCCGGCCGTCGGCACAAGTACGCGCAGGGCGCCCGTCGGGAGGAGCAGCGTCCGGTCTGCGGGCTCCAGGCGCCGCCGTTCCTCATCCGTTACCGGGACGTGCCTCATCACCATGCGCAGGAACAACGGCGCCATGAACGAGGTGATCACCGCGATCATGACGATGATCGAGTACATCTCCTGCGTCAGCAACCCGAGCGAGAGCCCGATGAGCGCCACGATGAGCTCCATCGCGCCGCGGGCGTTCATCCCGATGCCTAACGCAAACGATTCCCAGCGTCCGAGCGCGCCCAGGCGTCCGCCGATGTAGCAGCCGACGAGCTTGCCCGTCACGGCGATGCCCAACACGATCGCCGGCAGCTGCCATCCGGAGAGCGACCACAGATCCACCTTGAGTCCCACGAACGCGAAGAACACCGGCGACAACGAGGCGAGCACGAACGTCTCGATCGTCTGCAGCGTCGCCGCGCGCACGCGCGGGATCTGGCGCACGAGCAATCCGAACACGAAGGCGCCGAAGACGGCGTGCACGCCGATCGCCTCGGTGGTCGCCGCGCACAACAGCGTGAACACGAGAATGAGCGTGAGATCGGCGCCTACCAGCGGTACGCTCCGGTTCACCCAGCCGATCGCCCGTGTAAATCCCGGATACACTATCCACCGCATCACCGCGATGAATATCGCCAGCGCGGTCGCCGTGAACGCGAGCGATCCGATGGAAAACGATCCCGCCTTGGCGATGCCCGCGATCACCGAGAGCACGAGCCATCCCACCGTGTCGTCCACCACCCCGGCGGACAGAATCACGACGCCGAGGTTGCGCTTCATCAGGTTGAGGTCGATCAGAATCTTCGCGATCACGGGCATCGCCGAGATCGCCATCGCCGTCGCGATGAACGCGGCGAAAATCGCGCGCTGTCCGGTATTGGCGAGGTAGCGGTCGGGCAGCAGAAGGCCTAACACGAGGCCCATGCCGAACGGAATCGTGATGCCGAACACCGACGCCATGAGCGCCGGCCGGCCAAGCCGCCGCATCACGCGGACATCCGTCTCGATGCCCGTCAGCAGCAGCAAGAAGATCATGCCGAGGGTGGAAATCACCTCGAGCAGATGGAACTGCGACGTCTGTTGCGGGAAAATCGATGTGAAGAGGGTGGGCGCATAATGCCCGAGAATCGTCGGACCCAAGACGATGCCGGCCAACAGCTCGCCGATCACCGCCGGTTGTCCGAGTCGCCGCATTACTTCCGCGAGCAGCCGGCACAGGAACATGAGGCCGGCGATCTGCAGGAGCAGGATCTGTAGGTCGTGCCCCGAAATCGGCGGCACCGTTGCAGAACCCATAACGTCCCTCGTATGCAGCGGTGCGGGGGGCGATCGAAACGCAAACCCGCCGCGCGGGGGGCAGCGGGTCCGAAGATGTCTACCAAACTAATGCCGAGCTCGCGTGGCGCCTATTCAGCGAACAGCCGTTGCAGCGCGATCACGGAAAAACGACTGACCGGCCGGTAAGCCGCTATGCGATTAACGGGCCGGGAGCTCGATGC
>DATNAM010000262.1:0-21018 GCA_035572595.1 Gemmatimonadaceae bacterium
CATCGCCGCACTTCGGCGACCAGGCGGAGCGATACGCGACTGGGGCGCTGCGGCCGGTCTATTTCTACAAGCCGCAGCTCGAGGGACACATCGAGAGCCAGTACCATCCGGGCGGGGAAGCGCGCGCTGGCGCGCGCTGAGGGAAGCGCTGGCGCTGGGGGAAAAGGGAAAGGGGCGGGGGTGGGGCGGGGGCGGGGCCTAACGTAGTCGTTAGGCTCCGCCCCCGACCGCTGAGTTCTGTCCCCTCGACCGGATCGACGGGCGCATGGCGAACGGCCCGGGTCTTAAGGGCGCTTTTTCGTCAATGTGCCGAGGATGCCGAGGCTGAGCGAGCCGTCGCGCTGGATCTGGAACGTCATATCGTCGACGAGACCGTGCCGCGGATCGTGAATCACCAGGCTGTCGGCGCGGACCTCGTAGGTCATCCCGCCTGCGGGTTCGCCTTGCATCGCGAGCACTTTTCCGTGCGAGAGCTCCATGGCGAATTCGCCGCTCGCGCTGTTGTAGTACTTGCCGTCGAGCGAGTTGGATGAGCAGGCGGTGGTTCCGGCAATGAGAGCACAAGCGAACAGCGTGAGCGTGTGTGTGGTGCGGCGCATGGCGATCCTCCGTGCGAGCGTTCGAAACGGTGGCGGGCACTGCGGTGTGTATCGCTATGCGTGCAATGCGGTGAATTCCGGTCATTCTCGGCCGGCGGTGCGCACTGCCACGGGATGTGGCCCGGCGATAGCTTGCGAAAGGCGAGTTCGGCCACGCAAACCCAACGAATCCATGGTTCACGACAGCCTGAATCCGGCAATCGAGGCGACCGGGCGTCGCCCAACGCGGAGCTGACCGTGCGCGTCGTGTCGCTGCTGGCCAGCGGAACCGAGATCGTCTGCGCACTCGACGCGGGCGACATGCTGGTGGGGCGCTCGCACGAGTGCGACAATCCCGAATGGGTGCAGTCCCTCCCAGCGTGCAGCTCGCCGGCGTTCGACGTCTCGGGTTCCAGCCGCTCGATCGACGCCGAGGTGAGGCGCCGGATGCACGCCGGCGAACCACTGTATCACATCCATACCGACCTGATCCGCGAGCTCGCGCCGGACGTGGTGATCGCGCAGACCCACTGCGAGGTGTGCGCCGTCACGCCTAACGACGTCGAGCGCGACGGCGGGTGCCTCGATCCGAGCCAGATGGTCGCGCTGTCGGCGTTTTCGGTGGACGACATCGCCGGCAGCATCCTGGCCGTAGCCGAGCGACTGGGTATAGCGGAGCGGGGACACGCGCTCGTGGCGTGCGAACGGGCGCGCTTCGACGCCGTGCGCGCGGCCACGGCCCACCTATCTCGGCCTAACGTCGCACTGCTGGAGTGGACCGATCCGTTGTTCGCCATGGGCAACTGGATGCCCGAGGTGGTCACGATCGCCGGCGGCACGCCGCTGCTCGCGCATCCCGGCGACTATTCGATGGCGACGACGTTCGATTGCGTCCGCGACGCCGATCCCGACTTCGTGATCGTCGCACCGTGCGGATTTCCCCTCGCGCGCGCGCTCGCCGAGCGCGAGGTGCTCGAGTCGTACCCGGGTTGGCGCGACCTGCGCGCGGTACGCGATGGCGCCGTTGCGATCGCCGACGGCAATCGCTTCTTCAATCGCTCGGGCATGACGGTGTCGCGCACCGCCGAGATGGTGGCCGAGATGCTCCACGGCGTGTGCGTCGGCGGATCGTCGCACGGGACGTGGTGGCGCTGGCTGGATCGCGACGCGTCGTGAAAACCGTACTGCTCTCGTGGAGCAGCGGAAAGGACAGCGCCTGGGCCCTGCACGTATTGCGTCAGCAGCGCGACGTTCGCGTGGCCGCGCTCCTTACCACATTCAACGGTGCCGCGGACCGCGTGGCGATGCACGCCGTGCGCCGCGAGTTGGTGCGCACGCAGGCCCAACGCACGGGCCTGCCGCTCTGGGAAGTGGATCTGCCGTGGCCGTGCTCCAACGACGAGTACGAATCGCGCATGCGCGGCGCGTGCGATCGCGCGGTGCGCGAAGGCATCACCGCGGTCGCGTTCGGGGATCTCTTTCTGGAGGACGTGCGTGCCTACCGCGAGCGGCAGCTCGAGGGCACCGGACTGGAGCCGATGTTTCCGCTCTGGGGAGAGGCGACGCCGGCCTTGGCGCGCCGGATGATCGCCGCGGGCGTGCGGGCACGCGTGAGTTGTGTGGATCCGTCGCAGATTTCACGGGCGTTCGCCGGTGCTGAATTCGACGCGGAACTGCTGGGCGCGCTGCCGGCGACGGCCGATCCGTGCGGCGAGAAGGGCGAGTTCCATACGTTCGTGTACGACGCGCCGGTGTTCGGGGAGCCGATCGACGTCCAGTTAGGCGTAGTGGTCGAGCGCGACGGATTCGTGTTCGCCGATCTCGCGCCGGCGGTGGTCCCGGTCCGTTAGGCGCCGGCGGCGACGCCCGAGAGGGTCGCCGCCGGCGCGCGTGCGAAGGCGGCCGCCGCGTGGGCGGCCGAGGCAAACGGCGCGGCCGACATTTCGCGCGCGGTCACCGCGAGCGGCACCGACGCACCGTCGAACGGATCGGGCGTGAGCAGCAGCCGATCGTTGGTCAGCCGCGCCGAGCCGCCGCGGTCATCGTGCTGGACCTCGGTCCAGCCGTTGCAGAACGCCAGCGAGAGAATGTCGCCGGTGCGCAGCCATCGGTAGTCGTGGAGCAGCTCGTCGAGCGTGGCCCGTGCCGCGGTGCGCAGATGCAGCGCCCGCAACGTTTCCATTTCATGGAAAAACGACGTCCACGCGGCGTCGCCCTGATAGCGGCGATAGATATGCAGCGCGTGCTGGGCCACCAGCGCCGCGGCGTACGGGGTGTCCGCACCTAACTGACGGACGCCGACCGGCCAGATGCCGCGCCGCACCGTTTCGGGCGCCGCGATGAAATCGAGCAGCGCGCCGGTGGCGGCGTCGAACAGAGGCGCGCGGTCCACGTCCAACCAGCCGTCATCGTGGTGCTCGATGGCATAGAGGATGTCTTCGCGGCGCGGCGAGCGAATGAGATCATCGTGTTGCCAGCGGCGCATGATGCGCGCGGCGAGCGCGGCGTGGTCGGGCTGCGTGATGAGGAGCAGCGTGTTGCCGTTCGGACGTATGATCATCCTATGACTCGCCGCGCGCGACAACGGAACGCGAGCGAATACGGGCGCGTTGCACCGCTACACGTCTCGGGACGAGGAGCGTCCGGCATGGCGACATCGATCGACCACATTGGCGTAACCTACATCGGCGGCCCGACCGCGCGTCTCGATGTGGCCGGCCTCCGACTCCTCACCGATCCGACGTTCGATGCCGCGGGCGTGTACGAGGGGGCGTCGAGCACGCTCACCAAGCTCGCCGCACCGGCGCTCGACGTGGCCGCGGTGGGCCCGGTGGATGCGGTGCTGCTGAGCCACGATCACCATTTCGACAATCTCGATCGCGCGGGCCGCGCGATGCTGGCCGGCGCGGGCCCGGTGATCACTACTCCGTTAGGCGCGAGCCGATTGGCGGACGGACGATCGGGCTCGAGCCGTGGGCACGGACGGCGCTCGCATCGCCCGCGGGCGGCACGCTGCGCATCACCGGCACGCCGGCGCGGCACGGGCCGGCGGGCGGCGACCGCGGACCGGTCACCGGCTTCGTGCTCACGCGCGACGACGACACCACCGCGGTGTACGTGTCGGGCGACACCGTTTGGTACGAGGGCGTGGCGGAAGTGCTGCGGCGCTTCGATGTCGCCATCGCGGTGCTCAACATGGGTGCGGCGCGCGTCGCAGCGTCCGGCGGCGCGGCCATCACCATGACCGCCGAGGATGGCGTCGCGTTCGCACGAGCGTGCCCGCGCGCGACGATCGTTCCGCTCCACTATGAGGATTGGGCGCATTTCACCGAGCATCGCGACGCGATTCAACACGCGTTCGACGCGGCGAGCCTCGCCCAACGCCTCAGGTGGCCGGTGCGCGGCGGTACGATCACCGTGGGTGTGAACGACCAAACGGTGAGGGCCTGAGCGCGGTACCTCAAGTAGCGCCCCTTGGCTCCGCGCGGTTGTCGAGGCGCGCTCGCCGATTCCGATTGCGGAACGGCGTCCGACATCCGCGCGCTCTCATCTTGGGAGGCACTTCCGTGTCAGGCACGCCCGTGTTCGGTCGCCCGGTACTCCGGGGCATGCATCGCGCTGCACTTGTCACGCTGGGTCTTGTGTTCGCGGCGTCGATCGATGCCGGCACACTGCACGCGCAGGGCACGCCGCAGGGAACGGGTCAGGTCCGCTCGCCCAACCGTCAGGCGTTCGCGATGCGCATGCGCATGCGGCGCGGTCCGATGATGATGATGTCCGATCCCGCGGCGCGCATTCTGGATGAACAGTCGCTCTTACAGTTGAGCGGCGCGCAGGTGACGCAGCTCATCGCGCTGCACGAGAACACGCGCAAGGAAATGCGCACGGTGGCCGATGAGATGCGCGCGCTCATGCCGCGCATGCAGCACTTGGGCGGACAGAACCAGGGACAGACGCAGGAGCAGCGTCCGCAACTCACGCAGCAGCAGCGCGACCAACTGGCGACGCTCGCGGACTCCCTGCGCACCATTCGGTGGCGCGCCACGAGCGCGGCGGATTCGGTGCTCACCACCGATCAACGGCACGCGGCAATGCGCTTGGCGATGGCGCGCCGCACCCGGATGCGCCGCGGCTTCGGCGGCCGGCACATGTCGGGCTCGCCGGGCAACACGTGGCACCGCGCGCCCGGAGGCGCGGGCGGTCCGGGCGGCATGCGGCCGCGCATGCCCAACGACAGCGGTCCGGGCGCCGAATAGCCCGCCCCGACGCTTGCGTTAGGCGTCGAGCGCGCGGAAGGCGGCGCAGGTATCGTGGCCGCCGAACCCGAACGCGTTGTTGAGCGCCACCCGCACCGGCCGGCGAACCGGCGCGCCTAACGCAAAATTCAAGTCGCACGCGGGGTCGCGCTCCGTCACGTTGATCGTCGGCGGCACGACCCCGTTCACGATCGCCAGCACGCTCCAGATCGCTTCCACGGCGCCCGCGGCGCCGAGCAGGTGGCCCGTCATGCTCTTGGTGGAGGTGGCCACCATCATATCGGCGTGCGCGCCGAACAACGTCCGCACCGCGGCCGATTCGGCTTCGTCGCCCAGAGCCGTGGAGGTCGCGTGCATGTTGATGGTGTCCACCGCGTCGATCGGAATGCCGCTCTGGTCCAGCGCGCGTTGCATCGCCAGACGGACGCCGGTGCCCTCGGGATCGGGCGCCGTCATATGGTACGCGTCGGCGGCGGCGCCCACCCCGCACAACTCGGCGTAGATGCGGGCGCCGCGATCCCGCGCATGCTCGAGCGACTCGATCACCAGCACGCCCGCACCCTCGCCGAGCACGAATCCATCGCGCGAGATGTCGAACGGACGGCTGGCGGTTTGCGGACTGTCGTTGCGCGTCGAGAGCGCGCGCATGGCGTCGAACCCGCCGATGCCTAACGCACAGACCGCCGCCTCGCTGCCGCCGGCGAGCGCGACGTTGGTGTAGCCGAGCCGGATGACCGCGAGGGCGTCGGCCAGGGCATGATTGCCCGTCGCGCACGCCGACGACACCGCGTGCCCGGGACCGCGGAATCCGTAACGCATCGCGATGAGCCCCGATGCCATGTTGGGAATCATCATCGGGATGAAGAACGGCGACAAACGCCGCGGCCCGCTGCGCGCGAACGTCAGCGCCTGCGCCTCGAAGGTCTCGATGCCTCCGATCCCCGTTCCCAGGAACACCCCCACACGATCGCGCTCGGCGGCCGGCATGTCCGTGGGGACGAGCCCCGCGTCGCGCAGCGCTTCGTCGGCGGCGACGAGCGCGAACTGCGAATAGCGATCGGTGCGCCCGGCGAGCTTGCGATCGAGATACGCCGTGGGATCGAACCCTTTGACCTCACACGCGAATCGCGTCGCGAGCGCCGACGCGTCGAACCGCGTGATCGGTGCCGCGCCGCTCACACCGCGCAACAGGGCATCCCACGATTCGGGGACGGTGTTGCCGACCGGCGTGATGGCGCCCATTCCGGTCACGACGGTGCGGCGTAGGCCGTCGGCCGTACGGGAAGAGGTCGGCGCTCGCTCGCTCATGGGGCCGAAGCAGTGAGTGGGGGACGACGCGTCCGACGCGCTGCGGACCGCCTGGAGCGCCTCTACGACGCGTCGCGATACGGACGCAGCCGTGGGATGCGCACGGATTCCGTGAACGATGCGCGGGCGATGCGGCGGATGCAACCGTTCCACGCCGGGCAAGGCTGGCGGCGTGTACGGGTGCGCGGCATCATTGCAAAGTTGCGCATCCAGTTGGTCTGCGCTTCGCGAACGCTCGGATCGAGGGAGGATCGAATGACGGGGAGAGTTGCGCAGAACGGCGTGTTGCTGCTCGTCGGCACCACCAAAGGCGCGTTCATGTTCCGCACGTCGGGGTCGCGCTCCAAGTGGACGATGTCGGGTCCGTATTTTCGCGGCGAGCCGGTGTACGCGATGGCGTTCGACGGACGCGCCGGCCGGCAGCGGTTGTGGGCGGGCACGGGGAATCCGTTCTTCGGGTCGTCGCTCAGATCGAGCGACGATTTTGGCGCGACGTGGACCGATCGCGAAGAACACGCGATCAAGTTTCCCTCGGCGTCGGGTCTGGCGCTCAAGCAGATCTGGCAGATTCGCGTGGGCCCCGCAGGCGATCCGGACGTGATCTACTGCGGCGTCGAGCCATCGGCGCTGTTCGTGTCGCGCGATGCGGGAAAGACGTGGACGGCGAACGCCGGATTGTTGGGACACGAGCATCGGCCCAAGTGGACGCCGGGGAATGGCGGCATGTGTCTGCATACCATCATACCGGCGTCCGATGGCCGCATCGGCGTGGCGATGTCGACGGGCGGATTCTATCGCTCCGATGATGGCGGTCGGAGCTGGCGCGCGCGCAACGTCGGCGTGCGCGCCGAGTTTTTGCCGGACAAGTATCCGGAGTTCGGACAGTGCGTGCACAAGGTGGTGCAGCATCCGTCGCGGCCCGAGCGGTTGTTCCTGCAGAATCACTGGGGCTTGTATCGCAGCGATGACTGGGGCGAGACGTGGCACGACATCGCGAACGGCGTCCCATCGGACTTTGGATTTGCGATGGCGATTCATCCGCACGATCCAGACACGGCGTACATCGTGCCGCTCGAGTCGGACCGATTCCGCTGCGTGCCCGACGCGAAGCTGCGGGTGTACCGGACGCGCGACGCGGGGAAGTCGTGGAAGGCGATGACGCGCGGTCTGCCGCAGGAGGGCGCGTACGAGAGCGTGCTGCGCGATGGGCTCGACACGGATGCCGCTGATCCGGCCGGCGTGTACTTCGGGACGCGGAGCGGCAAGGTGTTTGCCTCACGAGACGAGGGGGCATCGTGGGAGATGGTGGCCGAGGCGCTGCCGTCGGTGGTGTGCGTGAAAGCGGCAATGGTGACGGCGGCGCCCGCGAGACGGCAGGCAGTGCGGAAGTCGGGTGCCAAACGCGAATCGCGCACAGGGCGCGTGCTGCGAGGAGCTCGTTAGATGGTGGTGGTGGCGATTCCCGGTCCCCTGCAGCCGTACGCGGGCGGACGCGCGACCGTGGAGCTGCGCGACTCGTGCGCCACGGTGGGCGACGCGCTCCGTGCGTTAGGCGAAGTCTTCCCGGGGGTTCGCGACCGCGTGCTGACCGAGCAGGGCGACGTGCGTCACCATCTCAACGTGTTCGTGGACGAAGACAACGTGCGCTTCGTGCGCGGCCTGGCGACGCCGGTGTCCGATGGAAGCCGCGTGACAATTCTGCCCGCGGTGAGCGGGGGCTGATTGCGCCCGTGGGCGCGGGAGGAGCTCGTGAGCCGTGGTGAGCGCAGGATACGGGCGCAGGTGACGGTGGCGGGCATCGTGCTGCTGGTCGCGGCGGCGATCTGGATTTTCGTGCTCGCGCATCCGATGCACTGAAGCGTACCGGCTGGACATCAGGGCGGAGGTGGACACATGGCCAAGACACGGAAGTCCAAGCGCGCACCGGCGGGCGGCCGCGCACGCACGGCGGCCAAGGCTCGGCGCAAGCCGGTGCGTAAGGCGGCAGGCAAGAAGGCGTCGGCGCGGAAAGGGGCGGGGCGCACCGCGGCGTCGGGGGACCACGCGCTGCGCGAGCACCTGGTGGCGATGCTGCGCGGCGGCCACGCGCACGCCACGTACGAGGACGTGGTGACCGGCCTGCCGGCGGAGCTGCGGGGCCGCCGACCTAACGGAACGCCGTACTCGCCCTGGATGCTGCTCGAGCACATCCGGATCGCGTTCTGGGACATCCTCGAGTTCAGCCGCAATCCGGGCTGGGTGTCGCCGGCATGGCCCGACGGCTACTGGCCGACGAATCCCGAGCCGCCCAACGGACAGGCGTGGGACGACAGCGTGGCGCGGTATCGTGCGGACCGCGAGGCGTTCGAGCGGTTCGTGCGCGATCCGGCGAGCGACCTGTTCACGCCGTTCGGGCACGGCAGCGGCCAGACGCTGCTGCGGGAGGTGTTGGTGGCGGCGACGCATACGTCGTACCACCTGGGCGAGCTCGTCGTCCTGCGCCGGTTGCTGGGCGTCTGGCCCGCGTAAGGCGCGGGCGCGCCGCCGGCCGGCGCGCGGTCATCGCCTAACCTGAAGAGTTAGCCCCTTCGTTGGGCGGCCGTGACACGACCGACTCTTGCGTCGTCTCCGCTGCGGACGCAGATTGTGTGTCGCGCCGCGACGTAGCGGCGCGTTCCCGCCCGCATGGAGCGTGCATCGTGATGGTCGTCGGATCCGCGGCGTTCCGCCCGCGTGGTCGTGCGTTGCCTAACGCGCGACGCTGGATCGCAGTGTCGTTCGCCCTCGCTCTCGCCGGTTCCGCCCCCGCGGTCGCCGCCCAACACAGCATCACCCTCGCGAGCATCACGCACCGTGATTCGCTCGAGAACGGCATGCGCGTGATCGTGATCGAGAATCACGCTTTGCCATTGGCCACGGTCGACGTGGTGGTGAAAACCGGCGCGATGTCGCAGGACACGACGGACGAGGGCGTGCCGCACCTGTTCGAGCACATGCTCTTCGCGGAATACCGCGGCATGTTCAACCGCTCGTTCGCCGAGGACGTCGGCAATCTCGACGGGTCGTACAACGGCGAGACCAACGAGGAGCTGGTGTCGTACTTTCTCACGCTCCCCTCGAGGAACGTCGACAAAGGCATCGATGTCCTCGCGACGTTGATGCGCCGGGCGCACTTCGAAAAAGATGAGCTCAACAAAGAGCGCATGGTGGTGCTGGACGAGCTGAGCCGGGATGTGTCCGATCCGCGCCTTCGGTTGGACCTTGCCGTGTCGCGCCTCCTGTGGGGCACCGGCTGGCCGCAGAAGAACACGATGGGCTCGGCGTTCCCGCTGTTCTCGGCCACGCCCCAACGGCTCGATGTGATTTTCCATCACTACTATGTGCCTAACAATGCCGCGCTCGTGGTGACGGGCGATGTGTCCGCCCCCAAGGTGCTCGATTGGGCGCGGTCGCACTTCGGCGGCTGGAAGCGCGAGCCCGATCCGTACGCGACCCAGCCGGTGCCGGCGATCACGCCGCTCGCGGCGTCGCTGGACACCGTGATCACGGGCGACGTACACAACGTGCGGGTCATGCTCCAGTGGCAGGGGCCGAGCGTCAGAACGCAGCAGGCCGATTCCTATGCCGCCGATGTGTTGTCGCAGGTCGTGAACGACGACGAGTCGCAGTTTCAACGCGAGCTGGTCGAGTCCGGGCTGTTCCAGTCCGCGAGCATGGGCTACAAGACGCAAGCGCACGTCGGCCCGATCGAATTCGATGGCGTGACGACGATGGAGAATCTCGCTGCCGCGCTGACGGTGCTTCAGACCGAGCTGTCGATGATGTCCAGCGAGTCGTACTTCTCGCCCGAAGACCTCAAGGTGGCGGCCAAGCGGCGGCGGATCGCGCAGTCGTTCGACCTCGAGCTCGGACCCGCGCTGGCTTTCACCTACGCCGACTGGTGGGCGACGAGCGGGCTCGATTACACCATGACCTACGGGGACAGTCTGACGACGCGCACGCCCGCCGATCTGCAGGGGTTCGTGCAGAAGTATCTGGTTGGGCATCCGTTCGTGATCGGCGTGCTGGTGCGTCCCGAGGATGCCGACAAGTCGCGCGAGATGATGGCCGAATACCTTCAGATGTCGGAGAACAAATGAGCCGCGAATGGCAGCGTGTGACCGGCATGAGCGCGCTCGTGATCGCCGCGTGCGTCGCCGGTTCGGTGAGCGGGTGCGCGAGCGCCCATCCGGAACGTCAGCTCGAGGCCGCAACCGAGACCGGCCGGCTCGTTCCGTTAGACAGTGTCACCGTGTCGTACACGGTGGGCAACGTGCAGGTCATCCAGCGTCCCAACTACGCCAACGATGTGGTGGCGGTGCATCTCTACCTGCTCGGCGGCCGGCGGCAGCTGACGCCGGGCACGCAGGGCATCGAGGCGATGTTGCTGCGGGCGTCCAAGTACGGGACCGCCAAGTATCCGGGCGACTCGGTGCGTAAAGTGTGGGCGCGCACCGGCAGCGACTTCATCCTGCGTGCGGCGGACGACTGGACGGTCACCGGATTTCGCGCCGTGAGCTCGGAGTTCGATTCCAGCTGGAGCGTGTTTGCCGATCGCGTGATGCATCCGACGTTGACGAGCGCGTCGGTGAAGCTGGTGCGGAACCAGATGCTCTCCGAGGTGCGCGAGCGCGTGCTCAGTCCGGACGGCTATCTGTTTCTGCTCTCGGACAGCGTCGCGTTCGCGGGCCATGCGTACGGCCTGGAGCCCGGCGGCACCGAGGCTTCGTTAGGCGCGCTGGATTCGGCGGCGCTGGCCGGATACGAGACGTCGCAGATGGTCACGTCGCGGATGCTCCTGGTGGTGGTGGGGAACGTGGATCGCGCGACCGTCGAGCGGGATGTCGGCGCCACGCTGGCGACGCTGCCCAAGGGTTCGTACGCGTGGTCGCTGCCGCCGGCGCAGGCGGCGACGCCCGTGCCCGTGGTGATGCGTGCGCGGCCGACGGCGACGAACTACATCCTGGGTGTGTTCGATGGCCCGCCCGCATCGGCCAAGGACTACGCGGCGTTTCACGTGGCGACGGCTATGCTGTCGTCGCTGGTGAACGAGATCGTGCGGGCCCAGCACCGGTTGAGCTACGCCGCCGACGCGCCGTACACCGAGCGCGGCGTCGCGACGGGCGGCGTGTACGTGTCGACCGCGCTTCCGAGCAAGGTGCTGCCGATGATCAAGAGCGTAATCGACACGGTCGAGCACATCCCGCCGATGTACTTCGGCATCCATGGCTTCACCGACAGTTTCATCTTCGAGTACATGGCGCGAAACAGTACCGATGACGCGCAGGCGGATTTTCTGGCGCGCGCCCAACTGTATCACGGCGACTACCGGACGGCGACGGACGAGATGGAAGATTTGCGGCACGTCGGCACGAGCGACGTCCGCGCCGCCGCCAAGAAGTACTTCTCGCACATCCAGTTCGTGTACGTCGGCGACACCACGCGGGTGACGCGCGAGGCGTTCGCGAGCTTCTAGCCTTCCGTTAGGCGAGCGGGCGTCCGCGCGCGCCCGCTCCGTCGCCGACATCCACTTGCCGGACGTCGGTGACGCCGGGCAGGGCGCGCAGATCGCCGATCACGGACGGCGCGAGCGGCGCGTCCACGTTCACCACCGCCAGCGCCTCGCCGCCGGCCGCGAGCCGCGCCTGGTGATACTCGCCGATGTTGATCCCCGCCGCGCCTAACAGCGTACCGACGCGGCCGATCACGCCGGGCACGTCGCGGTTGCGCAGAATGACGAGCGCGCCGTGGGGCACCACATCGAGCCGGTAGTCGCCGATGCGCACCAGGCGCGGGTGGCGCTGGTCGAGCAGCGCCCCGGCGACGAGGGTCACCGCATGGTCGGCACGCACGCGGATCTCGATCTGATCGCCGGCATCGGCGTGCGGCTCGCGCTGCGCCTGGGTGACCGTGATGCCGCGGCCCTTGGCCAGCCAGGCGGCGTTGACGAAGTTGACGCGTTCCGCGCCTAACGTCGACCGCAGGAGACCGACGAGGACGCACGGCACGAGCGGGCGGAGGAGCCGCGGCGCGCCCCCGGCGAGCACGACTTCCACGTCCTGGATGGGCGCCCGGACCAGCGCCGCCGCGATCATGCCTAACGTGGTGCCCAGCCTGAGGAGCGGGGCGGCGCGGCGCATCTCGTCGCCGCCCACCGCCGGCGCGTTCACGGCGCGCGACAGATCGCCATCGGCCAGGGCGCCGCGCACCGCGTCGGCGATTTCGACGGCCACGTTGCGCTGTGCTTCGGCCGTCGAGGCCCCCAGGTGCGGCGTGAGGATCACCGTGTCCAGCGTGCGCAGCGGATGGTCGGCGGGCAGCGGTTCCTGCTCGTACACATCGAGCGCCGCGCCGGCCACGCGCCGCTCGCGCAGCGCGTCGATCAGCGCCGCCTCGTCGATGATCCCGCCGCGGGCGCAGTTCACGATCACCGCCTGCGGCTTGGCGCGGGCGAGCATCGCCGTGTCGATGAGGCCGCGCGTCGCGTCGGTGAGCGGGACGTGCACGGTGATCGCATCGGCGCGCGCGACCACCTGATCGAGCGGCGCCAGTTCCATCTCCAGCTCGGCCGCGCGCTCGACCGACAGATACGGATCGAACGCGACGACGCGCATGCCGAATGCCCGCGCGCGCCGTGCCACTTCGCTCCCGATGCGTCCCGCGCCGACCAGGCCTAACGTTTTGCCGTAGAGCTCCGTGCCCGTGAAGCTCTTGCGATCCCATGCGCCGGCTTTCATCGAGCGGTCGGCCGCCGCCACCCGTCGGACCAGCGCCAGCAGGAGCGCGAACGTGAGCTCGGCCGCCGAAATGGTATTTCCCGACGGTGCCGTGAGCACGGCGATGCCGCGTTCGGTGGCGGCGTCGACATCGATCGTATCCACGCCGACGCCGGCGCGTCCGATGACGCTCAATCGGTCGGCGCGGGCGAGCGCATCGCGGGTGATTTTGGTGGCGCTGCGGACGAGCACCGCGTCGACGTTCTCCATTGCGCCCGCCAGCCGGTCGCCCGAGAGACCCGGCGCATCGATGACCTCGAAGCGGCTGTCGTCGGTGAGCGGGCCTAACGCGGAGCGGTCGATGGCATCCGCGATGAGGACGCGCCATTGCGCGCTCACGACAGCACCGCGGCGAGCTCGGCGAGCAGGGCGTCGAGCTCGGCGACCGTGTGGTCGCCCATGTGGCCGATGCGGATCGTCGCATCCTTGAGCTCGCCGTAACCGGCGCCGATGGTGTAGCCGCGCGCCGCGAGCGCGGCCGCCACCTTGGGCCCGGTGGTGCCCGGCGGCAGGGTGAGGCAGGTGACCGTGGGCGAGCGAAACCCGGGCGGCGCCAACACGCCTAACGGAAGGCCCCGCTGCGTCATGTCGTCGGCCCACTCCCAGCAGCGCTCGGCCATTGCGGTGTGGCGCGCCCAGCGGGCCTCGATGCCTTCGGCCGCGATCCGCTCGAGCTGCACGTGGAGCGCGTAGAAGAGCGACAACGCCGGCGTGTTGGGCGTCTGGTGCTTGGCGAGGTACTTGTCGAATTCGACCAGGTCGAAATAGATGCCGCGGCCGCGCGCCTCCTTCGCGCGCGCCAGCACCGCCTCCTGCGCCACGCCTAACGCGAGACCCGGCGGCAGCGCGAGCGCCTTCTGCGAGCCGGTGAGCACGAAGTCGAGCCCCCACGCGTCCGTCTCGACCTGGGCGCCCGCGATGCCGGTGACGCTGTCCACCAGCAGGACCACGTCGCCGGCGTCGTGCACCACGCGCGCGATGTCGGCGATCGGGTTGAGCACGCCGGTGGCCGTCTCCGAGTGCACGACCGTCACCGCGTCGTAGCGGCCGCGGCGCAGCGCGTCGGCCACCAGCTCCGGCGCGTGCGCTGCGCCTAACGGAACGCGGAGGGCGTCGGCCTCGTATCCGCACGCGACGGCGATCTGATAGAACCGGTCGCTGAACGCGCCGTTCACCAGCGCCAGCACGCGCCGCCGCACGCCGTTGCGTACCGCCGCCTCCATGAGGCCGGTGGCCGACGAGCTCGCGATGTACACCGGCCGCGCCGTGCGGAACACCGCGCGCAGCGCCGGCTGCATGCCGGCGATCAAGTCTTCCATCGGCGCGCCGCGGTGGCCGATCATGGGCCGCAGTTGGGCGGCGAGCACTTCGGCCCGCACTTCCGTTGGGCCGGGGAGGAAGAAGCGCCCAAAGGCCGGGCGCGTCACGACGATTCGTTCGTCCGTGTCGAGCGTAGTGTGCGTCATGATGGACTCCCGTCGAGCGACCGGCCGGCCAGGAGCGCGACGCCGCGATCGAACACGGCGCGCGCGAGAGTAGAGCGGGGCGGCACGCCGCCCAACGCCAGCGGGAGAACGGGCGCCAGCGACGGCCCGTCAATAACGAGGTCGGCGCGGGCAACGACGTCCTCCCGCCTAACGACACCCGCGAACGCGACGAACGCGTCCACCGCCGGGCGCGCGTCGAGATCCGTGTGTCCGTCGCCCACGAGCATCGCCGGGCGCGGCACCGCGGGCCGCCACGACGCAATCACGTCGCGCTTGCCTCCCGACCGCGCGAGCGGCGACCCCTCGTCGAAACCGGCGTACGCGCCGTCGCCGTCGAACCGCAAATCCACGGCGCTCACGCGCTCGTCGGCCACGCCGAGCGCGCGCGCGACGGCGAGCACGGCAGGGCGGACGCCACCCGACACGATGCGAACGTCGATCCCCTCGGCGTCGAGCGCGCGCACGACGTCGCGCGCATCCGGTACCAGCGCTTCGATGTATTCAGCGGCCAATTCGTCGATATCCCGTCGCGCCGGCCGCGCCAAGTCGAGGCGGCGTGCGTACACGTCCTCGAGCGCGATCGTGCCCTCCATCGCCGACGCCGTAAGTCGGGCGATCTCGTCTCGGTGCGCGGCGCCGAGTACCTGGATGCCCTCGATGGCGCAGAGCGTGGAGTCGCAATCGAAGATGACGCAGCGAAAGCGCACGTCTGGCTTCGGGTAGCAGGGCGAAGTGTTCGCGGGCAACGAGCCCGTGTCGTAATCTTTGTCGTCGCGCTGGATGGCACCAGACGTAAGGCGCGCCCGAGCGACGCTCGGCCGAGGGGCTTACCGACGGGGGCCCTCGTCATTAGCGTTCCGCGGTTCCCTCGCCTCCGCGCTCATGATTCGGCCCGGCCCGACCGGTGACGAAATCGCGGTTCCCGAAGTTATTCCGGCATGATCGCATCCGACTCCGCCATCGTGCGTCGTGTGTTGGACGGTGACACCGAGGCGTTTGCCGTGCTCGTCGAACGGCATCACGCGGCGTGTCTTCGTCTGGCGACGCACGTGCTCGGTACGCGCGAGGATGCGGAAGACGCCGTGCAGGAGAGTTTCCTGCGCGCCTATCGGCATCTCGCGCGCTATCAGGAGCGGGAGCGATTCACCGGATGGCTGTTCCGCATTCTGGTGAACCAGTGCCGCACGATGCTGGCGCGCCGGCGGCGGGGCGAGTGCGCGATGCCGGAGCACGCGGCGGAGCCGGCGTCGTGGGATCACGATGCGGCCGAGTGGGCGGACCGCGGCGACCAACTACAGAACGCGTTGGCACAACTGCATCCATTACAGCGGGAAGCAGTGCTGCTGCGCTACAGCGCGGAGTTGTCGTACGACGAGATGGCGATCGCGACAGGGGCCGGCGTGTCGGCGCTCAAGATGCGCGTCAATCGCGCGTGCGCGAAATTGCGCGCGCTCCTCGGCGAGTCGATCCATGCCTAACGAACGGGACGAGCTGCCGCGGTGGATGCGGCACGCGCTGCGCGAGCCGGTGTCCGCGCGAGGCGACCATGTGCAGCGCATCATGGCGGTGGTCCGCGAGGAAGCGCTGGCCGACGAGCGCGCGCGCCGGTCGCGGCGCCGGCAGTCGTCGCGTGTACGCGCGATCGCGCTGGCGCTGATGGCGAGCGCGGCCGGCATCAGCATCATGGCGGCGTCGGTGCGCGCGATGTTCCGATCGTCGCTGCCCGATCCGTTCGAGTCGAGCGCCACGCTCATCGGCGATTCGATCGACTACGCGCTGCACGACACGTTCGACCTGGTGCGGTTCGCGCTGCGGGCGCGCGGCGCCTCGCGCGTCGTGCTGGCGGGCGACTTCAACGCCTGGAGCGACTCGGCCACGCCGCTGACGCGCGGGCGCGCGCCTAACGTCGAACGCTGGTCGGCCGTGGTGCCGATGCGGCGTGACGACGGCCGGTATGCCTTCCTCGTGGACGACACGCGGTGGGTGCGCGCGCCGCGCGTCGCGGTCCCTCGCCGGGCGGCGCCGGTTCATCCCGCGTCCTCGAATCGCGACTCTACCTGACCGGCGTGCGCCGGCTTCCTCCTCAGCCCCGATCGATGCCGATCCGAACCGCAGCGAAAAGCGACTACAAACCATCGTACCTGGCGGCCACCATCGCGTCGCTGTTGACGTTCGTGTTGTACGTGGTGACGCTGGCGCCGTCGACCGCGATGTGGGACACGAGCGAGTACATCGCGGCGGCCAAGGTGCTGGGACTGCCGCACCCGCCCGGCAATCCGTTGTTCGTCTTGTTAGGCCACTTCTTCGGGTTGCTGCCGATCCCGGTGAGCTACGCCCAACGGATCAGCATCATGGCGGCGCTGGCCAGCGCGGCCGCGGCCGGCTTCTGGTTTCTCATCACCGAGCGCGTGCTCGCGAAATGGCTCGCGCAGCGGTGGCTTCGCCTAACGGGAGCCAGCGTGGCGGTGTTGGTGGGCGCGACGTCGTTCACGGTCTGGAATCAGTCGGTGGTGAACGAGAAGGTGTACACCATCTCGCTGATCGGACTGGCCGCGATCTCGTGGCTCATGATGTGTTGGTGCGAGACGCCGGACGATCCGCGTGCCGATCGGTGGTTGATCCTGGTGGCGTTCCTGATGGGACTCGGCTACTCGAACCATCCGGCCGGCTTCCTGCCGCTGCCGGCCGTCGGCATCGCCGTGCTCGTGCGGCGGCCGCAGACGCTGTTGCGGTGGCGCCTGGTGCTGGTGGCGATCGCGGCGATCGTGTTAGGCCTCACGCCGTTTGCCTACGAGCCGATTCGGGCCGCGTATTTCCCGACGATCAACGAGGGCGAGCCCACGGGATGCACCACCCACATCGAGTGGTCGTGCACGTTCAGCTCGCTCACCGTGCACCGGCTCGAGGACAACATCAACCGCAAACAATACCAGAAGCCGTCCGTGCTCGATCGCCAGGCGCCGTTCTCGGCGCAGATCGGGATGTACTGGTTGTACTTCAAGTGGCAGTGGCTCCGCGATGCGTACGAGCAGCACCCGGGCATGCAGAACGGATTGGCAGTGCTGTTCCTCGTGTTAGGCCTGGCGGGCGCGTGGGTCCATTGGAAACACGACCCGGATTCGTTCTGGTATTTCGCCGTGTTCGCGTTCACGCTGTCGATCGCGCTCGTGTACTACATGAATTTCAAGTACAGCTATTCGCAGGCGCCCCAGCTCGGGAACAGCGTCCCGCGAGAGCCGCGCGACCGCGACTACTTCTACCTATGGAGTTTTTCGGCGTTCAGCGTGTGGGTGGCCTTGGGACTCGCCTATCTGTGGGAGTCGTTGGCCACGATCGCCTCCGGGGCCAAGACCATGGCCGCGTCGGTGCTGCCGAACCGCTCGTGGCTCATCACGTGTCCGGTCCTGGCGATCGCGTTCATTCCAGCGTTCGAGAACTGGAGCGACGCGCCGCGCACCCGGGAAGTGTTCACCCGCGACTGGGCGGTGGACATGCTCAATTCGCTCGAGCCGTACTCGGTGATCGTGACCAACGGCGACAACGACACGTTTCCGTTGTGGTACGCGCAGGAAGTGGAGGGTGTGCGGCAGGATGTGATCGTGGCCGTGGCAACGTACCTCGGTACCGATTGGTTCGTGCGGCAAATCATGCGGCGTCCCATACGTCCGTACGACGCCGCCAAGGGACCGGCCCGGTTCCGCGGCCGGTCGTGGCCCATGCCGTCGGGGCCGCCGCTCAAGATGTCGTTCGGACAGGCCGATTCGATTCCGCCGATGCTGGCGCTGCGGGAGCCGCAGATCTTCCAATCGGGCGGGATCACGGCACGCATTCCGGCGGGCTATCTCACGCGCGACCAACTGGTCACGCTGCAAATGATCCGCGATACGTATCCGCAGCGTCCGATCTTTTTCTCGTCGGCCGAGTACGGCGCTGCGTTAGGCTTGGAGCCGTATCTGTTGACGCAGGGGCTGGTGACCAAGCTGATGCCGCATCCGGTGACGGCGTCGCCGGACACGATTCACATCACGCCCGGCTACTTCGACGTGAAGACGACGCGCGAGCTGTGGGACAGCGTGTATCTGGCGCCCAAGGGCATGGTGGCTCAGAACAAGTGGGTCGATCGCGCCTCCGTCGGCGTGGTGTACCACTATGCGATCATCGCGTCGATCGTGTACCAGACCATGCTGCAGTCGGGTGACACGACGGATGCCAAGCCGATCGCCGACGCGGTGGAGGCGATGGCGCGCGCGGCACGCCTGCAGCCGTTAGGCGGCGAGCCGGCGCGTTCGGGGGATCAGTAGGCCGGCAGCGTCGGATCGACCTCGGTGCGCCAGCGGAGGATGCCGCCGGCGAGGCTCCAGACGTTGGTGAGGCCGGCGTCCTGCAGCAGGCGCGCCGCCTGCGCGCTGCGGGTGCCACCCTTGCAGTAGAGCACCGTGGTCCGTCCGCCGCCGAAGGTGTCGAGCGACTCGGCCACCATGCCTAACGGAATGTGCCGGGCGCCGGGCAGGCGGCCCAGCGCCCATTCGCCCGGCTCGCGCACATCCACCAGGTCGATCGCATCGCCGCGCGCGCGCCAGGCGACGAGCTCCGCCGGGGTGAGCTCGGCCACGCCCGCGCCGGTGTGAACCGCGCGCAGTCCGCAGAAGTCCTCGTAGTCGATGAGCTCGCGCAGCGTGCGCGTGCCGCAGGCCGGGCACTCGGGGTCGCGCCTGAGCGTGAGCGTGCGGAACTGCATGCGCAGGGCATCGACGAGCAGCAGACGGCCGGCGAGCGTGGCGCCGATGCCTAACAGAAGCTTGAGCGTTTCGGTGGCCTGGATCGTCCCGATGAGTCCCGGCAGCACGCCCAACACGCCGCCCTCGGCGCAACTGGGGACGAGGCCCGGAGGAGGCGGCTCCCGGAACAGGCACCGGTAGCACGGGCCGTCGTCCGTGGCGAACACGCTGGCCTGTCCCTCGAAGCGGAAAATGCTCCCGTAGACGTTGGGCTTGCCGCTCAGCACGCACGCGTCGTTCACCAGATAGCGCGTCGGGAAATTGTCCGTCCCGTCGACCACGATGTCGTACTCGCGGATGATCTCGAGCGCGTTCTCGGACGTGAGACGTGTCGCGTACGTTTCGATGTGCGTGTGCGGATTGATGTCGAGCAGCCGGTCGCGCGCCGAATCGAGCTTGGGCCGGCCGACGTCGCGCGTCCCGTGGATCACCTGGCGCTGCAAGTTGGTCACGTCGACGACGTCGAAATCGACGAGCCCCAAGTGGCCGACGCCGGCGGCGGCGAGGTACAGGCCTAACGGAGAGCCGAGGCCGCCCGCGCCCACGAGGAGCACGCGGCCCGCTTTGAGGCGCCGCTGTCCCTCGATCCCGACCTCGGGCAGGAGCAGGTGCCGGCTGTAGCGCTGCAACTCCTCGGTCGAGAGCTCCGGCAGCTCGGTTAGGCGCTGGACGTGATCCACGGATCGGGTTCCGGTTGCGGTCATGGCATCACCCGCCGGCGACGGTCGGCACGACGATCACTTCGTCGCCATCCGCGACCGGCGCGGCGAAGCCGCCGTGAAAGCGGATGTCCTCATCGTTCAGGTAGAACGTGACGAATCCGTACGGTTTGCCCGCGTCGTCCCGAAGCCGCGGGCCGAGGGCGGGAAAGCGTCCGATGACGTCGCCCAACGCTTCGCCGACGGTGCCGCCGGAGGCCTCGAGGTCGCGGGCGTCGCCGGCCAGCCGGGCGAGCATGGTGGGCAGGTGCACGGTAATGCTCATGACGAAATCTCCACGGTTGATGAACGTCCGGGCAGTGGTGGTGCGTTCCGGTCGACGCTGTCGATCGAGGCGCCGACGGCGCAGGGGGCCGACACGAGCGTGGTGGCGTGGACGTCGCGCGCCGACCAGGCGGCGGCCATGGCGGCCGCCACCTGGCCGGCGCGCTCCTCGGTGGCCACCGCGACGATCGACGATCCCGAGCCGCTGAGCGTGGCGCCAAACGCGCCCGCGTTTCGCGCCGCGGCCACGATCTCGTCGTACCACGGGATGAGCGTGCGGCGATAGGGCACGTGCAACCGGTCCTCGAGGCCCAACGCGAGCAGCGTCGCGTCGGCGCGGGCCAGGCCTAACACGAGGGCCGCGGCGGCGGCGACGGCGGCGCGCGCGTCGGCGTGCGGCAGCAGATCGGGCAGCGCCGCGCGCGCGCGGTGCGTGTCCACCGTGAAATCGGGAATGGCGAACGCGAAGCGCAGCGACGGGTGGACGTCGAGCGCGGCGGTCGTCACGATGGCGTCGGACTGGATGACGGCCAGCACCGCGCCGCCCAACGTTGCCGGCGCGACGTTGTCGGGATGCCCCTCGTGGTGCGTGCCTAACGCAATGATGCGGGCGGTGTCGATTGGATCGCCGAACAGCGCCGCCGCCGCGAGGGCGCCGGCGACGAGCGCCGCGGCCGACGATCCCAGGCCGCGCCCAACGGGAATGTCCGACACGGCCGAGAATGCGAGGTGCGCCGGCATCGCACGGCCCGCGCGCTCGCACGCCGCGCGAAACCCGGTCACGATGAGGTCGCGTTGCGGCGCGGAACCGAGGGCGGTGTCGAGCGCGGCGAG
>DATNAM010000263.1:0-10600 GCA_035572595.1 Gemmatimonadaceae bacterium
TGGTGGAGGAGCTCAAGCCGTTCATCGACGAGACGTACCGCACCATGCCCGACGCGCCCGACACGGGCCTCGGCGGCTCATCGCTGGGCGGCCTGGTGTCGCTGTACTTGGGGCTCATTCATCCGAGCGTATTCGGCAATCTGGCCGTGTTGTCGCCATCAGTGTGGTGGGACAATCGGTTCATCGTGCGGCGAATCCGTGCGTTGCACGCCAAGCCATCGTGCAAGATCTGGCTCAGCACCGGGACGGCGGAGGGCGAGGGCGTGGTCGAGGCAGCGCGGCGCGTGCGCGGGGCGCTCGAGGCGAAAGGTTGGACGTTAGGCATCGACCTCGCATACCTCGAGGTGGAGGGTGCGCCGCACAGCGAGGCGGCGTGGGCGAGGTTAGTCGCGCCAATGTTGCGCTTTCTCTATCCGGGAGCCGGTCCGGGTCGGTCGAGCCGCGCCACGTGACCGGTGCTTGCCATGACGCGGTCCAACGCGTACATCAGGCGCGGTCGACCACCCGACGTCGCGTGATGTTAGGCTGCACCACCCTAAGCCCGAATGGACCATGACCCAGACTCCGGAGTTCCCGACCGCCTTCCTCGGCGCGATGAGCATCTTCATGGCGCTGTATTTCCTGGTCATGATCGTCATCACGATCCTCGTCATTATCGCGCTGTGGCGTGCGATGCGCGCGCATGAGCAGATTGCCGCCAATCTGGCGCACGTCGCCGACGCGCTGCGCTCGGCCAAGGGTTAACGCAGCCTCTGTCGGCAGACGCCGCTGAGTGGGACATGGCGCGCTGTCGAAAAATAGGCGCGGGCCCAGCTAGGGAAGCCGGTCGGCCGACGCGAGTCGCGAAAACCGGCGGTTGGATGCCGGGAAGTCGACGCCCATCGCGATGCCCGTCACGCACGCCAGCGCCGCCGCGGCGAGCAGCAGCGGCCCGTGTGGCGCGTCGAAGCCCGTTAGGCCGGCGTCCGGCGGCAGCGCCGTACAGATCGCGCCGATGACGAGCGACGCGATCGCCAGCCATTGATAGCTGTGGAGGCCGGCAATGACGTGCGTCTGTGGCTCGCCGCGATACGACTCCTCGACGAAGCGCGCCAATCCGCCGAGCAGGAGATAGACGCCGACGATGAGCGTATCGGGCGCGCCCAGCAACCGAAGTCTGAGAAGAATGAGGCCGATCACGACATTGCCGAGGATCGAGTAGAGCGGCGTGGGATAGATCGGCACGCCGCGCAGATTCGCCAACTGACTAACGCGGGAACGCGGATGGAAGTAGCGGATCCCATCCCGGTCGTCGCAGGGCTTGCCGTGACAGCAGCCCTGCTGGAGGCAGCGCAGACGTCCAATGAGTTGGATCCACGGCATCGCAATCGCGAACGCGGCAAGCACCGGCAACACGCGCGTACCCAGCACCTGGCGAGCGAGTCCTGCGCCTAACGCACCGCCGATGACGCCGCCGTACCAGCCGAACGGGCGGAGCAGCCGCGACGACCCTTCGAGCAGCTGCGCCCACAGCGCGGCGCCGACGAGCGCGCACGACGCGACGAGCACGACTGCCGCGAGGTGGTCGCGCCCCGCCGCCATGCCGGCAATCAGCACCCCCACACCAGCAGCACCGGCGGCCCATACGCCGTATGCGATGACGCGGACGGGCCCGATTCGCCATTCCCTCCACCCGTTGGCGAATCGCTCGCAGAACCGCAGCACGCCCGCCCAAACACGGTCGTACCGCCTGAGCGGTAAAAAGAGCGCCACCGCGGCCGCGAGATCGGCGAGCGTGTGCATCCCAGTCGTGATCGAGCTCGCCACGATCGCGAGCGCCCAGGTCCAGCCGATCCACGCCCACGCGTCGCGGCGCGTGGAGCGCGCATTGGCCCGCCACACCTCCGCCGCCAACAGCGCCCACAACACATGGAAGGCCGGGAACGCGGCCACGCCGGCGGAGTGCGCCTGTTCGGCCGCGAGCAGCCTGCCTAACGCAGGCGCCGGCACGAAGGGACGATTGGCTGCCGCGACGGGCACCACCAGCCACACGAGCGTGACGACGCAGGTGGCGATGACTCCTTGGATCGCAAACCGGCGCAGGGCGCGCTGCGTTCGGGCCATGAGCACCGTGAGGGGAACGAACACGTACGCGCTCACATACACCGCCTCGGTCCATTGCCACACCGGCCACCTGGTCTCCAACGGCAGCGCGGTGCTGAATGCATCGGGCGCGCGACCCAGTGACTGAACCGCTAGCCACGCGGCGAGCCACGGCAGCAGGACCCACACGAACACGGCACTGCGTTGGACCGGCGTAGGGTAATCCGCATCGCCGGTTGGGAACGAGAGCAGCGGCGCGTCGAGCGCCGTCGCGCCAAACCGTCGCACGAGATCGTGGCGCTCGAAGCCATATACGAGCGCGGCGGCCGCGAGGCACGCGATGGGCGTGACGAGCCACAGCCCCGCGGCCGAACCGGCGGCGAGCGATACGCCGGCGCACGTTAGGCCGAAACCGATGTACATCGGATTGCGGATCCACGCATAAACGCCGGCGCGCACGACGCGAGGTGGAGGGAACGCGTTCATCGGCAGCCCGCCCCCATGCCCAATCAGCGCCCGCGCCCCCTCGGCGATCAGCACCACGCCAAATACCGCCAAAGCGACGCCGGCGCCGACTGCGCGAACCGCGTGAAGCGGTACGATGCCACTCGCCGCCTTGGCCCAGAGGATGAGTCCGGCCGGCACGACGACGATGAACAGGGCGCCGTAGGCGGTTCGTTGGACGATACGCCGCGCCCTCACCATGTCACCTGCTCGTACACGGTCCAGCCGGTATCGATGGGCTGGCCGGTCCGCATCAAGGCGCTTCGAGCGACGCGTTTGTGCTCGTGCATGGCGGCGAGCGGGCCCGCCGCGCGTCTGGCCGCCTCAGGCAACACGCCGGCAAGTGCGGCCAGCACGCGGCGGTTGCGCAGGTCCCGCCCATCGTCCATGCGCATCGTCGTGTCGTGCGCGAGCCCCGTTAGGCATGAATCCGCCACCCCGGCGCCCGCGCACTCCTCGCCGTCGAGCCACACCCAGCAGCGCGGATCGCGCCCGTCCCAGTCGATCCAGATCAGCGAGTGCGCGCGCGACGCGTGGCGGCCCCATTGCAGCGTGCGGAACGGCAACCGCCAGGGCGGAACGCCGAGCGTTAGGCATTCCACGTAGCCGGTCCCGCGGTACGTCACTCCATCACACGACACCGTCGCCCGGCCGCGAGGGACATGGCACGTCCAATCGATGGCCCCGGTCGCGCCGGACGCGAGCGTCCGGCAGATCGACGGTGCGTCGCTGCTCCAGCGTCCCACCACGCCGAGCCGCTCGTTGTGCCATCGGACGCCATCGTGATCGACACACGGAACCGTGACGGCGTGTGTGGTCGCCCGTTCGACGCGACGGCGCCGGCATTCGTCCAGCAGGATCGCCGCATAGCGCAGGCGAAGCCCGGCCCAACGGAGACGCGCCTGGTAGAGGAGGACGACCGCGCCGTCGTCGGTGACGAGATCGAGATACCACTTGACGAGCTGGAACACGGCACCTCGTGCGAGAGACCGGCCGGTACCCCCCCCCGCGACCCAGAGCGGCGCGGCGACCCCTTCTCAATACGCGGCCGTGAGCCCGCACGCAAGCACGAACGCAAAGAGCCCGGATCAGCGAGATGGCAAGGAGGCGCCATTCCACCGGCGTCGGGCGGCCCACACCTCAAAACGAGCGCAGCACCGTTAGGAACAGCGTCCTCGGCGCTCCCGGCGTCCGCTCCATGACGTCCACGTACCGGTCCTGGAACAGGTTCGACACCTTCGCTTGCACGAAGCTCCCGAACACCTTCGCCCCCACCCGAAAATCCACCAGGGTGATCGACCCGCGCGGATCCGCGGGGAACAACAACACCCGATCCACCCGGCTTCGATACCGGATGTCCAACCCGGTTAGGCCACCCAACACGTCGAGCGACGCGGTCGCGTAATGTTTCGACCGGTACGGCAACGGCCCCTTGAACCCGAAGTCGTACGCGTCCAGGAACGTGTAGGTCACCGTCAGGTCGGCCACGTTGGGCACCACCGTCGTCTTCGTGCCCACGTCGACGCCCCGCACGCGCGCCCGCTGCACGTTCTGGAACTGAAACACCAGCCCGCTGTCCGGAATCACGCCCGGCCCGATGAGATCGTGATACTCGCTCTGGAACACGGCGCCATCCACCCAGAACCGCGGCGTCACGGTCGCCGTGGCGCCCACCTCGCTCGACCACGCGGTCTCGCCGTGCAGCCCCGGATTGGGATGCACCGGAATCCCACTCTGCCGCGAATTCACGAACTGCTCGATCGCCGCCGCGGCGCGGTACCCGCGCGCCACGCTCGCGCGGAGACTCAACGCCGGTGACACGCGGACCGCCACGCCTAACTTGGGACTCACGTTCGTCTCGTCCGACGATCCGGTGGCCTGGTGTGCGTCGAATCGCACACCAAGCGTCACCGTGAGCCGGCTCGCCGGCGCCAGCTCGTCCTGCGCGTACAACCCCTCGTCCTCCAGACGCGGCCGGCCCAGAATGTCCGACTGCACCTGCGTCTGGGCCGCCTCGCCGCCTAACGTCACCGTGTGGCCGCCGCCCGGCGCCAGCGTCAGTTGCGCCGCGGTCCCGTACTTGGTCGCGTTGTGGAAGGAGAAGTCGGTGTCGCTCGGGAAATGGTTCTGCGTCCCGTCCTTCTCCACGTATGGATCCACTTGCAGCCGCACAGCGCCGGTCGCGATCGGCGTCACGGTGGCGCCCAGACTCAGTTTCGTGTCGTGCGCCCAGTCGTTGAGCGTGTTCTCGGGCGGTCGCGTCGGAAACGCCGACGAATCCCACATGAAGAAGTTGCCCGTGTTCTCGGTGGTGTAGAGCGCGTAGGCCGACACGAGCCGATTCGCGCCCGATGGCACATCCACTTTGGCGCGCATGAACCAGCGCGACGAATGATCGTCTTGCCGGAAGCCATCCGACGTTTCACCCTCGACCACGGCGCGTACTCCCACCTCGCCAATCTCCCGCGAATGCTGCAGCATGAACCCGGCGAACGACGGATAGTCCTCGCCGGCAAACTTGTAGTTCGCGGGCTCGTCGTACGCGCCATAGTGGAGATCGACGACGGTCTCGGGCGGCCCCTCGACGGGCGTCGTGACCACGTTCACCACGCCGCCTAACGCATTGCTGCCGTAGAGCGCCGAGTAGGCGCCCTTCACCACTTCGACGCGGTCGATGTCGAGCAGGGGGAGGCTCGTGAAGTCCACTTCGCCGCCGTCGGCGGTCAACACCGAATGTCCGTCGAGCAGCATGAGCACGCGGCTGCCCACGCCGCCGGCGGCGCCGGTCGACCCTCTGATGTCGATGTCGCCGGCGTTGAAGCTCACGCCGGACACGAACGGCAACGCCTGGTCGAGCGTTAGGACGTTGCGGTTGCGGAGATCCTCGCGGGTCACCACCGCCTGGCTCGCCGGCACGTCGCCGACGAAGCGCGCGCCGCGGCTCGCCGTGACGGTCACTTCATCGAGCTGGAGCGTCGACCGCACGAGCGCGAAATCGAGCCGCGTCGTGTCGCCCGCACCCACCGCGATCGTCCGCTCGATGGCATGGTAGCCGATGCGGAGGGCGCGCAGCGTGTGCGACCCCGGCGCAACGCCGCGGAGCACGTACCGCCCGGCCGAATCGGCCACCGCGCCCGACAGTGAGCCCACGAGCATCACGTGCGCGGCCACGACGGCGCTATCGGTGGCCTTGTCCGTCACGCGTCCGATGATCGTACCCGTCGCCTGCGCGTACACCGGCGCGGCGCGAGCCATGCCCAACACCGTGCCCAACGCCGCGACCGCGCCCCACCGGCCTAACGGAAAGCCGGCCCGTATCGCCCCGCGACGCCGTCGCACCAGGCCGTCCCGGCTACTGCTCCTTCACCCACACGTTCGAAATCGACGTCCCCGCCGCCGAGAGGTTCACCGTGAGCGTGTCGTGCGACAGGCCAACGGTGCCCTGCTCCTGGATCGACTGCAGGCTCGACGTCTGCGTCCACGTCGTCCCGTTCACGGTCCACGTCCCGCTATCCGCCTCGGGGCCCGACGGGAGATTGAGCGTCACGCTGTACGTGCTCGTATGGAGCGCGAGCGTGCCCGTCGCCGCCGGCGGCGTGAGCGGGTCCGAATTGCCCAACGTGAGCGACACGAGATCATACGTGCCGACGAGCTCGGCGGCCGTGAGCCCGGGGCTCGTGCTGCTGCTGCTGCCGCACGCGGTGCCCGCGACCACCGCCATCACCGCGGCCGCGGCCAGCCAAAGACGTGAGACCTTGAGACGCTGCGTCATCGATGCCTCCGTGACTCGGTCGGAAGCGCGCACCACGTACACCGGCGCGCCTGAGGGAACATCCTGGACATACCGCCAGGCACTATTTCTGCCATGCCGTACTCGACGTTAGCGCGCGGACCAAGGCCGCGCACCAAGATTCTAAGTCACGATATGCGAGACAGTCGAGAGATGCCAGTGCGCCGAAGGACACATGGGCGCATGGATGTCTTCGCACGGCGAATTGCGCGCGGACGGAGACTGACTCACCTTGAGCGTGACCGCACGACGACCTCGATCCACAGGCACTTGCAGGAGTCGAATCGATGACTCACAAAAAGACGCCGGAGGAGCCGGAGACCGAAACGCCCACCGGCGAGGTGGAACGCTTGAGCGGCCACCAGCTCCGCCGCGCCGAAGACGGCGTCGTGCACCATCCGCAGTTGAGCGCGCTCGAGCGCGGCATGGGCAACATCCACACGCGTTCGCTCGAGCTCACGATTCTTTGCGTGCTCGCGGTGCTGTACACGCTGTATCTGGCGCGCGAGGTCGTCGTGCCCGTGGTGTTCGCGGTGCTGCTCAAGCTGTTTTTCAGCCCGGTGATGCGCGCGCTCCGTAAGGCACACATACCCGACACACTCGGTGCCGCGCTCGTGATCCTGGTGTTGCTGTCCATCTTCGGCCTTGGCGGCTATGCGATCTCGGGACAAGCGCAGGGCTGGATCGCGAATGCACCGAAAGCGATGGCGACGGCCGGCGCGAAGCTCAAGAAGCTTCGCCAACCCGTGGAACGCATGACGCGCACCGCCGAGCAGATGGAGAACGCCTCGGGTGTGTCCGGGGAGCAGACGCCGACCCGCGAGGTGGTGGTGCGCGGACCATCGCTCCTCTCCCGGGTGTTCGGAACGACCACCAGCCTCGTCGCGGGCCTGCTCGAAGTCACCGTGCTGCTCTTTTTCCTCCTCGCGGGCGGCGAGCTCTTCCTGCAAAAACTGGTCAAGGTGCTGCCGAACTTGCCGGACAAGAAACGCGCCGTGACGATCGCCCGCGAAACCGAAACGTCGATCTCGACCTACCTGTCGACGATCCTCCTCATCAACGCCTGCGAAGGCATGGTGGTCGCGATCGTCATGGCCGTGCTCGGCATGCCTAACCCTGTGTTGTGGGGCGCGGTCGCGGGGCTGCTCGAGTTCATCCCGTATCTGGGCGCGGCCACGATGGTGGTCATTCTAGCGGTGGCCGGCCTCACGACGTTCCCCGGCGTGGGCCACGCGATGCTCGTGCCGGCCTGCTTCCTGCTGGTCACCATCATTCAAGCCAACTTCGTCAGCCCGCCGCTCCTGGGCCGCCGCCTCACGCTGAATCCGGTCGCGATCTTCGTCGGGCTCGCGGTCTGGTTCTTCATCTGGGGCATCCCCGGCGCGTTCATGGCCGTCCCGCTCCTCGCCGCGACCAAGATCTTCTGCGACCACACCGAGGCCCTGGCTCCGATCGGCGAATTCCTCGGCAAATAGTGCGGCCTAACGGGCTAACGGGCGGTGCGGTCGTGGCGCTGGCCGCGTTCCTCCTGTCGCCGGCGGCCCGCGCGCAGACCGCCGATACGCTCACCGTCCGGGTGCACGCGGCCCGCGGTCCCGCCGCCACGATCGACCCGCGCACCACGTTCGGTGCGGGCCTCGACGGACACCGGCCCGGCGACGTCGCGCGCCTCTACACGCCCGACAACCTGCGCGCCCTCAAGAGCGCCGGATTCGGCGTGGCCACCTACCGGTTGCGCACCGAGCTGGCTAACGACGCGTGGCACTGGAATCCCGCCGGCCGCTGGAGCAACAGCGCCCACGCGCAGGGCTACTGGACCTCCGACACTACGTTAGGCGCGCCGATCGAGACGTCGCAGGGCTTCCGCCTGCCCCGCCGCGGCAACACCGTGGACCAAGCGGACGACCGCGGCTACTCGCGCCTCGACGATGGCGATACCGCCACCTTCTGGAAGAGCGACCCCTATCTCGACAGCGCGTTCACCGGCGAATCCGATGCGCGGCACCCGCAGTGGGTGATCGTCGACCTCGGCCGCGTTGCGGCCGTTAATGCGATTCGCATCGCCTGGGCCGCGCCCTACGCGACGCGCTACGATGTCCAATATTGGTCGGGCGAGCTCCCGGGCTCCGGGTTCGACGAAAACCCCGACGGCGCGTGGCACATCTTTCCGTTAGGCAGCGTCGAGCGCGGCACGGGTGGGCACGAGCAGCGACGGCTGAGCACGACGCCCGAGCGCACGCGGTTCGTCCGCCTCTGGCTTCGCTCCGGCTCGCACACCGCCCTCCCCGGCGGCCGCGATCCCCGCGACGCACTCGGCTACGCCATCCGGGAAATCGCGATCGGCGTGCTCGCGCCCAACGGAGCGTTCGCCGATCGTGTGCGGCACGCCGCCGCGCACGACCGGCAGAGCGTGATCGCCGTGTCGTCCACCGATCCGTGGCATCGCGCGACCGACGTCGATCCCGATGTCGAACAACCGGGCCTCGACCTCTTCTTTCGGAGCGGACTCACGCACGACCGCCCGCCGCTCATTCCCGTTCCCGTGTTGTTCGGCACGCCCGAGAACGCGGCCGCCGAGGTGACGTACCTCAAGAAGCGCGGCTACCCGCTCGATCGCGTCGAGATCGGCGAAGAACCCGACGGCCAGTACGTGTCGCCCGATGACTACGCGGCGCTCTACATCCAATGGGTGCGCGCACTGCACGCCGCCGATCCGAGCATTCGGGCCGGCGGTCCGTCGTGGCAATCGACGTCCACCGATCTCATGATGGCGTGGCGCGAGGATCCGGACACGCGGCCGTGGCTCACGCGCTTTCTGGATTATCTGCGCAACCGCGGCGCCGAGCGATCGCTCACGTTCTTCTCGTTCGAATGGTATCCCTTCGACAGCATCTGCGACCCATCCGCCCCGCAGCTCGCCCGCGCCACCGCCATGCTCGATTCGGCGATGGCGAAATTGCGCGACGAAGGCCTTCCGTTAGGCGTACCGCGCATCATCGCCGAGTACGGCTACTCGGCGTTCGCAGGCCGGGCGGAAGTAGATCGCGCGGGCGCGCTGCTCGATGCCGACGCCGCCGCGAACTTCGCCACGTTGGGCGGCGCGCAGGCCTATCTCTACGGGTGGGAACCGTCGCCGCTCGACCGCAACGCAGGGTGCGACAGCTGGGGCAACAACACGATGTTCGTATCCGACACGGCGCGTCGCATCCGGTACAAGACGGCGACGTACTTTGCCGCGCGCATGTTGACGGGCGAGTGGTTGGACGCATCGGACAGCGTGCAGCTCTTTCGGGCCACGGCGAGCCGACACGGTGCGCACGGTGCCGCGCTCGTCACCGCATACGCGGCGCGGCTGGCCGACGGCAGTTGGTCACTGCTCCTCATCAACATGGATCCCCGTCGCACGTGGAACGTTGCCGTGCGGCTCGATGACCGTCCGCCCGTGACCGGGCCGATCTCTCTCTCGCAGTTCGGAGCGCAGAGCTACGTGTGGCACGCGCGTGGGCCGCGCGGATATCCCGATCCCGACGGCCCGATCGTCCGGCGTCAGGTTTCGCGATTGAAGCGAGTGCCGATACCGCCATGGTCGATCACGGTTGTGCGTTGGGCAGGGTCGCCTCGCTCATCCTGAAACGATCGCCGTACGATGAAGCAAGGATTCGGACGATCGCTCGGCGTGGCGGCCCAGCGTGACCGAATCGGGGCGGGCACCCTCGTGGTGACCTTCCTCGCTTGAACACGGATTGAACGGATAACTGCACGGATCATACGGATCGCTCGGCTGTGGCGGCGCGTTCGTACCCGCGCGTTCTTTTCTTGTCGTCTTTCAAACGAAAAATGCGTTCTCGCCATTGTAGATGCGCTCGGTATTGGGCAGCCGAGTGATCCGTATGATCCGTGCAGTTATCCGTCCAATCCGTGTTCAATCGAGGAAGCTCACCACGAGGGGCGCCGCCGCACGCTTCACCGTGTGGCAGCCCGCAGCGGACTCTCGGCCGGAAACTCGACGACCGTGCGCTCCGGCTCTTCCGTTAGAACAGCGCTCTGCGCACCGAGCAGCCGCCGCGCGAGACGAACCTCCAGCGAATGGGGTTCGCTGGCCTTTGCGTGCGTGATCTCGATGGCCACGCGGCCGTCGTCGCGCTCGCCCGCCGACACCGTCACGTCCCCGGCGGCCGGCGTGGACGCGATCGCCGTGCCCAACACCGTGGTGAGCGCCTCCTG
>DATNAM010000264.1:0-14184 GCA_035572595.1 Gemmatimonadaceae bacterium
TTGACTTCGAGTGGGAAACGAGTGAACTTACCGGGCCTCAAGTAAAGCGTCAATCGTGAGTTACGTCCTGTGCGTCGACGATCACGAGGACATGCGCCTCATGGTGCGCGAGATCCTCGCTTCGGCGGGGCACGAAGTGCACCTCGCGCCCGATGGCGCTTCGGCGCTCGCGGCGATTCAAGCGCGCGAGCCCGAATTGCTCGTGCTCGATCTCGTGATGCCGGGGATGTCGGGGATCGAAGTGTGTCGTGCGGTGAAGCTGAATCCGTTCACGGCGCGCATTCCCGTGCTCATGCTCACGGCGCGCGGCGACGTCGAGCACAAGGTGGAAGCGTTCGAGGCTGGTGCCGACGACTACTTGGCGAAGCCGTTCGATCCGCGCGAGCTCAGGGCGCGGATCGTGGCGTTGCTGCGGTTGGTGCGGCGCGAGGGCGATCGCAATCCGACGAGCGGTTTGCCGGGTGGTCAAGCGATCGAGGATGAAATCGCGCGGCGCGCGAAATTGCGCGAGCGGTTCGCGATCTGCTACATCGATCTCGACAACTTCAAGCCGTTTGCGGACACGTTCGGCTTCACGATCGCGGACGTGGTGATCCGGGACATGGGTCACGCGATTCGGAATGCGGTCGATGTGGTGGGAAGCCGCGACGATTTCGTTGGGCACATCGGCGGCGACGATTTCATCGTCGTCACGACGGAGCAGTACGCGGAAGCGATCGCGCGCGAGTGCGCGGTGCGATTCGTGGAGGTGGCGGGGCGCGCGGTGGGTGAGGACGCGCTGAGGCGCGGGCACTTCATGGGCATCGATCGTGAGGGGCGGGCGCGGGAGTTTCCGATTGCGCGGTTGTCGACGGCGATTCTCAACGTGGATCCCGAGCGATGGATTTCGGTGAGTCACATTGGATCGCTGGCAGCAGAGATGAAGCGCCGCGCGAAGCAGCGCGGACCGGGCACGATTCTCGTGCAAGCGGTGTAGTGAGTGGGGTATCGTCAGGCAGTGAGACCGAACATGCGCACATTGCGAATCGGCCGGCGAACGCGGCCAACGTATTCCGCCAATTTTCCATTGGTTGCCGGGACGCCTCACGCCTGATGAGGCGGCTCGTTCTCGCGCTCGCGCTCGTCGTGTTTGCGCGGCCACTGCTTGCGCAGGATCTCACGTGTAGCGGCACTGGGGGGCCCGGGGACCTCCAGATTCGGAGTCTGTCGTTCACGGGGAACGAGCACTTCTCCGGCAGCCAACTGAGCAACGCGATCGTGACCACGCCGTCGGGCTGGTTTCGGCGTGTGCTGCACGTGCCGATCGGCGCCGAGCATTGCGTGGACACGCTCGAGGTGGCGCGCGACGCGCTCCGACTCAGGCTTCTGTACCGCCAGCACGGCTACTACCACACGCAGGCCGCGCCGCACATCGCGCCTAACGGAAAGGGCGTGGCGGTGTCGTTCGCGATCGTGGAAGGACCGCCGGTGATCATCGATTCGTTGAGCGTGGCCGGGCTCGATTCGGTGCCGGACCGGCTCCGCGCCCGGCTGACGCAGCCGTTAGACCATCTGCGCGGCGGCATCTACGACCGCGACTCGCTGCGCGCGGTGATCGACACGGCGGTGACGCGGCTCCTCAACAACGGCTACGCGCACGCGAGCGACCCGCTGCGCGACATCGAGGTGGACGAGGCGGCGAACCTCGCGAAGGTGAGGTTGACGTTTCTGCCCGGCAAGCTGGCGCACATCGGCCGGATCGACATCGAGGCCGAAGCGAACAAGCAAGGCGAGAAGCCGGCGATCGACACCGAGACGGTGCACGACTTGTTGTCGATCAACACGGGCGACCTGTACCGGCAGCGCGATCTGCTGCGTTCGCAGCGGGACCTGTACGCGCTGGAGACGTACAACCACGTGGATGTGGAGCTGCTGCCCGACAGCCTGCAGCCTAACGACACGTCGCTGACGGTGCGCGTGTTCGTGGCCGAAGGATTGATGAAGTCGATGCGCGTCGGCGTGGGCTGGGCGTCGCTGGATTGCGCGCGAACGCAAGGGCGCCTCACGGACCGGAATTTCTTCGGCGGCGCGCAGTGGCTCGAGCTCAACGCGCGGCTGTCGCACATCGCGTTGTGTCCGGGGAGCGTGCGCCAGGACACGGCGTTCAGCAATCTCGTCAACTACTACGCGGGCGCGACGCTGCGGCTGCCGTCGCTGTTCGGCCCCAAGAACATTCCGTCGATCACCGTGTTCAGCGAGCGCACGTCGGAGTTCCGGACCTACGTGCGCTCGACGCCGATCGGCGTGTTGGCGCAGGTGACGCGCGATCTGCAGCCGCGGGATCTGCGGGCGGGGCTGCCGCTCACGATCGGCTATCAGCTGGAGTACGGCCGCACGAAGGCCGACCCGGCGGTGTTCTGCCAGATCTTCAACCGGTGCAGTCTCGCGGACATCGCCCGGCTGCAGGAGAACAGCAGCTTGCAGGTGGTGAGCGGGACGCTGGTGCGCGACCGGACGAACAACGTATTGGATCCATCGCGCGGGTCGATGTTGCAACTGGTATTGCGGAGCGGCACGACGAGTCTGGACACGGCGGGCGCGACGCGGTTCACGCGGGCCGAAGGCGACGCGTCGTTCTATCGCAGTCTGGGCGGGAAGACGGTGCTGGCGGCGCGGCTGGAATTGGCCGGCGTGTTCAGCGGATTCTCGACGAATCCGGCGACGGACTTCGTGCCGCCCGAAGAGCGCTTGTACGCCGGCGGTCCGAACTCGGTGCGCGGCTACAACCAGAACCTGTTAGGCCCGGTGGTGTACATCGTGGACTCGACGAACGTGCGCGACTCGGTGGCGGCGGGCCGGCACGTGTACACGGCGAGCGATTCGGCGCGGATTCTCCAGTTTTCGCCGACGGGCGGCAATACGATGTTGGTGGGCAATCTCGAGCTGCGCACGCCGTCGCCGTTTCTGCGCGACCTGGTGCAGCTGGCCGGCTTCGTGGACGCGGGCCTGGTGTGGAACCGGCCGGCCGACCACGTGTCGTTGAGCGACGTTCGCCTAACGCCGGGCGTCGGCGTGCGCATCAATTCGTTCGTCGGCCCGTTTCGCGTGGACGTGGCGTACAATCCGTATCCGGCGTCGCTGGGCTCGGTGTATTTCGTCGACCAGTCGAGCGACGCGTTGCGGTGCGTGAGTCCGCACAATTCGTTCGACCGCGGCGTCGTGGTGCCGGGCGTGGATTGTCCGTCGACGTTTCGTCCGGTCAACACCGGATCGTTCTTCAGCCGCCTGACCTTCAACTTCAGCATCGGGCAGGCGTTCTAGGATGACGCGCCGGCGGCTGGTCGCGATCGTGAGCGCGGGCGTGATGTGTCTCATCGGCCTGGCGGTGCTGGCCGTGCTGCTCGCGCTCACGCAGACCGACGTCGGCCGCGAGTGGGTCCGCGACTACGTGCGCCAAACGCTGGCGACGGCGCTGCGCGGCAAAGGCTCGATGTACATCGGCCGGTTAGGCGGCGGCCTGCTGAGCGGGTTCACCATCGACTCCCTCGCCATCAGGGACGCCGAGGATTCGCTGTTCGTGGCGTCCGGTCCGATCAAACTGCACTACGATCTGCGCGACCTGGTGGACAAGCGGATCCGGCTGTCGTCGGTGGATCTGCAGCATCCGGTGATCGATCTGCGCCGCCACGCGGATCGATCGTGGAACTTTCAGCACATCTTCTCGAACCCGTCGACCGGACCGGCGGTAGCGCCGAGCATTCCGCGGCCGCACGAGCTGCGCTTCGGCGACTACATCGTGATGTCGTCGGTCACGATCCACGATGGCACGGTGATCCTCACCGAGCCGTGGGATCCGCCGGACTCGCTGCACGGCGCGCGGCGCGACAGCGCGATCCGCGTGGCCGTGCGCGACACGGTGCACGAGATCCGCACGACGAGCGAAGGCGTGAAGCAGACGCGCCGGTTCACGCATCTTCAGTTGTCGGCGCCGGCGGTGCGCATCGCGGATCCCGACAGCAGCGGACGGTTGATTCAGGTCGGTTCGCTCGACGTGGACGTCGACGATCCGCCGTTCCAGGTGCGCAACGCCACGGGCCCGGTGCTGATTCGCGGCGATTCGGTGTGGCTCACGTTGCGGCACTTCGATCTCCCGGGCTCGACGGGCGATGCGACGGGCAAGGTCTGGTGGGGCGGCGACCTGCCGACGCGCTACGACGTGCACGTACGGGCCGACTCGATGTCGCTGGCCGACATCGCGTGGGTCTACCCGACGCTGCCGCGCACGGGCGGCGGCCGGCTTCGCCTAACGATCAGCAACGACAGCGCGAATCTCCACGTGCTCAATTACGCGCTGAGCGACATGGACGTGCACACCACCAAGTCGCGCCTGCAAGGCGCGATGACGTTCGGGGTGGGCGGCCCGGTGCTGGCGGTGCGGAATCTCGCGGTGACCGTGTCGCCGCTCGACTTCGATCTCCTGCGTACGTTCAACGGCGGTCCGTTTCCCGTGGATTGGAGCGGGCAGTTCACGGGAACCGTGAACGCGCGGGGCGGTCCGCTCAACCGGTTCCAGGTGGACGACGCGCATCTCACGTTCCGCGACGGGCACGTGCGCGGTGCGACCACGGTGTTGGATGCCACGGGCGGCGGCCTCGACATCCTCAAGCCATCGGCGGCCAAGTTCCTGGGACTTCGCGTCGACCTCGAGCCGCTCGACCTGCGCACCATTCACTATCTGTTCCCCTCGTTCGCCCGGTTAGGCGGATTGATCAGCGGCACGGCGACGCTCGATTCGGTCTGGACCGACGTCCGGTTCACCGATGCGGACCTGACGCAGCACGACGGTCCCGGGCCGCCGACGCACGTGACGGGGTCGGGGCGCGTGACGTACGGAACCCAGGTCGCGTTCGACGTGAGCCTCATGGCGTCGCCGCTCTCGTTCACGACGCTCGCGCGGTCGTATCCGGGTCTCATGTTTCACGACACGTACACGGGTCCGCTCACCGCGCGCGGCACCACGGCGAACATGGAGCTGCATACGGAGTTGTCGGGGCCGGCGGGCGAGTTCGGCGCCGACGGCGTGTTCAGCCTCGATCCGCCGACGTACGGCGCCAAGGGCACGTTCACGGCGCACGACCTGAACGTGCCGCTGTTGCTCGCGGATACCACGCTGCCGCCGGCCCGGATCACGGGCACGGTGACGGCCGACGTGCACGGCGACTCGGTGCCTAACTTGGTCGGCTCGGCGACGGTGGTGCTCGATTCGTCGCGGATCGACTCGATCGACGTGCGGCGGTCGACCGCGACGCTGGCGTTCGGCGGCGGACGGATGCGCGTCGACTCCATGGCGGTGGAGACGAACCTGCTGCGCGGCACGGCGACGGGTGCGATCGGGCTCAGGCCGGAGACGAGGGATTCGCTGCGCTACGTGGTGGACGTCGATTCGTTAGGCGCGCTGGCGCCGGCGCTCGGCCTCACGATCGAGGCGGCGGCGGGCGACGGCCAGCCCGACACCACGGCCGACCCGAGCGCCGCGCCCGACGCGCTGAGCGGCATGCTGCACGGCGAAGGGGTGCTCACCGGCTCGATCGACACGCTGGAGACGCACGGCACGGTGACCGGGCAGAACATCGCCTACGGCCCCAACGAAATTCATCACGTGAGCGGCTCGTACGCGTTTCACGGGCTGCCCCACCTGCCGGCGGGGACGATGGCCGGCGCGATGGACAGCGTGGTGGTCGCCAGCATCCGCTTCGACAGCATTTTCGGATCGGTGGTGCTGGCGAACCGATCGTCGGGCACCGTGGGGCTCGTGGTGGTGGCGGATTCCGAGCGCGGCGCGTACCGCGCCGGCGCGCGGGTGGCGTTCGCGCGCGACTCGACCGCCATCCGCCTAACGGTGGACACCGCCGGCGCGACGCTCAAGGATCACGCGTGGCACCTGGCGAGCCCGGCGCATCTGGTGGCCGACAGCGGCGGCATGGCGATCGATTCGGCAATCATGCGCAGCACGACCGGCGGCGTGCTCCGCGTGCGCGGGACGATCCCGGCGCACGACGCGATCGACGCCGAGGTGACCGGCGACAGCATCGCGTTGGCGGACGTCGGCACGCTCGTGCAGACGACGCGTCCGCTCGGCGGGTCGACGACGTTCGACTGGCACCTGAGCGGCGTTCGGGCGAGACCGGTGATGCACGGGACCGGCCGCCTCACCGATGCGCGCATGGGCGAGGTGCACGTGCCGTTCGCCACCCTGTCGGGCGACTACAGCGGTCGTCGGTTAGGCGCGAAGGTCCAACTCTACCGCAAGGACACGGTGGTGCTCACGGCCACGGCCACGATTCCGGTGGACCTGGCGCTCGAACGCGTGAATACGCGTCTGCTGCACGACTCGCTCACCGGGCAGATTCGCGCCGACAGCGTCGACCTGTCGCTGCTCAACGCGATCTCGCCGGATTTCAGCAATGGATCGGGTACCGCGTCGACGCTGCTCGATCTGGGCGGCACCATCGCGCACCCGACGGTGGTCGGCACGGTGCGCGTCAATTCCGGTTCGGTGGGCCTGCCGCGCGTCGGCGTGCAGCTCGCCGGCATCCGGGCCAAGGTGGCGTTCACGCCGGACAGCATCCGCATCGACACGTTCACCGCCGCGAGTCCCGGATTGCGCGGCAGCCGGCTCAGCGTGTCGGGCGGACTCGAAGTGCCTAACTGGCGCGACGTGCAAACGCTCGGCTTCGGGCTGTCGCTGACGGCGCGCAATTTCCAGGCGCTCGACAAACGCGGGTTCGCGCAGATGCAGGTGACGGGCGCGATGCAGCTGAGCGGCTCGTTCGCGCGGCCGCTGCTGCAGGGCGACATGACCGTCGATAAAGGGAACTTGTACATCTCGGACGTCTTTCGAAAGCAGGTGGTGAACCTGAACGACCCCGAGGCGTACACGATCGTCGACACGAATCTCGTGCAGAACCGGAGCTTGCTCGAAGCGAATCCGCTGCTCGACAGCCTGGTGACGCACCTCAGCATCCCGAGCTTCGCCGTTCGCGTGGGCGACGACGTCTGGCTGCGGTCGGAGGAAGCGAACATCAAGCTCTCCGGCAGCATGACGCTCGCGAAGTTGGGCACGCAGCGCATCGAGAGCGGCGTGCTGCGCGTGAGCCGCGGCACGTACCGGCTCGACCTGGGCGTGGTGCAGCGGACGTTCCAGGTGGACAGCGGATCGGTCACGTTCTACGGCGACCCGCACATCCCGCCCGAGCTGAGCATCTGGGCCACGTACACGGTGCGTCAGCCTAACCGGCAGGTCACCGACAACGTGGTCCTCATCGCGCACATTAGCGGCACGCCGACGAATCCGCAGCTCGACCTGCGGAGCAACTCGCGATACGCGCTGTCGAATACCGAGATACTGAGCTATCTCGTGTTCGGACAACCATCGTTCTCGACCAACCCCGATCAGACGGCAAACCCCGTGTTACAACAGGTAGCCGCGGCGCTGCTGCCGAGTGTGGGTGCGGTGCTCGAGCGCGCGCTGGCGGACCAGGTCGGATTCATCGATTACGTGCAGGTTCAGACGGGCGCCACCAGCGATCCGACGACGGGGCAGTCGAGCTTTCTCTCCGGTACACGCATCGGCGTGGGGAAGCAGTTGGGCAACAAGACATTCGTCACCCTGAACGCGGGCCTGTGCGGACTCTCCGGCCAACAATCGGGCATATCGTTTGGGCAGTCGTTGGGCCTGACGATCGAGCAACGGTTGTCGGATGGATTCTTGCTGGAGGGCAGCATCGAGCCGTCGTCGGCCGCGCTGCTCTGTCACCCGGGTCTCACCTCGATTGGCAGCCGCCCATCGCAGTACGGTTTCGACCTGTTCCGCGAGTGGAGCTTCTGAGCGGAGGCCCGCTCCTCCTCATCGTCAATCCTGCCGCGCGTCGCGCGGCACGCCTGGTTGCCGCCGCGCGCGGCGTGTTCGATGCCGCGCACGTGGCATACGAGGAAGTGTGGACAGAGCGATCCGGTCACGCGGCAGAGGTCGCCACAGCGCGTGCAGGCAATGTGTCGACCGTGGTCGTGTTGGGCGGGGACGGAACGCTCAAGGAAGTGGCGGGCGCGCTGGCTCACTCCGGACGCGCGGTGGGCATTCTGCCCGGAGGGACGGGCAACCTGGTGGCCCGTGCGTTAGGGATTCCACTGGACACCGCTCGTGCCGCGCGCGTCGTCCTGAACGGCGTGGCCAGACCGATCGATCTCGGCTGCCTGCGCGTGGCCGGCGAGTTGCACTGGTTCGCGTTTTCGGCGAGCGTGGGCGTCGACGTGCGAATGCTGGCGCGGACGCGGCCGCGCACGAAGCGGTGGTTCGGTCCGTTGGCGTACGCGGCGACGGCATTGGGCGAGATTCTCGACTTTCGAACGTTCCGGGCGCGCGTCGCGGTGGATGGAGTGCCGTTGGAGCGTGACGCGGCGGAGGTGATGATCGCCAATATCGGGAGCGTGTTGAACGACATGCTCGTCCTCGGTCCGCGGATCCGCGCGGACGACGGGAAGCTCGATTTGTGTCTCTATGCGCCCGCGAGCGCCGGGCAGGCGATCGGGGTGCTGTGGCGGATGGCGCGGCGGCAATTCGACGCGTCGGACCGGCTGGTATTTCGTGCCGGACGCTCGTTCAGCGTCGACTGCGACCCACCGCAGCGGGTACAAGCCGACGGCGAACTCGTGGGCACGACGCCATTCGACGTCGACATCGATGAGGGTGCCGCGATGTTCCTGGTCCCGATTGGGCGTAATTGACCCCGCCACAACCCCGCCTCACATTCGACGGTGTCGTGGAGTTCCACGTCGCTCTTAAGCTGACGGCCGTCGCATGACCAACGTAGCCGAAGGATTCGAGCCGGCGAGGCTATCCGGCACCGACGAGTCTTTGCTGCTCGCCGGTCTTCCGCCCGAGAAGGCCGAGGCGGTGCGGGCGCTGTTGCGGGAGCGGAGCTACCTGAGCGAGCAGTATCGCCGGGTGATCGAGACGGCGAGCGACGCGATCGTCATCACCGACCCCGAGCGACGGGTCGCGTTCGCGAACTCGGCGGCGCACCAGCTCTTCGGCCATCCGCGCGAGTCGTTGATCGGCATGCGCGTGGCAGACACGCTGCCGCCGGAGATGCGGGACGCCGTGTCGGCCTACGAGACCGCTGCGTTAGGCGGAACGCCGCAGCGCTACGAGACGGTGGTGCTGCGCGGGACGGGCGAGCGGCGAACGGTGTCGGTGACCACCTCGCCGTTGCGCGAGGGCAATCAGGTGACGGGAGTGGTCGCCTCGCTGCGCGACGTGACCGACGAGCGCCGGGCGCGCGACGCCGTGGCGCGATCCGAAGCGCGGTACCGCAATCTGGTGGAGACGGCGACGGACGCCATCTACACCATGGACGCGGATGCCTCGTTCACCTCGGTGAACCGCGCGACGTGCGAGATCGTGGGATACTCGCGCGAGGAATTGTTAGGCCGACGCGCCCGATGGCTGTTGGATCCCGACGAGTACGCCGACGTCGAGCATCACTTTCAGCACGCGTTGGACGGACGGGCGCGACGATACGAGTGCCATCTATACCGGAAGGACGGCGAACGGCGCCTCTTGTCGGTGACCAACACGCCGATCTTTCAAGGGACGATGGTCGTCGGCGTGCTGGGCATCGCGCGCGACATCACGGCCGACCGGGAACGCGAGGAGGCGCTGCAGCGATCCGAAGCGCGCTACGAGCATCTCGTGGAAACGGCGCCCGACGCGATCTTCACCTTGGATGACGACGGCCGGTTCACCTCGGTCAACCGGAGCTTCGAGCGCACGATCGGCCGGCCCCGGTGCGAATTGTTAGGCGTACGGTTCAGTACGATTCTCGACGAACGCCAGGGCGAGTGGGCCGAAGCGCTGTTTCAGGCGACGCTTACCGGACGCCGGCAGCGGTCGGAGCTTCGCTACCGCGATGTGGACGGCTCGCTGCGCACCGGGTCGATCATCACGGCGCCGGTGCTGGAGGACGGACGCATCACGGGGATGCTCGGCCTGGTGCGCGACGTGACCGAGGAGAAACAACTCTCGGCGCAGTTGCTGCAGCGGGAGAAGCTCGCCGCGGTCGGGCAATTGGTGAGCGGCGTGGCGCACGAGCTCAACAATCCGTTAGCCGGCATCATGGCGTTCGCGCAGCTGCTCGAGAATTCGTCGGATGTGACGGCGGATCAGCACGACGCGGTGGAGACGATTCACAAGGAAGCAAAGCGCGCGGCGAAGATCGTGTCGAACCTGCTGTTGTTCGCACGGCAGCGCGAGGCGGAGCGCACAAGCACCGACCTCAACCGGGTGATGTTGGACACGCTCGAGCTCCGGCGCTACGTATTGCGCACGCAGCAGGTGGAAGTGGCGACGGAGCTCGATCCCGAATTGCCGCTCGTGTGGGCGGACTCGTTTCAATTGCAGCAAGTCGTGCTCAATTTCCTCACGAACGCCGAGCACGCCTTACGGAGTGTGGACGGCCAACGGCGGATCACGCTGTCGACCCGCCGGACGGACAACCGGGTGATCGCGAGCGTGGCGGACACGGGGCACGGCATCCAGCCGGAGACCCTCGATCACATCTTCAATCCGTTTTTCACGACCAAGCCGGTGGGCGAAGGGACCGGGTTAGGCTTGTCGATTTCCGACGGTATCGTCCGCCAGCACGGCGGCCAGATCACGGTGCGCAGCACGCCGGGTCACGGCGCGATCTTTTCGATCGAGCTGCCGACGACGATGCCGTCGGTGCAGGCCGGCGTGGCGGCGCCCGAGGAAGCGCTGGCGGACGCGGCGCCGCGCCTCCTGCTCATCGTGGACGACGAGCCGTCGATCCGCCGCGCCCTGTCGCGCTACCTCGAGCGCGAAGGGCACACGGTGGATGCGGTGGCGACGGGCGCCGAAGCGTTTCAGCTGCTGCGCGAGCGGCGGTACGATGGCATTCTGCTCGACCTGCGGATGCCGGATCAATCGGGCGACGCGGTGTACGCGGCGATGCTGGCCAACGATCCGGAGCACGCCGAGCGCGTGGTGTTCGCGACCGGCGACGTGGAAAGCGATGCGGCGCGCGAGTTCCTGCGGAAGGCCCAGCGCCCCTACGTGAGCAAGCCGTTCGTCCTGCCGACGGTGGCGCACTTGTTGTGCACGGTTGGGCGACGCTGATGGCCACGATCCTGATCATCGACGACGATCCCGGCGTGTCGGCCGTGTTAGGCGCGTTCTTCGAGCGGCGGTCGCATCACGTGGTGCGCGCCGGCGGATGCGAGGAAGGCGTCGAGACGTACCTGCGCGTGCGGCCCGATCTGGTGCTGCTGGACCTCCGTCTCCCCGATGGCACCGGCTTCGACGTGCTGACGCGGCTGGCGGGCGAAGACGCGGTGATCATCATGATCACGGGCCACGCCGACGTTCCGTTAGCCGTGCAGGCGATGCAGGCGGGCGCCGAGCATTTTCTGCAGAAGCCTGTCGATCCGGCGCACCTCGAGGCGGCGGTGGATCGCGGCCTGGAGAAAGCGCGGCTGCGGCAGCTGGCGCAGTTGGCGCGCGAGCGGCGGGGCGGGGGACGCGTGGGCGCGCTGTTAGGCACGTCGCCGGCGATGCGCGAGCTGGCACACCAGGTGGAGCTGCTCGCGGCGACGGACCGGACCACGGTGCTGCTCGTCGGCGAGACGGGCACGGGCAAGGGACGGCTGGCCGAGCTGATTCACGCGACGAGTCCGCGCGCCGAGGCGCCGTTCCTCGACGTGAGCTGCGTCGGCATGCCGTCGGATGCGCTCGAGGAGGAGCTGTTCGGCAGCGAAGGAGACGATCGTCCGCGCCGCAAGCGCGCCGCGCTCGTCGAGATCGCCGAGCACGGGACGTTGTTCTTGGACGAGATCGTGGGGCTCGACCCGGTGTTGCAGCCGCGGCTGCTCAAGCTGCTCGAAGCGCGCACGTACCGCCGCGCCGGCGGCGTGCGCGAGACGAGCGCGGATGTGCGCGTGATCGCGTCGACGTGCCGCGACCTCGTGGAGGAAGTGAACGCCGGACGGCTGCGCGAGGAGCTGTACTATCGGTTGAGCGTGATGCCGGTGCACCTGCCGCCCCTGCGGGCGCGGGCACGCGAAGACCTGGTGGACCTGATCGAGCGGCTGATGCACGAGCTGCAGATTCAGGTGCGTTCCGCACCTTCCGAGATCGCTGACGGCGCGTGGGAAGTGTTGCTGCGATATCCGTGGCCCGGAAATCTGCGCGAGCTGCGCAACGTGCTCGAGCGCGCGCTGATCGTGGCGCGCGGATCGCGTCGCGTGGGGGCCGAGCATTTGCCGTCGGAAGTGCGGCGCGCGAGCGGGGCGGGCCTGTCGCGGCACGTCCCGCGATCGCTGGACGAAGTCCAGCGCGCGCACATCGAACGCACGCTGCGCGCACACAACGGCAATCGGACGCGCGCGGCGCGCGAACTCGGTATTTCGCGCGCGACGTTGATCAACAAGATCAAAGCGTACAACCTGGACGAGATGGTGCTGGCCACGGAAAGCCGCGCATCCGGCGGCGGCTAGTGTAGTGGCGCACGGTCGTGCTGCGCGTCATTCACTACGGCGTTTTCCCTCTTACTTTCGATGTCATGCCCGATACTCCGCAGGTGCCGGTCCAACACGAACACGACGGCATGATGTGCCGCGCGTGCGGCCGCGAGGAGCGCGCATCGGAGGGGTATCCGTGCGCCGATTGCGGCACGTTCATCTGCCTCATGTGCAGTTTCCGCGGCGTGACGCGGTGCCGGGAGTGCGAGGCCAAGCACGCGGCGCAGGCGGGGGGGAGCGCGTCGTGAGCGACGTGCGTGTGGTGCGGCGGCGCGTCGTGTTAGGCGAACGCACGTTCTCGGTATTGGGCGACACGGCGTTCGATCGTCGCACGGGCGAATGGAGCGCGCGGTTGCTGTTCGTGCCGCTCGACCGGTCGTTGCCGCGCCCGGTGGCGTCCAAGCCGATCAAGCGCGGGACGCGCCGCGACGACGTGGTGCGGAGTCTGGCCGACGTGAGCGACGCCGATGTCGCGCGCGCGTCGCGCGCGATCGTGCCGGCCGCAACGCGCCGCGCGCGCGGGCGGCGATCGATCGCATCGTGAGCGGACGGTGGGTGGTCCGCGTGTCCGTCGCGCCGGTGAATGCCGAGGCGCGGGCGGTCAGCGAGCAGGTGTCGCAGGCGCTGTTCGGCCACCCGGTGGAACCGCTCGACGCCGGCGAACGCGAGCCGTGGCACAGGGTGCGCCTGCACGATGGCTATGAAGGCTGGATGCACCGCGGCTACCTGTCGGAATCCGACAGGTCGCACTCGCCTAACGGAGCCGGGCCGTCGCGCGTATCGCTCGGCTGCGTGGTGCGCGAGGCGGCCGGCGCGCGCCTGGCGCTTCCGTTGGGCGCATGGCTGCACGACGCGCTCGCGGTGGAGAGCGGCGAGGCCATCGATGGCGCGGCGATCGCACGGCGATTCCCGCCGCGCGCCCCGGCGGCGGCGGCGACTGCCTGCGCACGCTTCGAGGGGACGCCCTACGAGTGGGGCGGACTCACCCCGTGGGGCGCCGACTGCTCGGGTCTCGTGCAGACGGTGTTCGGCTTGCACGGCATCGCGCTCCCGCGCGACGCACGCGATCAAGCCGAGCAGGGCGAACCGGTGGCGGCGGGCGATGCGTTGGGCGGGCTCGCCGCCGGCGACCTCGCATTCTTCTCCGACCGCGACGACGGACCCATCACGCACGTCGCGATCGCGCTCGGCGGATCGCGGCTGGTACACCTCGGCTTGGGGCGCGGCGGCTACGCGGTGGAGAATCTCGCGGCGCCGGATGCGTACGCGCGCGCATTGCTCTCGCGGTTCCGTTGGGCGCGGCGCGTCGGCTGAGGCCGACGCGCGCTCAGCTCACCATTTTTCCGGCAGGTACCACCGCGCCGCGCACGTGCAGGCGCACTTCGCCGTGCACGGTGCCGTCGATGGCCACGCGCATGGCGTAGGTGCCCGCGGCGTCGAGCGGCAGGTCCACGGCCGCAATGAGCGGGAAGTCGATTTCGGCGATCTCGCTCGGCGGCGCCGCGACGTTGAGCTCTCCGTTGGATGACCAGAGCTCGGCGCCACTCGGACTCACCCATTGCAAGCCGATCACGTGCGACCCGGCGTCGGATGCCGTGCCTTTGAGGCGCA
>DATNAM010000265.1:0-16105 GCA_035572595.1 Gemmatimonadaceae bacterium
TAGCCACCGTGTTGATCGCCGTCGCCGCGCTCGCGAGCTTCCTGCCGGCCCGACGCGCCGCGCGCGCCGATCCCATGCAAGCCTTGCGCTCGGACTAACGGCCGGCCAAGCTCTGGGAGGGCCGGGGGCGAAACAGCCGCGGCCGCACGCTCGTAATGACCCGTGCGGCCGCTGTTTCCTCTGTTGCTGCCGATTTGCGTCACGAACCTTCTCGCCAGCGAGCTCGCGACCGTGTTCATCCTCGCCATCGTCGCCGTCGTCGTTCTCGTCGTGGTATTCGGCGGCACCCGGTACGTGAGACGCGACGAGCGCCACCCGGCGCCTGTCGACGACGACCGTCTCAAACGCCTCGAGCAAGCGGTGGACGCGATCGCGCTCGAAGTCGAGCGCATCGCCGAAGGACAGCGCTTCACCACCAAGCTGCTCTCCGAGCGTCGCGCCGAAGAATCCCCGGCGCGCACCGCCGCCAAAGAACCGGCGCGCCAGGAGCCGCCATCCAACAAACCTAATGACTAACGCGCCGCCATACTGCTGAGCTTGCCTCGGCAGCCAGGGTCAGGCATTCATCTGGAGTCATCGCCTGGTCCAAAACGGTCTGTGGCGATCGTTGCGCGTCCTTTCTGCTGTCGCGGAAGTCACCATGTGGTCTGCCGCCTGTAGAAGCGAGTACCCGCCGCGCCACATTTCGCTCGCTCCGCACGCACGCGCCCGGCGCGTGTGCGCGTCGCCGCGCTGATGCCCGCACACAAGTCGCCGGCGCGGCGCGCCGCATCGCGAGTGCGCAGAATCGCACGTAGCTGCGCGACCGCCGCGCGCACGCTCGCACGACGTGCCTACTACGCCGGCACGCGCCGGCAATGCCCCGTGTGCGGCCACTCCGCGCGGCAGTTTCTCGCCTATGGCGTCGTGTCGCGCGACGACGCGCGCTGCCCATCGTGCGGCTCGCTCGAGCGGCATCGCTTCGCCTGGTTGTACCTCGTCCAACGCACCAACCTCTTCGATGCGCGGCCCAAACGTGTGTTGCACATCGCGCCAGAGCCGTGTTTCGCGCGACGCTTCGCCCAACGCATCGGATCGGGGTACGTCACCGCGGACCTCGACTCCGGCGTCGTCGCCGAGTCGATCGACCTCGAGCACATCCCGCATCGCGATGACTCGTTCGACGTCGTGTACTGCAGCCACGTTCTGGAGCACGTGACGGACGACCGCCGCGCCATGGCCGAGATGCGTCGCGTCCTCAAGCGCGACGGTTGGGCGATGATCCTCGTGCCGATCACCGCGGATCACACGATCGAAGATCCGTCGATCACCGACCCGCGCGAGCGCGAGCGCGTATTCGGCCAGCACGATCACGTGCGCCGCTACGGTCCCGATTTTGTCGAACGCCTCGAGCAAGCCGGACTGGGCGTGACGGTCGCGACGGTATCGCAGCTCGTCGGCGCGGGAGATGCAGTGCGTATGGGACTCACCGCGGGCGCGGGCGAGATCTATCACTGTCGCCGCGCGTAGCCGCGGCCATTGCGACACCCGCGTCGCGCGCGATATGGTACTCGCGCACGGCGTTTCTTCTCGTTGCCCCCGACACGATCACGCGAGGTTTGTCCATGTCGTTCCGCCTCATCGGACGGAGTTTGTCCGCGCTCGCCTTCGCCGCCGTCGCGGCCGCTCCCGCGACCGCCCAGTCCGCGCCTAACACACTGACGGCCAAGGAACAGGCCGACGGCTGGACGCTCTTGTTCGACGGCCAGACCACCACCGGCTGGCGCGGATACAAGCAGCAGGCGATGCCGTCCGGTTGGTCCGTCGTCGATGGGACGCTCACGAAGAGCAGTCCGACCGAGGACATCGTGACGACCGGCGAATACGGAGACTTCGAGCTCGATGTCGACTGGAAGATCGGCACCGGCGGCAACAGCGGGATCTTCTATCGCGGGACGGAAGAGTACGATCACGTCTACTGGAGCGCGCCCGAATTCCAATTGCTGGACGACGCGAACGCTCCCGATGGTAAGAGCCGTCTAACGGCAGCGGGGTCCGACTACGCGCTCTATCCGGCGCCGGCCGGCATCGTGAAACCGGCCGGACAGTGGAACACCACGCGCATCGTGGTGAAGGGCGCGCACGTCGAGCATTGGCTCAACGGCCACAAGATGTTGACATACACGTTGTGGAGCCCGTCGTGGACGGCGAGAGTCAAGAAGAGCAAGTTCTCGCCTTACGCAAACTACGGCATGGCGAAGCGCGGGTTGATCGCCATCCAGGGCGACCATCCGGGCGAGCTGGCGTTGCGCAACATCAAGATTCGCGAGTTGCACTAACCGGTTGCGGCCGGCTAACGCCGCGCGGCAAATGTTTGCTGCCGGAGTTGTCGTCGGATTCACTCGCACGAGCACGACGGTCATGTGGTGGATGCACCTATCGGGTTGGGTCGCGATCGTCGCGGCGGCGTTTCACGCCGTGCGGATGTGGCAGCTCGACTTGAGGCTCCAAGCGCTGCGACGCCCGGGGAATCCGCACTCGGCGTATCTGATGGTGCCGTTTCGCTGGCGGCGGCGGCTGTATCGCGAGGAGGCCGCGCCGCTGATCACGCAGGCATGGCAGGCCGTCGCGCTCATGTACGCGTTCGGCGTCCTCGGCGCCGTGCTCATCGCGCGGCGGTAGGGCACCCGATGCTCGGGCCGGGACGTCGCGCGGGCAGAATGGCGCTCGAATCTTCCGTTGGGCAGGCGAAACGCGGCATGCCCAACGGGACGATGCGATTTTTTCGGAGCCCGATGGCATTTTGGGGACGTGGAACACATGGCCTCGGTCAGGCGCAGCCACAATCGGGACACACGGGTTGCGCGCGCGAGTGCGCAGCGTTGGGCGAACGATCTCGATACGATCGCAGCGTTAGGGATGCGCCGGAACGCCGTTTGCGTTCTCCCTCTCGACATCCTAGGGAAACGTGTTATACTGCGCCAACGCGATGCGATGCATCGCTGCGCAGCGTACTGTGACGTGTCGCACCGCGCGGTCCGCGGGCAGGCCCGATGATGGGCATCGAGACGAGCCGGTCAGTTAGGCAGGGGCGGCGCCGGGCATCCGGCGGCATGCAGGAGCCGGGGCCGCATTCATGCTGAAGCTGTCACGTGACGACTATACAGCGGCGTCGAGTTGGCGGATCCTCGATTGGTGCATGACGCGAGGCGCCGACGAGTTCACGCTGGGCTTTCTGGGCCCGCCGTACGTGCCGGGCACGACGTGGGCCCTGGTGGATGAACTGCTGTCGCCGTTCCGCCGCCGTGTGGCGAGCGCGGGCGATCGGTGGATGCTCACCGGGGAATCGGCAGCGGTGCTCCAGGCGATGTTGCCGAACGGATTGTTGGGCGGCACCGAGGGCGCGACCGCCGTGCGCGACCCAGCGGTTTACCGCGGTGGCACGTTGATGTTGTCGATCGAGTCAGACGCGGGAGTGGGCACACTCTCGCTGCAGGACGATGACGAGGCGAGCCTGGCACGTTCAGGGCTTCTCGTTCATCGCGGAGGGACGGCGCGCTAACGCAACGGCGCGGCTGGACCTCGAGCGTGCGTGTTCAGACGTTGGGCGGTCGTCCGTCGACGCACCGCGAAGCGGCTGGTTACCATTTTCACCCTTACACCGAGGGGATCATTCATGCCCACGCAGGATCGCTATCGTGAGTATCGGGAGGACCAGACCACGATCTGGGTGAGCAAGGCGGCACGCGCCTTCCTCGACCGCGAGAAGAAGCACTCCCGCGAATCAACCACGAGCGTCGTCGATCGGCTCCTTCGCGAGCTCCGTTCGACGCGGCGCGGGTCCAAGAAGTAAGCACGGTCTTTCGCGGTACCATCGGGGGGAAGAGAGCAGGCGCAACGCCCCGCGTTGCCCCTGTGCTCTTCCCCCCTTCGCGTCCCGCCGAGTATTTCTCTCACTCGCCCGCGTTCGGATCTCTTTGTCCGCGACCGATCATGCCACACCGACCCGCGCCACTCGACCCCTCGCCGGCATCGCCCCGACGCGGCTTCCTCGCCCAACTGGCGACCGCCGCCGTCGCGTTCGCCGCGGGCGATCTCGTACGACCGCCGCGCGCGGCCGCCGAGTCGATGCCCAACGAACGCGTCGACCCGCGCGCCGTCACCGACACCACGCCCGCGCCGCGCGGACCGTGGGATCTCTCGTGGGTCGACAAGCTCACCGCCCAGCACCGTCAGGTCTTCGATTCGCCGGCGATCGCGGATGGCGAAGCGTTGAACAAGGCGGGCTTGTACCTCGATGGTTATCACGAGATCTACGGGACCAGTGACAAAGATGTGAATGTCGTCATCGTCATTCGGCACAAAGGCATCCCGATGGCCTTGGGCGATGCGGTGTGGGCGCGCTACGATTTCCTCGCCGACCGAACCAAGCTCAAGGACCCGACCACGGGAAAAAAGGCCAAACGCAATCCGTTCGTGGGCGTCAAGCCCAACGACGCGTACGCGATGACCAATCCGACCTCCTCGCTCGATTCGCTCATCGCGCGCGGCGTGATCGTCCTGTGCTGCAATCTCGCGCTCGGCAGCGTCGCCCAATTGCTCGCCGACAAGACCAAGCAATCCGTGGACACGGTCGAGGCCGAGCTCAAGCGCTCGCTCGTGCCGGGTGTCACGCTCGTGCCGTCGGGCATTTTCGGCGTGACGCGCGCGGAGGAGGCCGGATGCCACTATCTCGGACTCGCGTAACGGCAGCTCTTCGTTAGGAGGCTCCATCCATGGGTGCATCAGCCGCCGCGGCGGTCATTCTGCACAAAGAAAAAGTTGCGATCGCTGCGTTCCGCAGCGCGGGCGCGGTGTCGCCCGAACGTGCCGCGTCGCTCGAGGCGATCGGCGCGGGCGAGGGCCTCGCGTTCCACCGATTGCGCGAGCGCGCGGTGCTGCGCGAGGCCGGCCAGGGGACGGGGCGCTACTATCTCGACGAACCGACGTGGGCCGCGGTGCGCCGCACGCGCGCGCGCCTCGTCGCCGTCGCCCTCGCGATCGCCGTCGTGATCATCCTCGGCGTGGTGTTCGGCGCTTTCGCGTCGCGCGCGTCCTGATCCCGTCGCATCGTGCCGCAACCCATTCCGCCCAAAGCGCTCGCGTACTGGCCGCTCGCGATGTTCGTCGTCGCAGCCGACTGGATCACGAAGGTGCTCGCCGTGACGCATCTCGAGCCGGCGCACATCGCGCATCCGCTGCTCGGGAACATCGTGCAGTTGACGCTCACGTACAATCCGGGCACGGCATTTGGAATACCGATCGGAGGCGGACTGGCGGGGCGGGGCGCGCTGGTCGCGGTGGTGGTGGTCGCGCTGGTAGTGCTGTTCGGCATGTACCGGCGCGCCGCCGCGTCGGACGTCTGGCTCGCTACAGCGTTAGGCTTGGTATCGGGCGGCGCGTTAGGCAACCTGATCGACCGCTTGCGATCGGCGCGCGGCGTCGTGGACTTCATCGACGTCCGCTTCGGCACCTGGCATTTCTGGACGTTCAACGTAGCCGACGCGGCCGTGTCGGTGGGCGCGGTGCTGCTTGCCATCGTGCTCTGGCATCACGACAAGACCCAGGCCGCCGGGAGGACGTAAGGCGAGTCAGGGAAGCGCTCCGCTTGGGGACGCGCTGCGTTTGGGGAACGGGGCGGAACACGGATCCCGCTTGGTGAACGCTGGCTGCCTAACGTATTTGTGTCGTCACGGGCAAACCCTTCCCGTCGAGACCACTGATGTCCTTCCTCCCCTTTTCCCCAAGCGCAGCGCTTCCCTCAGCGAAGCGCTTCCCCCAGCGCGCGCGCACGCGCGCTTCCCTGTTTTTATGACCATCCAATCCGCAACAGACCTCGCCGCCCTCCAGCGCGCCGGCAACCTCGTCGCGCGGACACTCGACGCGATGCGGGCCGCCGTGCGGCCCGGCATCACCACCGGCGCGCTCGATAGTGTGGGCGCACGGTTCGCGCGCGCCGAGGGGGCGCGCTCGGCACCGCAGCTCGCGTACGACTTCCCGGGATTCACCTGCTTCAGCGTGAACGATGAAATCGTGCACGGCATCCCGGGCCCACGTGTGTTGCGCGCCGGCGATGTCGTCAAGCTGGATGTGACGCTCGAGCTCGACGGTTACATCGCGGACTCGGCGGTCACGGTGCTGGTCCCGCCGGCGACTGTCCCGGCGCGCGACCTGCAGCGCTGTGCGCGACAGGCCTTCAACGCCGCGCTGCGCACCGCGCGCGCCGGCACGCGCCTCGCCGACCTGGGCGGTGCGGTCGAGCGCGAAGTGAAGCGCCACGGTTTCGCCGTCGTGCGCGAGCTTACCGGACATGGCGTGGGCCGCCGCATTCATGAAAGCCCGTCCGTGCCTAACTGGCCCGACCCGGACGTCCGCGGCGTGCTCACCCCCGGCCTCGTGATCGCCCTCGAGCCGATGGTGACGCCCCGCCCAACGCGCGCCGTCGAAGACCGCGATGGCTGGACCCTGCGCACCCGCGACGGCGCGCTCGCCGTGCACCACGAGCACACGATCGTGATCAGGCAGGGTGCGGCGCTCGTTGTAACAATGTAGCGGGGAAGCGCTGCGCTTGGAGAACCGGCGCCTGGCGGCGCCTCGGGGAACGGTACCATCCTTGTGCGTACCATCGATGTTCATCCTCCCCTTTTCCCCGAGCGCAGCGTTTCCCGAAGCGTAGCGCTTCCCCATTCCCATGTTGACAGTTTCCGTCGGCCAACACGCCACCCGATCCCTTTACATCGGTCCCGACCAGGTTCGTGCGTTCGCCGAGCTCACCGGCGACTACAATCCGCTCCACTTCGATGAAGCGTTCGCTAAGCGGACGCGTTTCGGGCGGCTCGTCGCGCAGGGCGGACTGACCACCGGCGTGCTGCACGCACTGGTCGCCATGGACATGCCCGGGCCGGGAACGGTGTTCCTCAGCCAGAATTGGAAATTCACGGCGCCCGTCTTCATCGGCGACACCATCACCGCCGAGGCCGAAGTGGTGAGCGTGCACGCGACCAAACCGGTGACGCAGTTGCACATCGTCGTGAAGCGGCAGACGGGCGAGGTCGTGTTGGACGGTGAGGCGTGGTGCTACACGTTCTCCGGCGACGCATGACCCGAGTCCGGGCGGTCGTGTAGATTATCAGCAGCCTGTCGCCGCGCGTGATGCGACGGCAGTGGCTCTGGCTCAAACGCGCCCGCTCCAACGCGGTGCGCACCGATCGCGAGCGCCCATGTCCTCTCTCAATTCGTTCGGCAGCCGGTCGACGCTCACCGTCGACGGCACCGACTACACCATCTTCCGTCTCGACGCGTCCGCGCTCACCTCGCTTGGCGGCGCGCGCGTCGATCGATTCCCGATTTCGCTGCGCGTGCTGCTCGAGAATTTGCTGCGCAACGAAGATGGCGGTTTTGTCAAACGCGACGACATCGCCGCGCTCGCCACATGGGACGTGAAGGGCGCGCGCGAACAGGAGATCGCGTTCCGGCCCGCGCGTGTGCTGCTGCAGGACTTCACGGGCGTGCCGGCGGTGGTCGACCTCGCCGCCATGCGCGACGCCATCGCCCGGTTAGGCGGCGATCCGACGGACATCAATCCGCTGCAGCCGGCGGATCTGGTGATCGACCATTCGGTGCAGGTCGATGAGTACGGCACCGAAGCGGCGCTGCTCATCAACACCACGAAGGAGTTCGAGCGCAACAGCGAGCGCTACGCGTTCCTCCGCTGGGGCCAGCGCGCGTTCCGCAACTTTAGCGTCGTGCCGCCGGGCACGGGCATCTGCCACCAGGTGAACCTCGAGTACCTGGGACGTTCCGTTTTCAGCGCCGAGCAGGATGGCGTGCGCTACGCGTATCCCGACTCGCTGGTCGGCACCGACTCGCACACCACGATGATCAACGGGTTAGGCGTGGTGGGCTGGGGCGTCGGCGGCATCGAAGCCGAGGCCGCCATGTTAGGCCAACCGTTGTCGATGCTCGTGCCGGAGGTGGTGGGATTCAAATTGCACGGACGCTTGCCGGCGGGCTCGACGGCCACCGATCTCGTGCTCGCCGTCACGCAGATGCTCCGCAAGAAGAAGGTCGTCGGCAAGTTCGTCGAGTTCTACGGCGCCGGCCTGTCGTCGCTCTCGCTTGCCGACCGCGCGACCATCGGCAACATGGCCCCCGAGTACGGCGCGACGATCGGGTTCTTCCCGGTCGACGACGAAACACTCCGCTACCTGCGCTTCACCGGGCGCGGCGAGCACCAGGCGAAACTGGTCGAAGCGTACTGCAAGGCGCAGGGGATGTTCCGCACCGACGCGTCGCCCGATCCGGTGTTCAGCGACACGATCGAACTGGACCTGGCGACGGTCGAGCCATCGCTCGCCGGCCCCAAGCGCCCGCAGGATCGCGTGCCGCTCACCAAATCGAAGGCGATGTTCGCCGACGCCCTCGCCGGCGAGCTCGAGCGGTTAGGCAGCGCGGGCGCATCGGGCGGCGGCGGCGTGGCCGCCCCGCCGGTGGCCACCGGCGCGGGCGTCACCGTGCGCATGCACGGGCAGACGTTCACGATCGGCCACGGATCGGTGGTGATCGCCGCGATCACCAGCTGCACCAACACGTCCAACCCATCGGTGATGATCGGCGCCGGACTCCTGGCCAAGAAGGCGGTCGAGAAAGGCCTCACGACAAAGCCGTGGGTCAAGACGAGCCTGGCGCCGGGCTCCAAAGTGGTGTCGGACTACTACAAGAAGGCGGGCCTCATGGCGCCGCTCGAGAAACTCGGCTTCTATCTGGCGGGCTACGGCTGCACCACGTGCATCGGCAACTCGGGCCCCCTGCCGCCGGAAATCGCGGAAGCGGTCGAGCAGAACACGCTCGTGGTGGCGGCGGTGCTGTCCGGCAACCGCAACTTCGAGGGGCGCGTCAACCCGCTCACGCGGTTCAACTACCTCGGCTCGCCGCCGCTGGTGGTGGCGTACGCGCTCGCGGGGCGGATGGACATCGATCTCGCCACCGAACCGTTAGGCATCGGCACGGACGGCCCCGTGTTCCTGCGCGACATCTGGCCGACGTCCAAGGAAGTCCAGGATACGATTCTGTCGTCGGTCAAGAGCGAGATGTTCACCAAAGAATACGCCAACGTCTTCGACGGCGATGAGCGGTGGAAGGCGCTGCCGGTGCCCACCGGTGATCTCTACGCGTGGTCCGACGATTCGACCTATGTGAAGAACCCGCCGTTCTTCCAGGGCATGACGCTCGACGCGCCTCCCGTTAGGCCGATCGCGGGGGCGCGCGTGCTGGCGATGCTCGGCGACTCGATCACCACCGATCACATCTCGCCCGCCGGCTCCATCCCGGCCAAGAGCCCGGCCGGACAATGGCTGATCGCGCAGGGCGTCAAGCCGTCCGACTTCAACTCGTACGGCGCGCGGCGCGGCAACCACGAAGTCATGATGCGCGGCACGTTCGCCAACATCCGCCTGCGCAACGAGCTCGCGCCCGGCACCGAAGGCGGCTGGACGGCGCTCGAGGCCGGTGCGAATCCGGTGACCATTTACGATGCGTCGGTGGCGTTCCGCGCGAAGGGCACGCCGCTCGTGATCATCGCCGGCAAGGAATACGGTACCGGCTCGTCGCGCGACTGGGCGGCAAAGGGCACGCTGCTCCTCGGCGTCTCGGCCGTGATCGCCGAGTCGTTCGAGCGCATCCATCGCTCGAACCTGGTCGGCATGGGCGTGATTCCGCTCGAGTTCGTGGACGGCGCCACCCGCCAGTCGCTGGGCCTAACGGGATTCGAAACCTACGACATCGCGGGCCTTTCGAATGCGCTCGCCCCGCGCGCGCTGCTCACCGTGCGCGCCGCCGTGCCCAACGGCCCGGCGAAAACCTTCCAGGTGCGCTCCCGCATCGACACACCGGAAGAAGCGACGTATTACAGGAACGGCGGAATCCTGCCCTACGTTTTGCGATCGCTGGCGGGCAAGAAGGGAACCGCGCGCCGGTAGCTTACCTTAGGGAATAGGGAATAGGGAAAAGGGAACGGGGCTACGCACGCTCTCGTCGCGCCTAACTGGATGCGGCGGAAGCGGCAGGGCCCCGTTCCCTTTTCCCTATTCCCCAAGCGCGCGCCAGCGCGCGCTTCCCTATACTATGTGCTTCCCTTCGCCGGTCTCCCGCTCGCGTTTCCTGAGCTCGCGGGCGACGAACACCGTCCGATACACCGCCGTCCCGATCGAGCCGGCGCCGATCAACACGATCACCGTCAGCAGGATCGCACCGTTGTGCCAGTGGAGCGCGCGCGTGAGCGGGCTGTCGACGATCGACGCCACGCCCAACAGCACCAGGCGCTCGGCCCGCTGCATCACGCCGCCGCGGCAATCCACGCGCACGCCCTCGCCCTTGGCCCGCGCGTAACTCACCATCAGCGAGCCGCCTAACGCAAGGATCGTCGCCGTCATCGCCAGCGGCACGGCCTCGAAGTACACCGCGAGACCGATGAACGCGAACATCTCGGCGAACCGGTCCAGCATCGAATCCAGGAACTCGCCGTAGTCCGACGCCACCCGGCGCGCCCGCGCGATGCGGCCATCGATGATGTCCGCCACGCCGCCCACCAGCACCAGCCAGCCGCCGAGTGCCAGAGATTCCTTGGCGTAGGCAAAGCCGGCCGCCAAGCCCATGAGACCGCCGAAATAGTTGAACAGATCCGGCGACAGTCCCCATGACACGAACGCTCGTTCGGCGGGCGAGATGAGCCACATGAGCCAGTCGCGCACCCAGGTGCCCAACAGAAAGGTCGTTGGGCGGCGCGCCACGTCGGCATCCACGGGCCGGTTGCGCGATACTACGGCGAACACAGGCATGGTCAACAAAAACATTCCGGCGAGTATCAGCGCCGCATACGTCGTAGGCGTCATTTCAGGCGTCGTCGTTGTGGTCGAGATCGTAGGTATCGAATGGCCTTGGGCCATAAAAAAATGAGAGGCCACCGCCGCTCTCGCTCGGTCAGCTCGACCGAGATTCCGCTGCGGCGCGCGATCTTCTTAAGAATGTACTCGAGCTAGTCGTCGTACAATGCGACGTACTTGAGCCAGCGCACGGTCGCGCGTATTTCACTACGTCGGAAATACATGGCGGCACGGAACTTGGCCCACTTTCCAACAGGCTCGATGATAGTGTAGACTTTACCATCCCGTGCAAGTATTCTTTGCTGGACGTATTGGTCCAATAGTTCGGAATAAACCGGAATCAACGTCTCGCGTTGCGCGGCGAGCAGCATGTCGACGCGCTCATTCCCTTCAGGTCGAATTTCTGCCGCAAACGACGTTTCGAGCAGTGTCCGGCAGTACGCATCCACATCGAACTGTCGGGGCAAATATGCCTTGCCCCACGTGAACGTCGCGATGCGCGCGCCAACCAGCACGTCGATAGTCCGCTCTCGGCTCCCCTGGTCACGCGTCCACGCGAGTTGTACGTGTTGAAACAGTCGGCCGAGTGCGAAGTGATCCTTCGCGTGACGTGAAGCCGCAAGGCGAAAATCGGACCAGGAATATACGGCGCACTTTGCTTCCAGCGCCGGTGTCACGCCCGGAACCGTGACACGAATGACGTTGGGCGCAAGAACGTAATTGAGTGCCGTGGCGATGCGCGGACGGAACCGCGCCACGCCATGCGCGACGAGCGAACGATAGGCATCTCGATAGCGGTCCACGATCACAAAAAAATCGTGCGCACTCTCGGGACGAGCATCGGAGTGTTGGGCATGAGACCCGTAGTGCACGAGCGCGACCGTGGTGTCTCCACACGCGCTCGCGAGAAACGCAGCAAGCTCGTCGGTGCGCGCTGAACGTGCACTGTCCAGTCCCGTTGCGAGCTCGGCGCGTTGCGTCGGATCAGTCAACGGGTGCAGATGGAACCGATCGTGAAGTGGGAGCACCAGAAGCCGGCGTGATCGTTGCCTCTCGTATGGCGTCGAGCTCCGCCGTCATTCGCTGGTGAAGCATGTCGATGAACGCGTCGATGTGCGCGTCATCCGAGGGAGGATTGAAGGGTCCCAGAACGACTGCACGAATGTGGGTGCCGGCAAAGCGCACGAATACGTCCGTGAACGTGCGGGTGTGCGACATGCCGTCGGCCACTACACAATAGACAGGTCGGGACGCACGCGCGAGCGTGATCCGAAGTCCGTTGCGCATGAAACGGCCAATACGGCCGTCGTCCGTGCGATGGCCTTCGGGGTAGATCAAGAGAGACTGCTCGCCGCGCGCAACTTGATCGGCGGCGTTCGTGAGCGAATTCAGTTCGACACGCGACAGCGTGCGCTTCTGCGACAGGAACGGGAATCGCGCGAGTCGAGTCAGCGGTGAAATACCGGGAATGCCGCGGCGATACCGGTCGCGGGTTGGGATGAGAGGGTACGGACCGCGCACGAGCGAAAGGCCAAGCGGGATGTCGAGCACCGATTGGTGATTCATCACCACGATGCAACTCTCGTCGGGCAGCACGCCGTTGGTCGTAAGGCGCACGCCGGCACAGACGCGTGCCATGCGCAACGTGGCAGTTGCATGAAAGCGCAGCCAGGCACGAACCATCGCCCGGCGACGTCGCGGGAATAGAACAATCGCGGGCCACAGCAGCACGCGCTGCCCCAAGCCCATGATGACGGTCAGGTAGCAGAAGTAGATGACGAAGAAAATGCCGCTACGCAGCGCCCGCCCGATGCGTGAAAATCGGGAGCCGGGGTCGGGGGTGGGAATTGTCCGAACGTTGGGTGGGGGAGGAACGTGCTGCGGAGACACGCCGGCGCTCTCGGCATTCACTTGGAGGTCACCCATGGCAACACGAGTCGAAGCGCAGACGAGCATGAGCGTCTCCGACTATGATTACAGTAGCTTCTTCTATTCGTCGAGCGATGACCCGTTCGCGATATTGGAGCCATATAACGAGTGGTACACCCGCGCCGTGCAGCAGGGTTACTATCTGTTCGCACAGGCGATGTCAACGCCGCCACAGGGTTGGGTGCACCTCACTGAAGGATTGCATCACCGGCACGTCAAGCTTCTCAATCTGTCGTCGTACAACTACCTCGGACTCTCGTATCGTCCCGAGGTGATCGCGGCCGCCAAAGCGGCGCTCGATCAGTACGGGTTGGGTGCCGCCGGCTCGCCGATTCTGAGCGGGACGATGGACGTGCACGTGCAGCTCGAAGAAGCCATCGCCCGATTCAAGCGCAAGGAAGCGGCGATGGTATTCCCCACAGGTTACAGCACCAACGTGGGAATGATCTCGGGTCTCATGCGACCCGGCGACTGGGTCATCGCCGACCAGAACGCGCACGCGAGCATCGTGGACGGCGCCATTCTATCCAAGGCGAACGTCCAGTTCTTCCGGCACAACAGCCCGGCGCACCTCGAGAAGAAACTTCGCTCGACCACCGGCAAAAAGCTCGTGGCTATCGAAGGTGTGTACTCGATGGACGGCGACGTGTGTCCGCTGCCCGAGCTCGTCGAGGTCGCGAAGAAGTACGGCGCACGCATCATGCTCGACGAAGCGCACTCGGCGTTCCTCTACGGCGAAAACGGCCGCGGTGTCGCCGAAAAATTCGGTCTCGAGGACGAAGTCGACATTCATATCGGCACGTTCTCGAAGGCACTCGGCGGACAGGGTGGCTACGTAGCCGGATCGAAGAATCTCTACAATTATCTCAAGGGCTTCGCGCGGTCGCGCGTGTTCTCGTGCGCGCTGTCGCCCGTGGTGACAGCCGGCGTGCTGCGTTCGCTCGAAATCGCGCAAGCCGAGCCCGAGCTGCGCACGAAGTTGTGGGAGAATGTGAAGCACATCCGGAAGGCGCTCGAGGATGAAGGGGTCGACGTGGGAGATTCCACGTCGCAGATCATCCCGATCATGGTGCGGAACGACCGTCGCATCTTCGAGCTGTGCCACCAGTTGTTCCGCGCCGGATTGTACCTGCAGCCTGTGATCTATCCCGCCGTCGCCAAGCATCGCTCCCGGTTCCGCGTGTCGATCTCGGCGTCGCATACTTTCGACCAACTCGACGAGGGCGTGGCGATCCTCGTCCGCGTCCTTCGTGAAGAGGGGATCCTCGTATGAGCAGCAAGAATGATGGGTTCGTTCAGTATCATTTCCGCGACGCGATCGGCGGCTTCTTCGAGTTTCCGACGGAGAATGCGCGCGCCATCCTGCCGCCGGACTTGCAGCCCATCGAGCCGCACCACGGCTCGAGCGTCCTGAGCGTGATGGCGTTCGATTTCCATCAGAGTCCGGTGGGCGAGTACGGCGAGCTGATTCTCTCGATCCTCGTGTCGCCGCGCATCGAGCAGGGCCAGCCCTGGCCGCGCTCGGCGTTCTATCCGTTCCGGTTAGGCACTACGACACGTGAGTCGCGCGAACATGCCATCGAGCGGTGGCACCTCCCACACTACATGCAGGACATCTCGATCGCGTGGGAGCGGGGCGATGGCCACATCACCATCCACGCCACGGATCGCGGCCAGTCGATCGTCGACATGACGGTGACGGAGCACGAGTGGGCGGGCGTGGAGCACCGGTACCAGGCGTTCATGAACGACGACGAAGGCGCGTACTCGTCCACGATCGTGATGCAGGGCCAGTTCAGCGAGAACGAGGAAGAGCGCGGCGGCATCCAGATCCATTCGCAAGCGATGACCGACCTGCTCGAGGACTGGGAAGTGGACGTGACGCCGTTCCGTGAGCTGTGGATGAAGGACGGCAAGCAGACCTTCCACCCTCTGCAACAGTTGGCCAGCTACGCGCGGCGATGACGGACGTTTGCGTCATCGTGAACCCCGCCTCGGGTAAGGGGCGGGGCGCGAAGGCGGCGGATCGGGTTAGGCAGGCGTTCGCCGCCGTTGGCGTCACCGACATTCGAAGCACGAAGGCGAAGGGCGACGAGAAGACCGTCGCCCTTCGCGCCATCCAGGACGGGGCGCGCACGATCGTCGCCGTGGGCGGCGACGGGACGTGGAGCAACGTCGCCAACGCCATCCTGGGTACCGGCGCTCCCGTTAGGCTCGCGCTCGCGGCCGCCGGGACCGGCAACGACTTCGCCAAGACCGTGGGCGCACCGGCCTCGGACTTCGCCGCCACCGCGCGCCTCGCCGTGGACGGGCCCGACGTGGCCGTGGACGTCGGGCGCATCGAAGACCGATTTTTCTTGAACGTGGCCGGATTCGGATTCGACATCGCGGTGCTGGAGCAGGTCGAGTCGGTGAACTGGCTCAAGGGCGACGCGCTGTATTTGTATTGCGCGCTCCGCCAGTTGTTCGGCTATCGCGGGATCACGGTGGACGTGGCGCCGCGCGGGCCCGAGCCGTACCTCATGCTCGTGATTGCCAACGGGAAGAATTTCGGCGGGGCGTTTCGCATCGCGCCCGGCGCGAGCGTCACCGACGGATTGTTGGACGCGGTGGCGATCGGCGCGGCGTCGCCGATGCGCCGGATCGCGCTCTTTGGCGCGGCCACCAAGGGCACGCACGTCGGCAAGCCCGAAGTGCGGACGACGCAGGCGGCGAGCTTCACGCTCTCGTTCGGCGCGCCGCCGGCCTACGAAACCGACGGCGAGTACAACCGCGCGCGGTCGGCGACGCTCGAGGTGACGTGCGTGCCGGGCGCGCTACGGGTGGTGACGCCGGCGTTAGGCCTGGGGGCGGCGGCGGGCGCGTGAAGGCGATCACGTTCGCGGCCCCGATTCCGCGGTATCTGGCGACACTGGCCGCGGGCCGCGTGTCCGACCGGTTCTACATGGGCGCGCTGGCGTGCACGCGCTTGGGCGACGTCGCCGAGCCGGCGCTGCCCTCCGAGCACTGGGTGCGCATCCGCACGCGGTTAGGCGGAATCTGTGGCAGCGATTTGAACCTGATCACGCTCAGGGCGAGCCCGTCCACGTCGCCGTTCTCGTCGTTTCCGTTCGTGATCGGACACGAGAACGTGGGCGACGTGGTGGAGGTGGGGCGCGCGGTGCGGAGCGTGAGCGCGGGGACGCGCGTGACCGTGAATCCCCTGCTCTGCTGCGAGCCGCGGGAGATCGCGCCGCCGTGCGACGCGTGCGCGGCCGGCGATCATTCGCGCTGCGTGC
>DATNAM010000266.1:0-2402 GCA_035572595.1 Gemmatimonadaceae bacterium
TAGAGCGCGTGGGCGCGATCGGCGCTTTCCGAGGCCAGTGCGCTGTCCAGAATCGCGTCGAACCTGGGATTCGCATAGCGTCCGAAGTTGGACCCGCCCGGAGGCGCGGACGCGCTCGCCCAGATCTGCCGCGCGCTGGCTGGCGACGGATCCCACGTGAGATCGAGGAGCGTTGCATCGAAGCGCCCGCCCTCCATGGCCTCGAGCGTCGCATTCATCTCCGCCTGCTCGATGTCGATGCCGATGCCCGCCCGGCGCAGCTGGGCCTGGAGCTCGACTGCCACCGCCATCCGATCGGCGCTGCTGGTCGGGACCAGAAGCCTAACGGTAAGCGCCCGCGCACCCTTGCGGCGTATCGCGTGCCCGGGCACGAGAGTCCATCCGGCCGCATCGAGGAGGCGCGCGGCGGCGTTCGAGTCCGCGGGCACGTCGGGGAGAAACACCGAATCGAGCAAAATGGCGGGGAAGGGACCCTGGGCTACCCGCGCCGTCTCGCCTAACACGCTGCGCACCAGGGCGCCGCGGTCGATCGCCAGCGCGATCGCCTGGCGCACACGTTGGTCGCGCAGCGGCCGATCGCGCGGTCCCGGCGCGTCGCCCAGGTTGAACAGCAGCGCCACGTTCTCCTCCGAGGCCCACCGCACGAGGCGCAACTCGGGATGCGTGCGCAGCCGCGCGATGTCCGCCGTACCGATGCGGTCCAGAAAATCCACTTCGTGCGCCAGGAGCCGCGTCACCGCCACGCCCGGGTCGCGCGTGATGGTGAAGAGCAGCCGGTCGAAATCCGGCCGGCCGCCGCGGTAGGCGGTGTCGGCGCCTAACTCGACGAACGACCCCGGCGCCCACCGCACGAAGCGATACGGCCCGCTGCCCACGGGCGCTCGGCCTAACGGAGAGGTGCGCCAGCGGCTGGGCGGCACCGTGTCCAGCAGATGGGCGGGGAGAATGCGCGGCGAGTACGTGGCGGTGTAGAACTCGTCCGGTGTGCGCGTGTGGAACCACACGACCGCCGTCGATGAATCGCGCACCGACGCCGAGTCGATGTTGCTCAGCAGCGGGGCCGCGATCGATCCCGCCGCGCTGTCCTTGAACACGCGAAACGAGAACTGCACGTCGCGCGCGGTCACCGGCACGCCATCCTGCCACCGCGCCTTGGGATCCAGATGAAAGGCGATCGACAGCGAATCGGGCGCCCACGACCACCGATCGGCCAGACGAGGCCGGTAATCGCGATCACCGATGGTATTGACTGTGCTGTCTGGATCGGCCAGGCGCTCGAACATCTGATCGGCGATGATCGCGCCCTGCGTCGTCGACGTGAATGGAGGCAGCAACGCGTCGGCGTCGGCCCAGAGATTCACCACCAGCTCGTGCGCGCGCGAGCTCGCGGGCATTCTCCGACAGCCCACGGTCGCGCACGCCAGCGCGAGCGCCCAACGCAACGATCGCGTGGCGCGCAAGGGGCTGCGGTTAGACAGTGTAGGGATCATCCTCGTCGGCGAAAGGCCACCAGCGTTGGCGGACACGACGGCAAGCGTCCAACGCACACGCCGGCCGGATGTGCGAACGAACGTACCGACGCGGGAGGCGTGCTGTACAGCCGCATCCCGAAACTCGGGAACGCGGTGTGCTACAAAAGACTTTAAGCTCAAACGAATCTTCACCGGCGCGGTCCGGTGATGCCTAAGGGACTCGTGAAGGAGGAGACATGACCAACGCGACCATCAATCAATCGGCGACGGCGACCACCTGGACGCTCGATCCGGCGCACACGCTCGTCGAATTCGCGGCCAAGCATCTCATGATCACGACGGTCAAAGGGCGCTTCACCGACGTGAGCGGCACCATCACCATGAACGAAGCCAATCCGGCGGCGTCATCGGTGAAGGCGGTAATCAAGTCGGCGAGCGTCGACACACGCACGGATCAGCGTGATGCGCACCTCAAGTCGGCCGATTTCCTCGAGGTGGAGCGCCATCCCGACATCACGTTCAACAGCACGAGGGTAGAGCAGAGTGGCAGCGGACACTACCGTGTGACCGGCGATCTCACGATCCATGGCGTCACCAAGCCGGTCGTGCTCGAGGTCACCGACGAAGGACGCACCAAGGACCCCTGGGGCGGCGAGCGCGCGGGCTTCAGTGCGACCACGCGCATCGACCGCCGCGACTTCGGCCTGACGTGGAACCAGATCCTCGAATCGGGCGGCGTGCTGGTCGGCCACGAGATCCGCATCACGCTGGAAGTCGAGGCGACCAAGAACGCCTGAGCGCGACGTTATTCGTCGCGGAGTGTCACCACCGGGTCCACCCGCGTCGCGCGCCGTGCCGGCACGAGCGTGGCCCCGATGGCCACGGCGCACAGCAGCACCGAGACGAGCGTGAGGGTGGCCGGATCGGTGG
>DATNAM010000267.1:0-18982 GCA_035572595.1 Gemmatimonadaceae bacterium
CGCCGAGGCAGGCTCCGTCCCGATCCGTCACGCCAGACGTGAGCGGCACCGGTGATGCGATCGTGTTGAGCGGCAACCTCCTGCATCAGCAGAGCCGATCGCTGCTCACTCTCATGCGCGCGCGCATCCCATCCATTCAAATCGTGGATGATCAGCCGTGCCCCGACGTGTATCTGCGGGGACGCTCGACGATCGTCACGCCGTCCAATCCCGCCATTTACATAGACGGACAGCGCGCCACCAACACGTGCGTGCTCGACATGGTGAACGTGCTTGATCTCGACCGCGTGGAGATCTATCCATCGGGCGAGCCGCGAGCCGGCTACATGAGCGATCCATACGGCGTGATCCTGGTGTTCCTCCGCACGTCGGATTGAACGAAGAAGCCCCCCGTTAGTCACGGGGGGCTTCTCTCCATCACCAAGAATCACTGCGACTCAGGGACCCGTCGGCTCGTTGCATCCCGACGTGTGCGTCGGCGCCGCCGTTGGGTTCGAGTCCCACCACATCCGCGTGGCGAAATCATCCGGGCCGCCCATGTCCGTCAATGCAGCCTGCACATTGGCGGCGTTGGTCGTGTACTCGGTTTGCGAGTACTCGAAGCGGCGCGGGACGAAATTCACGATTGCCGCCGGACCGGCGTGTACCGTGACCGGTTGGCAGGTGCGCCGCCACTCGGCCCATGCCTGCGTGCCGTCGCCATAGAGCGCGATCCACTTCTGCACGGCGATTTCATCGAGGCCCGTGGTGCCCGGCGTGTATGCGACACCCGGTTTCCCGAGGAACGTCGTGATTGCGGCCTCGTCGGTGACGCCCCATTGCTGCATCGACGCCTGGATGGCCGCGTAGTAATCCGTGGCCGCCTGACCGGGGCCCAAACCACCCATGCTGCGCTCGGCTGCTTCGGCTTCGATGAACATCAACTCCGCGTACGTCATGAGGAAGCTCGGGTACTTGAGCCCCGACCCATCGCCGAACGTGCCGTAGGATGTGGCGCCGGGATAGAAGATGACCCCGGGACGCGACGCCGTGTTCAGATACGCGCCGGCGGCCGCCTGCGACAGACCGTTAGGCATGCCGCCGTACCCGTTCGGGAACAGCGACGAGTCCGTCACCGGTTGGGCATAGATGGGAACGCGCGGATCGTTGTTGGCCAACAGGATGTTCATGAGGGTCTGCGACATCCGGTGGTCGTCGCGGGACTTGAAGTTGTCGGCCCACGGGTTGTCGAACTGGCCGTCACCGGGCCAGACGACCTTCGCGTTGTCGTCGTTGCTGGTGAACACGCCACCCGGATCCGACAGCGCTGCCGTGAGCTGCGTGTTGGCGTCGGTCGGATCGACGTTGACGATGCGCATGGCCAGGCGGGCGCGGAGGGAATTCGCGAACTTGACCCACTGCTTGAGGTTTCCGCTGTACAACGGATCGGCGTTGCCCAAGCTCGCCGAATCCGTCGCCTCCATGGCGCCAACCGCCTCTGTTAGACGGCTGAAGAACGACGCGTAAATGTCCGACTGCTTGTCGTACGTGGGCGTGAGCGTCCCGCCAGTCGAGTCGAGACCGAGCGCCTGCGAATATGGGATGTCTCCCCATAGATCGGTCATGTACTCGTAGACCCAGATCTGCATGACGGTGGCGGGTCCCCAGATCGACGCGTTCTGCTCGGCTTGCCCTTTCTGGATCACCTTCCGTAAGTCCTGGAGCTCTTGATAGTACGCGGCGTCGAAATAGGTGTACGTATCCGGTCCTTGCAAGCGCGAGTACTGATCCTCCTGTGGATACTGCGCCTCCGCGAGGTGCTGGGTGATCCACTCTGTCGAGCGGAGATCGCGTCCGTTGCCCACCCAGTGGATGCCGGTCGTGACGGCGTTCGTGAACACGGGGCCGGCGGGCGCGTCGACCGGGTTGTTCGGATCGTTGTTGATCGTGGGGAGGCCACTGTTGTCGCATGCCAGCGTACCGACCGCCAGCATGACGCCACCCACGATCGAGAAGATGCGCTTATTCATGGTGCGTGTCTCTCCGATTCGTGGGAGTTACGGCGTGACCTGAAGCGCGAGGCCGAACGACTTCGGATTCGGCAGCGCGGCGAATTCGACACCCTGGAAATTGCCGGCCTGCATGGCAAACTCCGGATCAATGTTAGGAACCTTGGTATTCGTCCACAGGTTGCGGCCGTAGAGCGCGACGTTCAACGCGGACACGTGCAAGGCGTCCGTCAACGAATGTGGGATGTCGAGTCCGATGCGCACTTCACGGAGCTTGATGTAGCTGTCTTTGTAGACGAACGGCTGGTGAATCTCGAAGAGGCTCTGCTCGTATTCCTCGGTCGTCACCACCGTTGTGTTAGGCTGGCCCGTCGCCTGATCGATCCCCTTGATGACCAGGCCCGGATTGTTCCAGTCCACTTCGCGGCCGTGCAGCGTCGACGCCAGCACGCCCGTTTCCACGCCGAAGAAGTTCGTGACGCTGAAGATCGAGCCGCCCTCGTGAATGTCGAGCAAGGCGGACAGCGACAGGTTTTTGAAGCGGACTTCGTTGTTCCATCCACCGGTCCAGTCGGGCTGCACACTACCGAGGACTTTCTGCGGTCCGATCTGCGGCAGTCCGCCGGAGAGCAAGAGCTGCCCAGTGGCGGGGTCACGCAGCTCGGTGTAGCCGTAGAGTGCGCCGTACGGCTGGCCCTTGCGTGCTTCGACGTTGAGGGCCCACGAGCTGCCGAGGACGATCGTCTGGATGTCCGGTGCGAGCGCATCGACGCGGCTCCGGTTCATCGCGAAGCTGAACGTCGTATTCCATTCGAGGTTGCCGCCGTGCGTGCGAACCGGCGTCACGTTGAGCAGCGCTTCGAATCCCTTGTTGGTGATCTTGCCGGCATTGATCCACTTCTCCTGATAGCCGGTGGTCGGCGACACCGGGATGTTGATGATCTGGTTGTTCGTCGCCTTGTCGTAATACGACGCGTCGATGCTGGCGCGATCGCCGAAGAGGCTGATCTCGGCGCCGACTTCGTTAGACCGGGTGATTTCGGGCTTGAGGTTTGGATTGGCCAGCGCGTCTTCGAGCGAATAGAGCTGCTGCCCGGCGAACTTGACCGACTGTCCGTTGTACGTCGTGGCCAGCGAGTACGGCCGCGCGCTGCTGCCGACCTTGGCGATCGCGCCGCGCAGCTTGATGTAGGACACCACGTTGGACTTGAGCGATGGAATCGCGTTAGTCAAAATGATCGACGTGTTGACCGACGGATAAAAGTACGAGTTGTGGTTCGCCGGCAGCGTCGATGACCAGTCGTTGCGGGCGGTGCCTTCGACGGTCCACCACTGATCCCACGTGAACGATGCCGACCCGAATACGCTGTTGGTCTGATCCTTCTCCGCGTACTGGTCGAGCGTGGGCGCGATCGCCGCGTTGCTGACGTTGTAGATCCCGGGAACCGAGATGCCTAACGTCTGCTGCTGGTTGTCGGCGAAGGACTGCTTGTTCTGCGCGGCGGCAAGGAGACCCGTGAGCTGCAGTCTGCTGGTGACTTGCTTGGTCGCGTTGAGCAAACCGGTGGTCGTGTAGTCCGTCTGGTTGTCGTTGTAGAACGTGAACGCGCCGGGGAAGGCGAGGTCGGCGAATCCGGCGCCGGCCCAGCTCACGTTCTGTGAGGCAATGTCCTGCGAATTGGTGGTGCTGAAGATGTTGCCGCCGGCACGCGCCGTTGCCGACAACCAGTCGGTGAACTGGTACGTCGCGCTCACCGAGCCGATGTACTGATTGCGCGTATCGGACTGCGGATTGTCGTACTGGAGGAAGTACGGGTTGCTGTGGTAGTTGGTGTTCCAGTTGTAGCGATTGCCGAACTGGTCGAACTTGTTGTAGTTCGCTTTGAGTGCGGCCATGTCCACCTGGCGCCCGAACCACACATCGAGGCCTTCCAGAATGCCGGCGTTGTAGCCGACGCCCGCGCGGTTGAGGCCGTTGTTGCGCAGGAACTCGAGGCTCGCATTGGTGGTGAGCTTGTCGCCGATCTTGAGGTTGCCGGCGAGCGAGCTCGTCCACTTGTGCAGGAAGTTGTTCGGCACAATGCCGTCGACGTTCTGGACGCCGACCGCCATGCGCGCATTGGCGTTGTTGCTCCCGCCGCTCACCGAGAGGTTGATGTCGGAGGTGCCGCCGGTGTTGAAGAACGATTGGACGTTGTTCGGGTGGGCGACCCACGGCTGCTGGAGGCCGGTGAACTGATCGATGAGCTGGCCCTTGAAACGCGGGCCGTAGCTCTGGTCGTCGCCATCTGCGATGCCGTCTCCCTGTCCATCGTAGTAGCTGAATTGGCCGGCCGAGCCCTGTCCGTATTGGTTCTGGAAATCGGGGAGGATCCCGACTTTGTCGAACGAGTAGCTCGTCGTTAGGCGCGTCTCGATCTTGCCGTCGCTGTTGGCCCCGTGCTTGGTGGTGATGATGACGGCGCCGTTCGCCGCTTCCGCCCCGTACAGCGCGGCGGCGTTCGGTCCTTTCAGGACGGTGATCGAGGCGATGTCATCCTGGTTGAGGTCGCTGATGGTGCTGCCGTAGTCCCAGCCGCCGTTGGCATCCGCGCCACCGCCGTTGAACATGCTGCCGCGATTCCGGTTGCGAATGGGAATGCCGTCGATGACGAACAGCGGATTGTTGTCGCCGGTGATCGAGTTCGACCCGCGAATGCGGATGTCGACCGATCCACCTTGCGTACCCGGCGACGTGATCTGGACACCCGAGACCTTGGCGCCCAACTGATTGAGGAAGTTGTCGGTGTGAGCCGTGTTCAATTGTTCGGCGCTCACCGACTGCGTCGACGTGCCCAACTGGCTCTTTTGCTTTTCCTGTCCCTCGGCGACGATGACCATGCCCTGCAGCTGGACCGGTGCGGCTTCGAGGGCGAAGTCGAGCGTCGTCGTGCCCGGCGCGAGATTAACGGTTTGGGCGTGTTCCCGATAGCCGATGAGGCGGGCCGTGATCGTGACGGTTTGCCCCTTGGCGATGCCCTCCGGCAGCGCGAGGCGATATTGTCCGTCGTCTTTGGTGAGCGTACCCATCCGCGTGCCCTGAATGACGACGCTGGCGTTAGGCAGCGGGGTTCCTCCTTCTCCGCGCACGTGGCCTTGCACGACATCCTGGGCCGCGAGCGTTGCGGGCACGAACGCAAGCGCGAGCGCGACCGCCAATCTCGATGCATGACGAAGTCGAACGTCCATGCTCTCCTCCTGTACGCGTCGCCCCTATGGTTGGTGAACGCCGTTGGCGGTTTGACGAACGCCTACATGGGCACCGCCGGCGTCGTGTTAGGCGCGGTGACGCGCGCGCCAGTCCGACGGGATATGATGGGGCGGTGCCCCGCGGCCGGTAGCGCGCGGGTACGAGGATTCACACATTGTTGACGTTGCCTTAACAATCCGGGCGATTGGTTCAGAGGCAAGAAGCGCCCTGAGCCGTTCGCGGACCTCGGATTGTCATGGAATGTGTCAGGGCAATGTTACGACGCCTGACTCGCCGGCCGCGGACCCGGCGCGCGCTCCCCAAGCCTAACGGCCGATCTGAAGGCGGATTTCGGCGCCCGGGTTGGCCGTGAACGGGATCCCAAGGTCCCGGCCGCTCAGGAGCGGATGCGCGATCAACACGACTCTCGAGCCGGGATACGACAGGTCAGGGGGGAGCTGGATCCTGATCGTCGCCAAGGGATCGATGTTGCCGGCGTCGATGCGCCGATTGCTCTGCTCGAAGAAAAGCTGGAATCCGGACGGCAGCTCGTTGTGCACCGTGACGAACGCAGAAGCGCGCTGGACGTGCTCGTGTGGTGCCTGGTGCGTGCAGGCTTGCAGACCAGCCGTCGACAACACGACCACGCAGCAGATTCCGGCGACGCGCGCGAGGCGGTACATGGGCTCCGCTCCTCCAGATGAAGGGTTTCAGATCGTCACGAATCTTTGGCCAACGGAGCGTTAGGTCAAGCTCGGCGTCTTTGAAATTGAGTCACCGCTCGAGCGCGGGCGGAGGTGCCCCGCCCCGGAGATCGCGCGTACATTGCGAGATGGGCGCCGCCGGCCAGGACCTCTGCTGGACCAACGCGTCATCATCCTCGTCACCTCGCCACTTCCCATCCCTACCGCACCAAACATGACCGACAATCGGCGCATGGCGCCCGGCGCGCCGGGCATCGAGCCGCGATGGACCTCGAGCGCGAAATCGGGCGTCGGCTCGTCGCTCTCGAGCGCGAGCCACGTCTGGTTCACGCTCAGCCACGGCGTCTTCAACGAGATCTACTTTCCCGACGTCGACATGCCGTGCACGCGCGACATGGGCATGATCGTGACCGACGGCGAAGAGTTCTTCTCCGAAGAAAAACGCCACACGAACCATGAGATCGCACACATCGCGCCGGGCGTGCCGGGGTTCCGCCTGCGCAACACGTGCGAGCACGGCCGCTACCGGATCGACAAGCACGTGCTGTCGTCCGTGCGGCACGACGCGGTGCTCCAGCAGACGACGTTCATCCCGCTGCGCGGCGAGCTCACCGACTATCATCTGTACGTGTTGCTCTCGCCGCATCTGGGGTGTCGCGGCGCCGAAAACACCGCGTGGATCGATGAGTACAAGGGCTTGCAGATGCTCTTCGCGCGCCGCGCCGACTACGCGCTTGCGCTGGCGTGCAACGCGCCCTGGCTCGCGCGCAGCGTCGGGTTCGCCGGTGTGTCGGACGGGTGGCAGGACCTCGACGCCCACAAGCTGCTCACCTGGCAGTACGAGGTGGCGGACGGCGGCAACGTGGCACTCACGGGCGAGATCGACATCGCGCACTGCGGCGGCGAGTTCCTGATTGCGTTAGGCTTCGGCCGCGATTTTTCCAAGGCCGCGTTCGCCGCGCGCTCGGCCCTCTACCACGGATTCGATCGGGCGCAGTCGGCGTACGTGCACGGCTGGCAGCAGTGGCAGCACGCGTTGGTCATCAACAAGCCGGGCATGCCGGGCGATGCCAAGGTGCGCGGTGTGAGCGCCGCGGCGCTTCGCGTGCACGAGTCCAAGCGATTCGCGTCGGCGATCATCGCCAGCCTGTCGATTCCGTGGGGCTTCGCCAAGGGCGACAACGACCTGGGCGGCTACCATCTCGTCTGGCCGCGCGATCTCGTCGAGGCGGCCGGCGGTTTGCTCGCCGCCGGCGCGCCGTCCGATGCGCACCGCGTGCTCAACTACCTCGCGGCCACGCAGGAGGCCGACGGCCACTGGGCGCAGAACATGTGGCTGGACGGGGTGCCGTACTGGAACGGCGTCCAACTGGACGAGGCGGCGTTTCCGATTCTGCTCGTCGATCTGCTGCAGCGCGAGGACGAGATGTCGCTCAACGATCTCGAGCGCGTGTGGCCCGTCGTTAGGCGTGCGGCGGCGTTCATCGCCCGCTGCGGCCCGGGCACGCCGCAAGACCGGTGGGAGGAGAACGCGGGCCTGTCGACGTTCACGCTGTCCGTCGAGATCGCGGCCCTGCTCGTGGCGGCCCAACTGGCCGAGCAGCACAGCGAGCTGGACGTGGCGCGGTACCTGCGCGAGTTGGCGGACGGCTGGAACGAGGACATCGAGCGCTGGACATACGCCGCCGACACGGATCTCGCCCGCAAGTTAGGCATCGAAGGCTACTACGTGCGCATTGCGCCGATCGCCGCCGAGACGGCGGCGTCGCCCAAAGGCGGGTTCGTCCCGATCAAGATGACCCTGCCCGACATCGACGCCGAGTCGAGCATGGTGGTGAGCCCCGACGCACTGGCGTTAGTCCGGTTCGGGCTCCGCGCCGCGGACGATCCGCGCATCGTGAACACCGTGCGCGCGATCGACGCGGTCCTGAAGCGCGATTTGCCCTACGGTCCGGGATGGCGGCGCTACAACGGCGATCGCTATGGCGAGCACGATGATGGCTCGCCCTACGACGGCAGCGGTGTCGGTCGATGCTGGCCGCTGCTCACGGGCGAGCGTGCGCACTACGAGCTCGCCGCGGGCCGGCCGGAGCGCGCGCTCGATCTGTTGCGCATCATGGAAAAGTCCACGAGCAGCACCGGGATGATTCCCGAGCAAACGTGGGACGCGCCGGACATTCCCGATCTCGAGTTGTTCAACGGCCATCCCGCGGGCTCGGCCATGCCGTTGGTGTGGGCGCACGCAGAGCACATCAAGCTCTGTCGCTCGATTGCCGACGGCCGCGTGTTCGACACGCCGTCGCCTACGGCGCAGCGCTACGTGTTGCAGCGGACGGCGGGACCGTTCGCGGCGTGGCGCTTCAACCTCAAACGCCGGAGCATGGCGCCGGGCAAGAAGCTGCGCATCGAGGTGCTCGCACCCGCAACGGTGCACTGGAGCGCCGACAGCTGGCACACCACCACCGACACGCCCACGACTGCGACGGGACTCGGCGTGTTCGTGGCCGACCTGCCGACGGAGCGACTCGGCTCCGGCGACACCGTCGTGTTCACATTGTTCTGGTCGGGTGACCGGCGGTGGGAGGGTGTCGACTACACGGTGGCCGTGGAGTGACTGGCGCGAACGATGCGGTAGTGTGGTCGACGGTTCACGAGAGGCGAACCATGGCGTTCACGAAGGCGCAATTAGAGCATTTCCGCAAACGGCTGGTCGAGGAGCGCGAGCGCATCGTGCGCGACCTGGCGCGGTATCACGCGCAGACGTCACGCTCGATGCGCGACGAATCGGGCGAGTTGTCGGCGGCGCCGGTGCACCTGGCGGATTTGGGCACGGACACGGAAGACCAGGAGCTGGACGCGTCTAACGCAGCGCGGCAGACGCACGAGCTGGAGGAGATCGACGACGCGCTCGAGCGGCTCTATCATCGCCCGGAGACGTACGGCGTGTGCCGGAAGACGGGCGAGCCGATTCCCTACGAGCGGTTGGACCTGATCCCGTGGGCGACCACCTGCTGACTCGCCTCGCGCGCCTTACGTCTAAAGGATAACGACAAGGATACCATGGATGGGGATGATCGCTCTGCGCGATGGCGGGGTTATCGCAAACGCGCGTGAGCCGATTCTGGTGAGTTGGCGATGAGATTTGAGCGCGCACCGAAGCGATCATCCCAATCTGTTGCATCCATGTAGTTATCTTTTTTTCTCATCGTCGACCGCATTCACGGGACCCAGCTTCGCGCCGCGCCGTTCAGCGCGTTTCACTATGGGTTGCGGCCCGAAATGAAGTAGAAGTCCGATTGCAAGGTTGGTCCCTCTGAGGTAGCTGTAGAGTTGCCGAAGTGAGCCGGGAGGGAGAGCCGGGCCAGCTTTGATCTCCACGACGATGACGTTGTCGACAATCATGTCGAGCCGCTGTCTGGCGAGTACACGGCCCTTGTACGAAATGGCGACTGAGACCTCGCGCCCAACGCGGTGTCCGAGAGTCTTGAGTTCGAGCTCGAGTGCCGCCGAGTAGACGCGTTCTAGATAGCCGTAGCCGAGGGAGTTATAGACCTCGAAGAAAGCGCCTATGACGGAGCTCGTCCGACCGATGTGAGATAGGCTGTCATCGCTGGCCATGACTGGACGGTAACTAAACCTCTGCTAACGCCATCAGCTTTTCGTTGCTACCGCAACCTTCTTGTTGCCGAAGCGTGGCGTGCGCGTTGTGAATTCCCACAGTCGCTGGTGCGACAGATGACTACAAGGATGCAAGGGATTGAGACGATCGCCTCTGTGCGATATCGCGTGCATCCGCGACGCTCATGGCAGCATCCACGCGCGCGCGCGATCGAGCCCCGGATGCGGACCGAAAGCGATCATCCCCATCCCTGGTATCCTTGTTGTTATCCTTTTGAGCTCTTCGTCGTTGAGGCGAGCCTAACGCAACCGCGTGAACGGGGGCATGGCTTACGGAAGGGTGGGTTACAGGAGCACGCTTCCCCGGCTTTCGGCGCCCACGACGATCTCGGATGACAAGCCGAGGAACAGGCCGGTGTCGACCACGCCGGGGCGCGCGCGCAGCTCATGGTGCAGCGCTTCGGGCTCGGCGATTCCGTTAGGAAAGCGCGCGTCGATGAGGTAGTGTCCCTCGTCGGTGACGTACGGATGCTCGCCGCTCCTGCGGAGCACCGCTTGGGCGCCCATCGCGATCAACGCCTCGACGTGCGCCTGCCATCCGAACGTCACCACTTCCACCGGCAGCGGATATCGCGCACCGAGGTGCGGGACGAGCTTGCCCTGGTCGATCACGAGAATCCAGCGGGCGCTGCGCGTGGCGACGATCTTCTCGCGCAGGAGCGCGCCGCCGCCGCCCTTGAGCACGCGGCCCACCGGATCGATTTCGTCGGCGCCGTCGATGGTGACGTCGACCTTGGGGTGGCGCTCCAGCGTGGTGAGCGGGACGTTCCACTCGAGCGCCAAGCGGTGCGACGCGTTCGACGTAGGAATGCCGGCGATGTCGCGCAGCAGACCGGCGGCAACGCGGCGTCCGATTTCTTCGATGGCGAACGCCGCCGTGCTGCCCGTGCCTAACCCGACGACGTTGCCCGAGCGGACGGCGTCGACGGCGCGCACCGCCGCGTCGCGCTTGGCGGCAGCGCGCGGATCGCTCACGGTTCCCGCCACACCGCGCCGTCCTTCGCCACGAAGGCGTCGGCGGCCGACGGGCCCCACGTGCCCGACGTGTAGTTCGGCAGCTTCACGAGGTTCGGGTTCTTCCAGCCCTCGATGATCGGATCGATGATCCGCCACGACGCTTCCACCTCGTCCCACCGGGCGAACAGCGTGGCGTCGCCCAACATGCAGTCGAGCAGCAGCGTCTCGTACGCGGGGTGGTTCGACGTGCCGTACGCATCGGCGTAGTTGAACACCATCCGGACGGGCGCCATGCGGACATCCACACCCGGCGTTTTCACCTCGAACCGGAGCGAAATGCCTTCGTCGGGCTGGATGCGCATCACGAGCACGTTGCGCTCGAGCGACTCTCCGTTAGGCAGACGGAACAGCGAATGCGGCGGCTCCTTGAACTGGACCGCGATCTCGGTGGCGTGCTTGGCGAGTCGTTTCCCCGACCGCAGGAAGAACGGCACGCCGTGCCAGCGCCAGTTGTCGACCGTGAAGCGAATCGCCGCGTACGTCGGCACGCGCGACTCCTTGGCCACGCCCGGCTCGTCGCGATACGAGATGACGTGCTCACCGTTCACTTCACCGGGGCCGTACTGGCCGATGATCGAGATGTCGGCCGCGTCCTCGGGCGCCACGGGGTGGATCGAGCCCAACACCTTGGCCTTCTCGCCGCGGACGGCGTCGGCGTCGAATGCGTTAGGCGGCTCCATTGCCGTGAGCGTCAGCAACTGCATGAGGTGGTTCTGGAACATGTCGCGGATGACGCCCGACTCCTCGTAGTACGACGCGCGGTGCTCGACGCCCACCGTTTCGGCGGCCGTGATCTGCACGTGGTGGACGTAGTTCCGATTCCACACCGGCTCGAAGATCGAGTTGGCGAACCGCAGCACCAAAATGTTCTGGACGGTTTCCTTCCCGAGGTAGTGATCGATGCGGTAGATCTGCTGCTCGGAAAAGAGCGACAGCAGCAGCTTGTCGAGCGAGCGTGCGCTGTCGAGATCGCGGCCGAACGGTTTCTCGATGACGATGCGGGCCCACTTCTTGTCGTCGCGCACGGTGCGCGGCACGAGCCCGCTTTCCGACACCCGCTTGGCGGCATCGGCGTACAGGCTCGGTGGGATCGCGAGATAGATGAGGCGGCCGATATGGTCGTCGTCGTCCGCGCCGCCCTCGAATTGCGTGACGCGTTCGGTGATCGACTTGTACGTCTCGGTGGCGCGCAGGTCGCCGCGCACGAAGCGCAGCATGCCAAGAAATTTGGTGACGGCGCCGGCGTCGGCACCCTGCATCTCATCCGACGTCTTGAGCGCCTCGCCCATGGCGGCGCGCCATGATTCGTCGGTGAAATTGTCGCGCCCAACGCCAATGATGATGGACTCGGGATCCATGAACCCGTCGCACGCGAGGTGCGCGAGCGCGGGCATGAGCTTGCGGCGCGTGAGGTCGCCGCCCGCGCCTAGAATGACCATGGCGCAGCGCGCGGCCTTCCGCATGGACGTCTCGCCCGTGTGCTCGTGGGCGAGCGTGGCCGGCGCAACGATCGGCGTGCTCATGCCGAATGCACCGCGTGTCCGCCGAACTCGTTGCGTAAGGCAGCGATCACTTTCGCGCCGAACGAATCCGCCTGGCGCGAGCGCAGGCGCGTGAGCAGCGAGAGCGTGATCACGGGCGCCGGCACATCGATGTCGATCGCTTCCTGCACGGTCCACCGGCCTTCGCCGGAATCATCGACATAGCCGCGCAAATCCTTGAGCGACGGGTCGCGCGCAAACGCGGACTCGGCGAGCTCGCTGATAAACGACCGGACGATGCTGCCGTGATTCCAGACCGCGGCCACTTGATGCAGATCGATGTCGAACGACTTGGACGCGTTCAGGATCTCGAATCCTTCGGCGTACGCCTGCAGCATGCCGTACTCGATGCCGTTGTGGACCATCTTCACGTAGTGTCCGCTGCCCGTTGGGCCGACGTGCGCATAGCCATCGGTTGGCGCGAGCGCGCGGAAGATGGGTTCGCACACCGACACGGCTTTGTCGCCGCCGCCGACCATGAGGCAGTAGCCGTTCTCGAGTCCCCAGACCCCGCCGCTGGTGCCCGAGTCGATGAAGTCGATGCCCTTGGCCTCGAGCTCGGCGCCGCGGCGGATGGTGTCGTGGAAATTCGAGTTGCCGCCGTCGATGATGATGTCGCCCTTGGCGAGCTGCGGCACGAGGGCGGCAATGGTGTCATCCACGGGTTTTCCCGACGGCACCATGATCCACACAATGCGCGGTGCCGAGAGCTTGGTGCAGACATCGGCGAGCGATGAGGCGCCCACCGCGCCCAACCCGGCGAGCTCCTTCACCGCGTCGGCACTGCGGTCGAAGGCCACGACTTCGTGTTTGGCGCCCATGAGCCGGCGCGTCATGTTGCCGCCCATGCGGCCGAGTCCGATCATCCCCAATCGCATAGTTCCAGGTCCGATCAAGAGTTGATGCCTAACGCGGCGAGGTCCGACCGGAGGCCGGCGGCCGACGTGAAGCGAATGGCGTGCAGGCCGGCGTCGCGCGCCGGCTCGAGATTTTCCTCGCGATCGTCGATGAACACACTGCGGCCCGGTTGGGCCTGCATGAGCGTGAGGGCGAGGCTATAGATGCGGCGCGCCGGTTTGGCGACGCCCAACCAGCACGACGAGAGGAACGCGTCGAAGATGTCCGCGAGGCCGAAGCACGCGATGCGGTGCACGTTGAGCGCCTCCGATTCGTTGTTCAGCGTCGCCATGCGATACCGGCCGGTGTCCGACAGCGCGCGCGCGAGCGCGATCGACTCCGCGTTAGGCACGCTCCGCGCGCGCATGTACGCGGTGAACTGCTCGCGCGTGAACGGCCGCCGCGCGGCGAACACGGTATGATCCAGGTACTCGTCCAGCGTCATGGCGCCCGTTTCCCAGGCGCCGACCACCGCCTGGTGGCGGCGCTCCGCGTTCTCCAGGTCGTAGCCGAAGTGTTTGGCCGCGCCGGCGCGGTCGGCGGTGCACCACCCCGCCGTGCCCAACACGCCGCCGACGTCGAAGAACAGGTGCGTGATGCCATCGCGCATCGCGCGACCCGCCGTCACGCCCGCGCCGCGACGCCGAGCGCCTGCCGCTTGCCCGAGATCACGCCCAGCAATTTGCGATAGGAGGCGTCGAACTTCTCGATCCCTTCATCTTCCAGCGTCTGCGTGACATCGTCGAAGTCGACACCCGCCTTGGCGATCTGCTCGAGCAGCGCGCGCGCATCGTCGGCGTTAGGCGTGAGCGTGCGGCGCACCACGCCGTGCTCCTCGAACAACTGCAGCGTGTCGGGCGGCACGGTGTTGATCGTTTCCGGCCCGATGAGTCCTTCGATGTAGCGCACGTCCCCGTAATTCGGGTTCTTGGTGCTGGTGCTGGCCCAGAGCGGACGCTGCACGCGCGCGCCGGCGTCGCGGATCTTCACCCATCGTGGCCCACTGAACAATTCGCCGAAGAGCTCGTACGCCAGCTTGGCGTTGGCGATCGCCGCCTGGCCTAACAGCGATGTGGCGGCGCCGCCGATCTTCTCGAGGCGCTTGTCCACTTCCGAATCGACGCGGCTGACGAAGAACGACGCGACGCTGGCCACCCGGTTCACCGGTTTCTTGGCGGCAATGCGCGCCTCCATCGCGTTCAGGTACGCTTCGGCGACGGCCTTGTAGTGCTCGACCGAGAACAGGAGCGTGATGTTGATGTTGATCCCTTCCTCGAGCGCTTTCTCGATCGCGGGCCATCCTTCGCGGGTGCCGGGAATCTTGATCATGACGTTAGGCCGGCCGACTTCGCGCCACAGGCGCCGCGCTTCCTCGAGCGAGCCCTGCGTGTCGCGGGCGAGCTTGGGGCTCACCTCGATCGAGACGAACCCGTCGGCGCCGTCGGTGGAGTCGTACACGGTTCGGAACACGTCGGCGGCCGAGCGCACGTCTTCGACGGCAATCGCCTCGAACGCGTCGACATCCGATTTGCCGCGGATCGCCGGTTGGGCGAGCGCCGCGTCGTAGTCCTTGCTGCCGCCGATCGCGTTCTCGAAGATGCTCGGGTTCGAGGTCATGCCGCGCAGTCCTTCGGACACGCGCGCGGCGAGCTCGCCGCTCTGGATCATGTCGCGCCGCAGGTAGTCCAGCCAGACGCTCTGCCCCAAGGCCAGCAGCGCCATCATCTTGCTCGTCGTGTGGACGGTTGTCATCGATCCTCCCGTTAGTCGTCAGCGATTCAGCATCGTGCGCGCGGCGGACACCACGTGTCCAGCCGTCAGACCAAGCTCGCGATAGATCCGCTCGTACGGCGCCGACGCGCCGAAGCGCTCCACCCCGATCACGACACCCGAGTCGCCGACCATGCGGTACCACGGCTGCGGGCTCGCTGCCTCCATGGCAATCCGATGATGCATCGCGCGCGGCAGCACCTGATCACGATACGATGCCGGCTGTGCATAGAATCGCTCGATGCTCGGCACGCTCACCACGCGGGCGCGGATGTCGTTTCCCAATAGCGTTTCCTGCGCGGCCAGGAGAATGTGCACCTCTGAGCCGCTTCCGAGAAGAATCACATCCGGCGCCGCCTGGCCGCCCTCGGCGTCCGAGAGCACGTACGCGCCGCGCGCGACGCCCGAGGCCGGCGCGTAGCGCGACCGATCGAGAATCGGGACGTTCTGGCGCGTGAGCGCGAGCGCCACCGGGCCCGACGTCGTCTCGAGCGCCGCGGCCCACGCCTCGGCGGTCTCGGCGGCATCGGCCGGCCGGAACACCGTCATGTTGGGAATCGCGCGCAGGGCCGCGAGCTGTTCGATCGGCTGGTGCGTTGGGCCGTCCTCGCCGAGTCCGATCGAGTCGTGGGTGAACACGTAGATCGGGCGGATTTTCATGAGCGCCGCCAGGCGAGTCGGCGGGCGCATGTAGTCCGAAAAAATGAGGAACGTGCCGCCGAACGGGATTACGCCGCCGTGCACGCACATGCCGTTCATGATGGCGGCCATGGCGTGCTCGCGGATGCCGTAGAACAGGTTGCGGCCGCGCGGCGTGTCGCGCTCGAGGCGGTCGCTGGCGTTGATGATGGTTTTGGTAGACGTGGACAGATCGGCGGCGCCGCCCAAGAGCTCGGGGATTTTGGGTGCGAGCGCGTTGATCACGGCGTTGGACGCGTTGCGCGTGGCCATGCCCTTCTCGTTAGGCGGGAAGGACGGCAGCGCGGCGCGCCAGTTGTCGGGCAGCGTGCGGGCGAGGCGGCGGGCCAGCTCGCGCGCCGAGTCCGGGCGGCGGCCGGCCCAGGCATCGCGGCGCTTCTCCCAGTCGGCGCGGAGGGGCGCGCCGCGCTTCCCGGCGTCGCGCCACGCCGCCAGGGCTTCCGGCGGCACGTGGAACGCGTCGGTCCATTCCCAGCCGAGGTTCTGCTTGGTGAGCTTGATTTCGTCCACGCCTAACGGTTCGCCGTGGGCCGCCGACGTGTCCTGCTTGTGGGGGCTGCCGTAGCCGATGTGCGTGCGGACGATGATGAGCGTCGGCCGGTCGTGGACGTCGCGCGCCTGCGCCAGCGCGCGGTCCATCACCGGGAGGTCGTTCACGTCGGGCACGCGCAGCACGTTCCAGCCGTAGGCCTCGAAGCGCGTGCCGGCGTCGTCGCTGCAGGAGAGCGAGGCCGGGCCATCGAGCGTGATGCTGTTGTCATCGTAGCAGACGATGAGCTTGCCTAACCCGAGATGTCCGGCGATCGACGCCGCCTCGTGGGAGATGCCCTCCATGAGGTCGCCATCGCTGGCGATGACGTACACGCGGTGGTCGATCACGGCGTCGTCGGGCGTGTTGAACTCGGATGCCAGGTGGCGCTCGGCGAGCGCCATGCCGACCGCGTTGGCGAACCCCTGGCCTAACGGACCGGTGGTGACCTCGACGCCCGGCGTGTGGCCGTACTCGGGGTGGCCCGGCGTCTTGCTGCCCCACTGGCGGAAGTGCTTTACGTCCTCGAGCGTCACGTCGTACCCGGTGAGGTACAACACGCTGTACAGCAGCATCGACGCGTGGCCGCACGACAGCACGAAGCGGTCGCGGTTAGGCCAATCGGGATGCGCCGGATCGTAGCGCAGGTGCTTGGTGAAAATGAGATAGGCGAGCGGCGCCAGCGCCATCGGCGTCCCGGGATGTCCCGAGTTCGCCTGCTGTACCGCGTCCATGGACAGCGTCCGCACCGTGTCGATGCAGAGCTCGTCCAGATCGGACGCGCCCGTCGTGCCGCCCCGTGCCGCTCTCGTGGCCGTTTCCGTCATGTCAGCGTGCCCCTGCGTTGTGTGCTTTGGTTGAATGGTGCGCCGCTCGCGGTCGGCGTGCGCGGCGTGTCGCTCGCGCGTCCATCGTCTTCGGCGGCCGCGGTCGCCGCGCCGTAGAGTCCAACGTCGTCGTTCATCACGACGCGCACCGGCATGTGCTGCATCATCTCCGACATCCGTCCCTTGTCGCGAAACGCGGCAAGGAAGGTGCCGTCGGTGAGTTTCTTCACGATGGCGGGCGCAATGCCGCCCACCAGCAATACGCCGCCCGTCGCGAGCACGGTGAGCGCCATGTTGCCGGCCTTCGCACCGTACGCGCTCACGAAAATGTCGAGCGCTTGGGCGCAGAGGGAGTCGGACCCGTCGAGTCCATGGCGAGAGATCGCGGCGGCGCCCTCTTCTTGCACGGCGCTTCGCACCGCGGGCTGCTCTCGCGCGGGCTCACGCTTGGCGAGGAACCCGTAGATGTTCTCGAGTCCAGGCCCCGAAATGACGCGCTCGCTGGAGACGTGACCGAATTCGCCGGCGAGCGATGCGAGCAGATCGCGTTCGATCGGCGTGCGCGGCGCGAATCCGGTGTGGCCGCCTTCGGACGCGTGCGTGCGCGCGACGCCGCCATCGCGAACGACGAACGCCTCGCCGAGTCCCGTGCCCGCGCCGACCAAGGCCACGATGCCATCGGTGTCGGCCGTGCCTTCTTGCAGCGTGACGAAATCGCTCGCGACCAGACGCGCGGTGCCGCGCGCGATGGCATCGAGATCGTTGAGCAGCCGTGTACGCGGAATGGCAATGTCGCGCGCCAGGCGGCGTTCGTCGAGCGTCCACGGCAAGTTAGGCGTGGCCACGCGGCCGCCGGCAACCGGTCCGGCAACGCCGAACGCGGCGCGCGACGGCGCGTCGCCGCCGGCATCGAGAAACGTGCGCACGATCGGCGCGAGGGACGGGTAGTCGCCGCTCGCGTAGCGCGCTTCGCGCACCAGATGCACCTGGCGGTCGTCGATCTCCACCACCGCCAAGCGCGCGTGCGTCCCGCCGATGTCGCCGGCGAGCACTCTCATGCCGGCACCCGGGCGAGACCCGAGGCGGCGTCGCGATCCAGTAACCATGCGCCGCCGAGCGCGAGCTGCACCGGCAAGGCATGGGGGTCGAGCGGGCCCTCGAGCGCGCGCCGGACGATGCCGGCCTTGTCGGCTCCCTCGGCGATCACGGCGACGCGACGCGCGGCGGCGATGACGGGCGGCGTTACCGTTAGGCGGCGGGGCGGCGGGAACGGGCTGTCGGCGGGCAGCACGCGCCGCGTGTGCTCGTCGAGCGCCGGCGCGCCGGGAAAGAGCGACGCGGTGTGGCCGTCGGGGCCGATGCCTAACAGAAGGATGTCGAGTGCCGCGGGCAGCAGGCGCTCGTAATCGCGGGCCGCGGCATCGAGGTCGGCGCGCTCGCCTTCCATGCGGTGCACGTGGTCCGGCGGCACGTGCACGGGATCGAGCAGTGCCTCGCGCGCCATCCGATAGTTGCTGTTCGGATCGTTAGGCGGCACGGCGCGCTCGTCGCCGAAGTACACGTGCACGTGCTGCCACGGCACATCGCGAAAGGCAGCGGCAAGCTCCGCGAACACGCCGCGCGGCGTGCGGCCGCCCGACAGCGCGATGGAGCAGGTGCCGGTGCGCCGGATCGCATCGGCAATCGAATCCGCGATCCAGGACGCTGCCGTGTGCGGCAGGCTCTGGTGCGGTTCGACGACGATGCGTTCCGGTTGATTGGGCAACTCGCGACGCCTCTCAAGGTGACGGCTGAACACGCCCGCGGGTGCGGGCGTTCCCGCCTCTCTCGAAACTTACCGAAAGCGCGACGGGGTTGCAGGCGGGCCGCTACCTGGGAGTCGAGGCGGCGCCGACCCAGCGCCAGATGTGCAGATTGCCATCGGTCGTGAGGGCGTACACCACGTCGCCGCGTATGGCTATCGCCGTCGATGGAAGCGGCAGCCGACGGGAGCCGAGGTACGCGCCGCTCGCCAGGCGATACATGTCGAGGGTGCGGCTACGGTCGTCAGGCGCGCCGCGAGTGTTCCAATAGAGCGCGTAGATGAGACCGGAGTCGACAGCG
>DATNAM010000268.1:0-5673 GCA_035572595.1 Gemmatimonadaceae bacterium
AACGCGATCGCGCTTTCCGGACACTTCTCCACGCAGATGCCGCAGCGCGTGCACAAATCCGGATCCAGGTGCAGCTGCTTGGGCGGACCCGCCTGCATCTGAAACGCGCCTTCCGGGCACGCGCTCACACAGCGGCCGCACGACGTGCAGTGCTCATCCACCACCGGAATCACCGTGCAATCGAAACAGCGCGACGCCTCGCGGCGAATGTCGGCGTCGGGCCGTGCGGCCGCGGCGGAGAAGGGATCCGCGGACGGCGGCGCATGTCCGGTGGCATCGAGCGGCGGAGTGGCAAGTGAGGCAGCCGCTCGCGTGTCGTCCCAGTCGTCGGCTTCGACCCACGCCGACGCGACCGTAACGCGCACCGGACGACCGGTGAGCGCGCCGTGAATGCTCCACGCCGCGCGCTTGCCGTCGGCAGTTGCGTGCGCCACCGACCGGTGGCCGAACGCGCACGCGCCGCCGGCCCACACGCCGAACAGCGACGTCTCGAGCGTCGCCGGATCGACCACGATCAGCCCGTCGCCGTCGAGCGCGATATCGGGCGCGAATCGTTGGGCATCGGGTGAACGCGGCGCCGCGGTCACGATCGTGTCGCAGGCGAGTACCATGGACGAGCGGTCCGTTGGGCGAACGATCTCGATGCCGCTCAACATGCCGCTTTCATCGGCGAGCCAGCGGCCGGCGCTCCAGCCGCCGTGCACGACGATACCCTCGCTGACCGCCGCGGCGATCCAGCTCGCGGGCACCTGCGAATCCTCCAGCGCGCGCTCGAGCACGAGCTGGACGCGCGGCAGCGCGCGCTCATCGCGCGCCGCGCGGCGGACGATGGTGCGCGCCGCATCCAATGCCAGATCGCCGTCGCCCACGACGACGATCGTGCCGTCGAGCGGCGCGTCGGTGCCTAACACAGTAAAGGCATCGACCACCTGCGGATGCTCGGCCTGGACGCCGAACATCGCGTGGCGCGGCGACGACGCGCCTAACGCCAGGAACACGGCGTCGAATTCGCCGGCGAGCAGCGCGCGCACGTCGGCGCTGTTCTCGATGCGGTATCTCGGCTGGAAGTCGACTCCGCCCATGGCGAGGATCGCGGCACACTCGGCGCGCGCACTGGCGACGGGAAAGCGAAACGCGGGCAGCGCCATGGTGAGCAGACCGCCGGGTTCGTCGGCCGCGTCGAACACCATGCATCGATGGCCCAAGAGCAGCAGGTCGTGCGCACACGCGAGTCCCGCGGCGCCGGCACCGATGACGGCAACGCGCGTGTCGGCACGCGGCGTGCGCAGCGCGGTGTCGGGGGTGAGGCCAACGAGACCGGCCACCGATCGCGCGTCGTGCGGACTGGTGCAGGGGCCGTCGGGCACGGCCAGGCGGGGCGGCTCCAATCCGGCGGCATGCGCCTCGAGCGTCGCGATGCCGACGGGCGCACCCCAGTGTCGCCGCCGACACGATGCTTCGCACGGCGCATGGCAGCCGTGACCGCACGTGCTCGCGAATGGATTGACCGCGCGCGCGGTTTGCCATGCGGCGGTGCGGTCGCCGCGCACGAGGGCGCCGGTGAGCGCGGGTACGTCGACGCCGAGCGGACACCCGGCACCGTTGGCGCAGGGCGTGAGCGCACTGAGCGAGGTCTGCGCGAGGGGCAGGGGGTAGCTTTTCGCTTGAACGGTCACTGTGCTGCGGTTATGTTCGAGCGATTGGCCCAGGATGGCACATCCGTGTGTCTCATTTGGGCATAGGCGCCGCGTTCGCAACGAAAGGACTGTCAGGCCACCCTTAGGGTTACCGCGTTGCGCCGGCCCGCGTCCGAGGGGAGACAGGGCACGCAGATTACCGCGCCGCGCGGGGTTGCGACCACCGCGCGGCGCGCGACTTGAGGGAGCCGCTCTGAGCCCACAATCCAGCGATCAGGTCATGAGCACTTACGACGCGCTGTCGGACAAGATTGGTCAACGCCGGGTGACGTGTGGCGTCGTCGGTCTCGGATACGTCGGCTTGCCGCTGGCGATCGAGATGGGGCACGCCGGGCTTCGCGTCATCGGCTTCGAGAAGTCGGCGCGGGTAGTGGAGCTCGTCAACGGCGGCGGCAGCCACATCAAGGATGTGGCGGAGAAGGATGTGGCCGCGCTCCGGAAGAGCGGCACGCTGGAAGCGACGCTCGACATGTCGCGCCTGGCCGAATGCGACGTGATTTCGATCTGCGTCCCCACGCCGTTAGGCAAGACGAAAGATCCCGACATGTCGTTCGTGGTCGCGGCCACGGACTCGGTCGCCGAGACGCTCCGGCCGGGCCAGCTGATCGTGCTCGAGTCGACCACGTATCCGGGCACGACGCGTGAAGTGCTCCTGCCGACGTTCGAGAAGCGCGACCTGCAGGTGGGCGAGGATTTCTTCCTCTGCTTCTCGCCCGAGCGCGTGGACCCCGGCAATCCCAAGTGGCACACCAAGAACACGCCCAAGGTGCTGGGCGGCATCACCGAGCAGTGCACCAAGTTAGGCGAACAGGTGTACGAGCTGTTCATCGACGAGGTGGTGCCGGTGAGCTCGCCCGAAGCGGCGGAGCTCACGAAGCTGCTCGAGAACACGTTCCGCATGATCAACATCGGCCTGGTGAACGAAATGGCCGTGATCTGCGACAAGTTGGGCGTGAGCGTGTGGGAAGTGATCGATGCCGCGGCCACGAAGCCGTTCGGCTTCATGAAGTTCTCGCCCGGCCCCGGACTCGGCGGACACTGTATCCCGCTCGATCCGCACTATCTCGCGTGGAAAATGCGCACGCTGCACTACAAGACGCGCATGATCGAGCTGGCGGGCGAGATCAACACCGAGATGCCGGCGTTCTGGGTCGGGAAGGTGGCCGACGCCCTCAACGATGCCGGCAAGCCGATGCGCGGCGCCCGCATTCTTGTGTTAGGCGTGGCGTACAAGAAGGACATCGATGACCTGCGCGAGTCGCCGGCCCTCGACATCCTCGACTTGCTGAGCAAGAAGGGCGCGGAGGCGCGATATCACGATCCGTTCGTCACCGAAATCGTGAATGACGGCCACACGCCGGACGGGGCGGTCGGCCGGTCGGTGCCGCTCACCGACGACGCGATCAAAGGCGCCGACGCCGTCATCATCGTCACCGATCACACCGCCATCGACTACGCCAGGGTCAAGCGCCTGGCGGCGATTGTGATCGACTCGCGCAACGCGCTCGCGCGCGCGGCCGCGCCGCATCCCCGGGAGCCGGCAACGGCCGCCACCTGACGGACGAGCGTACCATGAGCAGCGAGCAGTCGGGGGGAGGACGGCGCTTCCGCATCGCCGTCGTGGGATGCGGCCGCATCAGCGAACGGCACTTCGACGCGATCGCGCGCCAACCGTCGCTGCAATTAGTAGCAGTATGCGACGATATCGCCGAGCGCGCGCGGCAGGCGGGCGAGAAGATGAGCGTCCCGTTCTACACGAGCATGCCGCAGCTGCTCGACGAGTGCCGGTGCGAGGTCGTCGCGGTCTGTACGCCGAGCGGGCTGCACCCCAAGCACGGCATCCTGGCGGCGGAGAAGGGCGCGCACGTGATCTGCGAGAAGCCGATGGCGACGCGCCTCGAGGAAGCCGATGCGTTAGTCCACGCCTGCGACGAAGCCGGCGTGTATCTGTTCGTGGTCAAGCAGAACCGCCTCAACCCGGCGATCCAGCTGCTCAAGCGCTCGATCGACCTGGGACGCTTCGGGCGCATCTACCTCGCGAACACCACCGTGCGGTGGCAGCGTCCGCAATCGTACTACGACATGGCGCCGTGGCGCGGCACGTGGGAGTTCGACGGCGGCGCGTTCATGAACCAAGCGAGCCACTACGTCGACATGATCCAGTGGCTGGTGGGGCCGGTGGAATCGGTGTCGGCCAAGACCGCCACGCTGGCGCGGCGCATCGAGAGCGAGGACACGGGCGTCGCGCTGCTGCGGTTCCGGAACGGTGCGTTAGGCACGATCGAGGTGACGATGCTGGCGTACCCGCGGAACCTCGAGGGCTCGGTCACCATTCTGGGCGAGAAGGGCAGCGTGAAGGTGGGCGGCACGGCGCTCAATCGCATCGAGACCTGGGAGTTCGCCGAATACCACGACATCGACCGCGAAGCCGAGCTGCTGCGCGGCGCGCCGAACCCAATGTCGGTGTATGGCTCGGGGCACAAGCCGTATTACGATAATGTCGTGCGCGTATTACGCGGCGAGGCGGCGCCGGAGACGGACGGTCGCGAGGGACGCAAATCGCTCGAGCTCATCCTCGGCATCTACGAGTCGGCGCGCGCGGAGCGCGAGATCGCGCTGCCCTTGCGCGCGTTCCCGCCGGAGACCGAGTCGGGAGGCGGGAGCCGCCGCGCGTGAGCGAGATGCGCGAGGTGGCGGCGGCGGGCGGCGGGAGCGCGCTGGTCCACGAATCGAGCTACGTCGACGACGGCGCGTCCTTGGGCCGCGACACGCGCGTCTGGCACTTCTGCCACGTGATGGCGGGCGCGGTGATCGGCGAGGCGTGCAGCCTCGGCCAGAACGTGGTGGTGATGCCGAAGGTCACGTTAGGCAGGAACGTCAAGGTGCAGAACAACGTGAGCCTGTACGAGGGCGTGCGGTGCGAGGATGACGTGTTCCTCGGGCCGTCCATGGTGTTCACCAACGTGCTCAATCCGCGCAGCCACGTCTCGCGGAAGCACGAGTATCGCGAAACGCTGGTGAAGCGCGGCGCGTCCATCGGCGCCAACGCGACCATCGTGTGCGGACACGACGTCGGCGCCTATGCGTTCGTCGGCGCGGGAGCAGTCGTCACGCGGAGCGTTCCCGACTACGCGCTCGTCACCGGCGTGCCGGCGCGCGTGGTCGGCTGGATGTGCGAATGCGGCGAACGTCTGGACCTGCCGGCGCGCCCCGCGTCGGGGGAACGGGCCGCGTGCGCCGCGTGCGGCACGCGCTACGTGGCCGGCGCCGAGGGCGTCCGGCGAGCGGAGTGATCGCCCGAGCCGCGCGCCGCGAGCGCCGCCCGTTAGGCCGCCGGTTAGGCTAGGGCAGCGGAACCAGCGCGGCCACGATGTTCACGGACTGCGCGATCCCGCACGGCGTGCCTTGCACCACCACGCTGTCCCGCTCCCACGGCTCGAAGCCGGCATGTTCGATCGTCACGGTGTACGTGCCGGGCCGATTCTGAGCGGCGCCGAGCGCTTGGATGCTGCCGACGCCGAGCCGCAGCGGCCGCAGCGAATCGACATAGGCCCCGTCGTGCACCGCTCCCTTCGTGCTGTCGTTGGGCGCCGGTCCCGATGCCGCGAGCACCTGAACGATGATCGCCGGACGCAGCGCCTCGGGTGAGCAACCACCAGACGTCGCGCTATCGCTGCTGCACGCGCTGACCCCGACGAGCGCGGCCACTACCAAAATTCCGACGACGGACGATCGCATCGCGCCTCTCGTGGTACGGGTATATGTCTCAACATGACGTCGGCTTGGAACGGCAGCAAGGCCGAGTTAGGCCTCGGTCATGCCGCACGCGCTCCGGCATCGCGTAGAAATGATCCGCGGGTGGGTGTTTCGATAGCGGGCGAAACAGGCGAGGGCGGCATCATGCGCCATGCCGAGTTGCCAGCACTGCCGAGAGGAGGTTAGAGTATGGGCATGCCCGCCTTGCTGCCACGCTACA
>DATNAM010000269.1:0-40778 GCA_035572595.1 Gemmatimonadaceae bacterium
CTCGCCGCGTTCGCCACGCCGCGCGACGTCGGCGAGGGCGAGTTGTTGTTCGAGGCCGGCGGCAACCGCAACGCGTTTTTCGTCATCGTCTCCGGGGCCGTCGAGATCATCGATCGCTCGGGCGAGACGCCGCGAACGATCGTCGTTCATCAAGCAGGCGAGTTCACCGGCGACGTGGACCTGCTCACGCGGCGCCGTCCGCTCGTCACGGCCGTCGCGCGCGGCGCTACGAAGGTGCTCGAGATCGCGCCGCCCGACATTCGCCGCATCATCTCCGAGCGGCCCGCGGTCGGTGAGGTCGTGCTGCGCGCGTTCATCGCGCGGCGCCAGTTGCTGCTCGACTCCGGATTCCAGGGTGTCCGCGTGATCGGCTCGGCGCGGTCGCGCGACGCGTATCACCTGCGCGAATTCCTGAGCCGCAACCAGGTGCCGGTGACGTGGATCGACACCGACGACGATCCGGGCGTCGGCGAATTGCTGGCGCACTTTGGGTTAGGCGAGAAGGATCTGCCGGCGGTCGCGTACGACGGCCGGCCGCTCATGCGCAACCCGTCCATCCGCGACCTGGCCGAAGCGGTGGGACTCAAGCCGGCGTTAGGCACCGACATCTACGATCTCGTGATCGTCGGCGCCGGACCGGCCGGCCTCGCGGCCGCCGTCTATGGCGCGTCGGAAGGGTTGCGCACGCTCATCCTCGATCGCGCGTCGCCGGGCGGCCAGGCCGGCGCGTCGATGAAAATCGAGAACTATCTCGGATTCCCGACGGGCATCACCGGTGCGCAGCTCACGGCGCGCGCCACGCTGCAAGCCCAGAAGTTCGACGCGCGCTTTTCCATTCCGTCGCCGGTCGCCACGATCGAGCGCGACGGCCAGAACTTCATCGTGCACATCGATGACGACGAGCGCGCCGCCGCGCGCTGCGTGCTCATCGCCACCGGCGCCGATTACCGCCGCCTCGACGTCCCGGGCCGCGAGCGCTTCGAGGGACTCGGCGTCTACTACGAGGCCACACCGACCGAGTTAGGCGAATGCCGGGACGTGGAGGTGGTGCTCATCGGCGGCGGCAACTCCGCCGGCCAGGCCGCCGTGTTCCTGTCCGAGCATCTGCCGCACGTGCTGCTGCTCGTCCGCGGCGCGGACCTCAGCGCCGACATGTCGAGCTACCTCGCCGAGCGCATCGCAGAATCCGACAACATCGAAGTGCTCGATCACACCGAGATTCGCGAGATGCAAGGCGGCGATCGCCTCGAGCGCATCGTCATCCAGGACACGCGCACGGGTGCGCAGCGAACCATCGACACGCCGGCGTTGTTCACGTTCATCGGCGCCGTCCCGCGCACCGAGTGGCTGCCCAAAGGCATCGAAACGGATCGAGACGGCTACATCCGCACCGGCCGCACGGCCGCCGCCTCGCCTAACTGGAACCGCCCCCGATCTCCCTTCCTCCTCGAGACCAGTTGGGCCGGCGTCTTTGCCGCCGGCGACGTGAGATTGGGCTCGGTCAAACGCGTGGCGTCGGCAGTCGGGGAAGGCGCCATGGCCGTCAAGTTCGTCCACGAGTACCTCGCCGAGACGTAGCCTATCGCGGTACCGGCCCCCTGGCCGTCGCGCGCGCGCAATCGGTCTGCCGTTAGGCGCAGAGCCGGCCGCCCGTTCCGTTAGGCTCGCACCAGCCGGCGATACTTGATCCGGTGCGGCTGATCGGCATCGGGGCCCTTCCGCCGCTTGAGATCCTCGAGGTACTCCTGGTAATTCCCCTCATGCCACACCACCTCGCTGTTCCCCTCGAACGCCAGGATGTGCGTGGCGATACGGTCCAGGAACCAGCGATCGTGCGAGATCACCACCGCGCACCCGGCGAACTGGACTAACGCATCCTCGAGCGCGCGCAGCGTATCGACGTCCAGATCGTTCGTCGGCTCGTCCAGCAGCAGCAGATTGCCGCCGCTCTTGAGCAGCTTCGCCAGGTGCAGCCGGTTGCGCTCGCCGCCCGACAGGTCCTTCGCGAGCTTCTGTTGGTCGGGCCCGCGGAAGCCGAAGCTCGAGAGATACGCGCGCGCGTTGAGCTCCCGATTCCCGACGTCGATCGTATCGCGCCCCTCGCTCACTTCCTCGTACACCGTGCGCGCGCCGTCGAGCACGCGCCCCTGATCCACGTACGAGATGTTCACCGTGTCGCCCACGGTGAGGGCGCCCGCGTCGGGCTGTTCCTGCCCGACGATCATCCGGAACAACGTCGTCTTGCCCGCGCCGTTAGGCCCGATCACCCCCACGATCCCGCCGCGCGGCAGGCTGAACGACAAGCCGTCGAACAGCAGCGTGTCGCCGAATGCTTTGCGCAGGTCCTTGGCGATCACGACGTCGTTGCCTAACCGGGCCGGCGGCGGAATCACGATTTCGCTCAGGAGCACCCGCTCGCCCACGTCGCCCGCCACCAGCTCCTCGAACCGCGTGATGCGCGCCTTGCTCTTGGCCTGTCGCGCCCGCGGCGCCATGCGCACCCACTCCAGCTCGTGCTCCAGCGTCCGCTGCCGCGCGCTCGCCTGCTTCTCTTCCTGCGCCAGACGCGTCCGCTTCTGATCGAGCCACGACGTGTAGTTGCCCTCCCACGGAATGCCGCGCCCGCGGTCGAGCTCGAGAATCCACTTCGCCACGTTGTCGAGGAAGTACCGGTCGTGCGTCACCGCCACCACCGTCCCTGGAAACTCGGCGAGATGCCGCTCGAGCCACGCCACACTCTCGGCGTCGAGATGGTTGGTCGGCTCGTCCAACAGAAGGAGATCGGGCTGCTCGAGCAGCACGCGGCAGAGCGCCACACGCCGACGCTCGCCGCCCGACAACGTCGACACGTCCGCGTCCGCCGGCGGCAGGCGCAGCGCATCCATCGCGATCTCGATCTTGTGATCGAGACTCCACGCGTCGGTGGCGTCGATGCGCTCCTGCACGCGCGCCTGCTCGTCCAATAGCTTCTGCATCGCGTCATCCGACATCGGTTCCGCAAACTTGGCCGCGATCGCGTCGAACCGATCCAGCAGCGCGCGCGTCTCGCGCACCGCCTCCTCCACGTTCCCCTTTACATCCTTGCCCGGATCCAGCTGCGGCTCCTGCGACAGATACGCCACGCGCGTCCCCGCCGCCGCCCACGCCTCACCTTGATAATCGTGATCGACACCCGCCATGATTTTGAGCAGCGACGACTTCCCCGCGCCGTTCGCGCCTAACACACCGATCTTGGCGCCGGGATAAAACGAGAGCCAGATTCCTTCGAGGATGACCCGTGACGGCGGCACCACCCGCTTCAGGTCCTTCATGACGTAGATGAACTGCGCAGGCATGTCGAGTGCGGTTGAGGACCACGGAACTTAATCGGCTGGCCCCCCAGATTCTCATCCACCCCCGTTCCCTTTTCCCTCTTCCCATGTCCCTCGGTTCTACCTTTCTCGCGCTCCACCACGGCTCCGAGCCGCTGATTCTCCCCAACGCCTGGGATGTCATCAGCGCACGGCTCGTCGAAGACGCCGGCTTCCCCGCCATTGCGACCACCAGCGCCGGCGTCGCATGGTCTCTCGGTTACGCCGACGGCCAACGCGTGAGCCGGGATGAAATGCTCGCCGCGGTCGCGCGGATCACCCGCGCCGTTCGCGTGCCTGTCACCGCCGACCTCGAAGCCGCGTACGGTCCGCGCCCAGAAGACGCCGCCGACACCGCACGCGGCGCCATCAAAGCCGGCGCCGTCGGATTCAACTTCGAGGACACGAGCGGCGATCCGAAGCAGCCGCTGCTCGACATTCCGCTCCAGGTTGCGCGCATCCGCGCCGCCCGCGCGGCCGCCGACGAGCTCGGCGTCCATCTCGTGATCAACGCGCGCACCGATGTCTATCTCGATGAAGTCGGCCCACCCGACACGCGCTTCGCCGAAGTCGTTCGCCGCCTCACCGCGTATCGCGACGCCGGTGCCGATTGCCTCTTCGCGCCGGGCACCGCCGACCGCGATACGATCGCCGCGCTGGTCGAGGCCGTGCGCGCACCGCTCAACGTGCTCGCCACGCCGGCCTCGCCCACCGTCGCCGACCTCGCGCGCCTGCGCGTGGCCCGCATCAGCCTGGGCGGCGGCGTCTTTCGCACCGCCCTCGGCCTAACGAAGCGGCGACTGGCCGATTTGCGCCAGCACGGCCGCTTCGACGCGATGTTCGACGGCGCCATCACCCACGCCGAGGCGCAGCATATGATGACGCGCGCCTAACGCACGCTCTACTCCCGTTTTCTTACTGTTCCCTTTTCCCTATTCCCCAAGCGCCAGCGCTTCCCCGCTTCCATGCTCTACACGACTCTCGGTTCCACCGGCCTCACCGTCTCCCGGCTCTGCCTCGGCTGCATGAGCTACGGCAGCCCGACCTGGCGCGCCTGGGTGCTCGACGAATCCGCCGCGCGCGCGTTCTTCAAGCGCGCGCTGGAGGCCGGCATCAATTTCTTCGACACCGCCGACGTCTACTCCCTCGGCGCGAGCGAAGAAATCACCGGCCGCCTGCTGCGCGAGATGGCGAAGCTCGATGAGATCGTCATTGCGACCAAGGTGTTCAACCAGATGCGCAACGCGCCGAACATGCGCGGCCTGTCCCGCAAGCACATCATCCAGGCCTGCGACGCCAGCCTAACGCGACTCGGCATCGAGACCATCGATCTGTATCAGATTCACCGCTTCGATGCGCCGGTGCCGATCGAAGAGACGCTCGCCGCACTCGATCACCTGGTCCACCAGGGCAAAGTGCGCTACATCGGCGCGAGCTCGGGGTACGCGTGGCAGATGGCGCAGGCGTTGAGCGCATCCGAGCGCCACGGATGGGCGCGATTCGTCTCGATGCAGAACCACTACAACCTCGTCTACCGCGAGGAAGAGCGCGAAATGATTCCGCTCTGCGCCGCCGAAGGCATCGGTGTCATTCCGTGGTCGCCGCTCGCGCGCGGCATGCTCGCGCGCGCCCCCGGCGAGAATACCGCGCGTGTCGACTCCGACGAGTTCTCGCGCACCCTGTACGACACACCGGGCGACGAAGACGTGGTCGCCGCCACGCATCGCGTCGCCACCGCCCGCGGCATCTCGAGCGCCGAGGTCGCGCTCGCATGGCTCTTGAGCAAGCCCGCCGTGACCGCGCCGATCGTGGGCGCCACCAAGCTCGAGCACTTGGATACCGCCATTCGTGCACTCGACGTCAAACTCGACGATGCAGAGTGCCGCGCCCTCGAAGCCCCGTACCGCCCGCATGCGGTAAAGGGCCACCATTGAGGTGACGCCGGCCGCCAGCCCGCCGCCCGGGCGCGAGAGCGCTTCGGTCCGCTCCACACACGCTGGATTGCCGCGACCGGGGTGCTATGCTTAGCAGAGAGGCGCGCGCGGTCCCTGTGGACGGCCGGCGTGCAGCATCACCGTTCTCGAGAAGGAGCTCATCATGCGACACGGCCTCGTCGGCTTCGGCTTCCTGTTGCTCGTCCCGTTAGGCAGCGGGCCGGCGGCCCAGGCCGCTGACTTCGCGTACGCGCCCGGGACCCAGCACTACCGGCTCGTCACCCAGAACCACCGCGAACAGATCCAGGGCGGCGGGCGCGCGCCGTTCGAGTTCGACGTCACCACCACGCAGCTCGTGACGCTGAATCTCGCCACACAGTCCCGCGACACACTTCGGTTCGACATCACGCTCGACTCGGTCGCCGTCGCCACCAAATTCGATGCGCCTCAGCCCGATGTCCGCCACCTGTTCGGCGACAAGCTCACCGGCCTGATTTCACCGCAGGGCAAGGTCTATCGGTTCGACCCGCCAGCCGGCACTACCGATCCCGATCTCATCGCGCTCTACCGGGCGTTCCGCCGATTCCTCGTGTCGTTCCCGGCAAAGCCCGTCGCCGCCGGCACGAGTTGGGCGGACACCACCACCGAACACGTCGACAAGGATGGATTCGCCGTCACCGCGCGCGCCATCAGCCTAACGCGCGTGACGGGCGATACGACCGTGAACGGCAAGCAAGCATGGCGCGTGGTGCGTCACACCGACATCGTGCAGAGCGGACAGTCGTCGTCCGCGCCCGATAGCGAAAGAGTGACGCTGATGGGTCAAGGCTCCGTGAACTCGATCCACGTGCTGAGCCATGACGGCGTATACCTGGGCTCGCAGTCCACCCAGCGCATCGATCTCACGATGAAGAACGCCATCTCGGAGAGCGCGCCGATCACGCAGACCATCAAGTCGACCCTGGAACGTCTGCCGGAAACGCACTGACGCGGCGTCCGGTCCGCGCGCCGTCGGGTTGGAACGGGTGCGCCTCCCGTTAGGCTCACGCGAAAGGCGGACCCAGCGCTACTGCAGACGCGGCCGGTCGGATCCCCGTGATGGAAATACCTCGAGCGACGGGTCGAGTCCGCTGCGCGCCGCCGCCGCACGGCTCGCGTGCCCCGTCAGCCGCCGATACAGCAGCAACCCGCCGCCCGCCGCCGCTCCCACCACGGCTGCGCCCGCCAGCAGCGTCAACCCGAACGCCAGCAACACCCCGCCCCCGACGAGCGCAGTGACGCCCAACGCAGCCGCCGCGGCTCGACTCCTAACGCTGACTCGGACGATCCGGGTATAGGGCATAGTCCTCCGCGCGAACGCAGTTCGCGAGTCTCTCCCCGGAGCTTAGGACCGGCGCCGCGACGTGACAAGTACTGCGCCCGTGCTACATCCCCGCGCCCTGCTGCGCCTCGACAACGACCGCCGTTCCGTAGCACAACACTTCAGTCACGCCGTTCATGACCTCGGTCGCGTCGTAACGCACGCCGATGACCGCGTTCGCGCCAACTTCCGACGCATGCGTCAGCATCAACTGAAACGCATCTTCGCGCGTCCGCTCGCACAAGTCCGTGAGCAACGAAATGTTGCCGCCCACCAGCGTCTGCAGCGCCGCGCCAATGTTCCCAACGATCGATCGTGACCGCACGACGATGCCCCGGATGATTCCGAGATTCTGTACCACGCGGTAGCCATCGAGCGTAAACGCGGTGGTCGTCATTTTGTGCATGAGCGGCATGGAGAAGCTCCCGAGGGAAGCGGCGGCTGTCGCCGCCTGGGGGAAGCGCTTGCGCTGGGGGAAGCGCTCCGCTGAGGAAAGCGCTCCGCTGAGGGAAGAGAGATGCAGTAACGCTGGATAAAATTGCACGCGACTGCAAGATGCGCGTGTCCCTTTTCCCTATTCCCTCTTCCCTGTCTTTAGGGCCGATTCCCCGCCGTTAGCTGGCGCCGAGCCCGTCCACCAGCTCGCGCAAACGCATCGCACCGCGATGCAGCGTCGCCGCCGTCGCACTCATCTGCTCGCACGCCGCGCTCTGCTCCTCGCTCGACGCCGTCACTTCCTCGGCTGCCGACGCATGCGATTCTGCGACCCGCGCGATCGCGGCGATGCCGCTCGCGGCCTGCTCCACCGCGCGCAGATTCTCCTCGGCCGCCACACCCACACCAGACGCCGCGGTGCGCGTCCGCTCCGATGCCGACGCGATCAGCGACAACGTGTCGTCCATCCCGCGCGCCGCGCGCTCGATCTCGGAGACGTGCACCACACCATCCTGCATCGCTTCCGATGTGCGCACCATGCGCTCGGTGATCGACCGCGTCATCTGCACCACAGTTGCCGACGCCGTGCGCGCCTGCTCGGCTAACTTGCGCACCTCCGCGGCCACCACCGCGAACCCGCGACCCGCGTCGCCGGCACGCGCCGCTTCGATCGCCGCGTTGAGCGCCAACAAGTTGGTCTGATCGGCGATGCCGCGCACCGTGTCGGCGAACGTCGTGATCGTTGCTGTGGTGTCGTTCAGCGCTTGTACTTCTTTCGCCGCCGATTCGACCGTCGTCTTGATCTGCAACAGCAGTGCTAACGCGTGCTCGAGCTCCGGACGCTTGGCGGCCGACGATTCGGCGATTTCGTGCGCCAGCCCCGTCACGTCGTGCACACCGCCGCGTACCGTGTCCGCTCGCTGGCGAATGATCTGCAGCGCGCCATCGATGTCGCGGAGCTGTTGCACCTGATTCGATGCGCCCGATGTCACGTCCGACATCGCCGACGCCACCTGGCTCGCCGCATCGGAAATCTGGGTCGACGCTTCCGCCAACTCCGTCGCCGAGCCCGCGACTTGCTGCGCCGTCCCCGACGTCACCGACACCACTTTCGACAACGAATCGCCGGCGTGGTTCATCGCCTCGGCCAGACGCTGGAACTCTTCCGGCATCGCCTCGGTGGTGCGCGCCGTCAGGTCGCCGCCGCTCAACTGCCGCGCGTGGCCGACCAGCGCGCGCAAGGGGCGGTCGATCGACCGGACGGTGCGGAACGTGATCGTCGCCGCCACGCCTAACGCGATCGCCACCACGACCAGCAGGATGATCGACCGCCGATCCGTGTCGTCGCGCAGCTGCGACGACGCGACCACGAGCTTGTTCGCCTTGAGCCGGCCTAACCGGTCGATCTGGCCCAGCAGCGTGTCCACCACCGGTCGCGCGACGGCCGCTTCGGCCTGCGCCGCCGGAGCGCGACCAAGATCGAGCAGCCGGTGCGCCAGGTTGTACCGGACTTCGACGTCGCTCAACCGCGAATCGATGTCCGCGATCAGCGCGATCTCTTCCGCCGATTGGCGCGGCAGCGCGTTCATCTGCCGCTGCACCTCGTGCGCGTCCCAGCTGAAGCGCCGGAATGCTTCGCCCGTCGACGAGTCGTGCGTCGCCAGGTAGGCGTTCGCCGCGCCTAACCCGCGCGCGATGTCCGCCGTGAACTCGGCCGCCAGGCGGTTCTCGCGCTGGATGTCTTCCAGCACGTGATCCACCGTGGAGGCGGTCGCGCTCATCGAGGCACGGGCCAGCACTCCTGCCGTGATCAACAGCAGCACCAATGCGCCGAAGCCGAGCAGCAGACGCGCGCGAATCGTGGCCGACCGGCGAGCCGGGATCAGCGTCGTCTCGCTCATTCGCCGCTCCCCGCGCCGGGCGCCACCAGCGTGAACGCGCCCTGGTGCACGCGTGTCATCCGATACGATGATGTGACCGGATCACCGTCGGGCCCGAACCGCAGCACTCCCGTGATGCCGTGATACGCCGTCTCGTCGTTGAGCGACGCCAGATATTCGCGGATCGCCGCCCGGCTGGGCCCGGCCTGCTGGATCGCGCGCGCCATCATCCGCGCGGCGTCGTAGCCTAACGCAGCGTAGGCGTCGGGCGTCTCGTGAAACCGCGCGCGAAAATCGGACACGAACCGCTGCACTTCCGGGCGCGGATCTTCGACCGTGAACGCCGTGCCGACGTAGGCGCCTTCCGCCATTGCAGTGTCGGCCACGATGCCGGTCCACCCGTCGCCGCCAAGGAAGTCGGTGCTGAAATGCTGCCGCTTGGCCTCGTGCAGGATGACGAGCCCCGAGTTCTCGGTGCCGACGACGAACACGACGTCCGGCGATCGCGTCTTGTAGTACGCGATGTACGGCTCGGCGTTCGTGATGGTGGCGGAGATGGGATCGATGCTGACGATCTGGCCGGGGAAGCTGCGCCGAAAACTCGACGCGAGTCCGCGGCCGTATGAATCGTTTTCGTAGAGAACGGCAGCGCGCTTCCGGCCCATCGCGGCCGCGAAGTGGGCGATCGTAATCCCGTTGCTCGAGTCGCTCGAGATCACGCGAAACACCCATGGCGAAATCCCGGTGAGCTCAGGCGTGGTGGCCGACGTCGCAATCGCGGGAAGGTGCCCCGCGTCGTATACCTTGGCCGCGGCCACCATCGCGCCGGACGTCACGTGCCCGATCACGCCGACAATGGCCGGATTCGCGACGAAATCCTGTGCGATACCGGCTGCCTTAGCGCCGTCCGCGCCATCGTCGCGCTCCGTGAGCTCGAGATGCTTACCGCGCACACCGCCCGAGTCGTTCACCTCGGCGATGGCCATCTCGATGCCCTTCTTGTTCATTTCGCCGTATGGCTGTGCAAATGGACCGGCGACGCCGAGTTGAATCGTGGGAGGCCCGCCGGAACAAGCCCCGGCGATGAAGCACAGCAACGAAGCAATGAAGGGACGCGCGCTCACGGCGATTGTTCTTGTGGTACGGGTGACCGGCAGTGTTCGGCGGGAAATTGCGCTGGGGGCCGACGTCCGCAGCATGAGACGATTCTCATGGAGATAGCTGTCGCCGGCGCAAAGCGTACATCTCGGGACGAAGCGCTGACCGACCTGTAACAGCGCGCTCCAGTGCTCCGCGCGCGATCAGTTCGAGCTCGAGCGGAATGGCCCCGCGAGTGCGGCCCCCGTCAGTCGAATCGCGCAGTGATGTGGCTACGAATTCAAGTCAGCGCGCGCGATTGGGCTAGGCGAATCGCCGGAGCACGTACGGAAGGGCTAACCAGGGGGGTTCAAACTGTCCAATGCATTGTGCTTATTCCGCACAGATCAAATCATTTTAGACGGTCGGTTAACCACACATTGACCGTGCCTTTAGATGTGTGTTGTGTTAATCGTGCACAATCTATAGTTCGGTTCGGCTAGGAGTGGGTGGCATATCGGGTCGCCGTATCGCTGCTGCTGCTGCGGACGGTGCCGACCAACGTATGGCTCTGGGGCTGGAGCGTTGTCGACAAGACGCGCGACGCGGCGCGCGTGGCGAGAGCGGCCATGTCACGCGCGGTCACTGTGAAGAGCTGCACGACCCGTCCCGAGGACGTTTCGCGGACGCTCACGTCGAGCATGTACAGGGTGTCGCCGTGAACCAAGCCGCCGTCCACCACCCAGGCGGCGCCGAGTTGCTCGCCTAACGAGTGCGTCGCTTCGTCGGACGACTCGAGGTCGTCCCCGCTCTTTGTGAGGACCCGCTCGGGCGGCACCACGGTCACCGCCCCCGAATCCGCCAGGTCCGCCGCCAGCAGCTGCGCAACGCCATCGCCGAGCCAGGCGCTGGATCGGTCGGCGCCGAGCACGCGAACGGGCGCGACGGCCACCACGGGCCTTGCGTTAGGCGAGGCGGCCGCGCGGCGGCCGGTCGGCGCCGCCAGCAGCAGCGCGACGGCCAGACTGCCCGCGACCGTTGCCCAACGCGACAGGAGCCTGCGTCGCGCAGGGGCGGGGATGCTGGCCGGCGCCGGCTCGTGCGCTGTCGACGCGGCTGCGTCGAGGGTCGCGGCCAGAGCTCGCGTGGCGGCAGCGGCCGGCTCGACTTGCGCCGGTTCGGGCACGGCGACCACCATGGGGGACGGTGCTTCGGCCACGGCCGGCGCCGGCGTCGCGCGCAGCGCCGTCGCGATATCGGCGGCGAGCGCCGACACGCGCGGGTCGGGTGCGAGCTCGTATTCATCTTTGAGCCGGCGCACGAGCCGGTCGTACGCCACCAGCGCGCGTGCGTAGGCGTCGCGTGTGAGTGGCGCCTTGAGCGCGTTGAGCCGATAGAGCGCGGCGTCGACCGACAGCGGCGCGATGCCGAGCCAGCGCGCGGCGAGCGTGGCGCAATCGTCCCACTCTCGGCCGCGTGCTAACGCAAAGCACCGGCTCTCGCACGCGGCGAGGAACAGCCGTTCGAGGCGATCGCGCTCGCGGGCCGTCCACTGCTCGAACGTGCACGAATGCGGCACGCACATCCCGTCCATGAATGGTCCGCCGTAGAGCGACACCACGCGCGCGGCGTCGCGCGCGGCCGCCGCGGCGGTGACGTCCTGGGCATCGACCGTGAGGCGGCACTCCGGTGAGATCCAGACATCGGTCTGACGGGCGGTGATCGCGTCGCGGCCCAACACGTGTCTGAGGTGCGACAAGGCATCGCTCAGCGAGTGGCGCGCGCGTTCCTCATCTTGATCGCCCCAGAACATTTCGGCGAGCACGGCGCGTGAGATTGGGCGTCCGGCCGTCGCCAACACCGTGAGGAGCGCCAACTTTCGACGCCGCGTGGAGAGCGATGCGTCCTCCGACCCGTCGGAGGCAATCAGCGCGAGCTGGCCGAGCGTGCTGAGTCGAAAGGTTTCGTCTCTCAAGGTGTTGAGGTTGTTGAAGTCCGCGTGAGGCTGGGGACTAGGTTTGTGCCCCACGAGGGGGCGAAGCGGCGCGACGGCTGCCGTCGCTCGACCATTCGAGTGTGAAACGTCTGGTTGGCGGTGATTTTCTCGTTTGCAGCGTCGAAATGATGGTCTCCCCGTTATTTCGGTTATTCGCGCCGAGCGGGCTGAGCAGTGGAAGGAGGAAGGGCGGTCGAGCGGGCGTCGAGGGGGACATCGGTGACGGCCGTGCGACGCGTGAATGTTCCAACGGGGAGTTGTATCTTCGTCGACGCCGGGCACACCCCGATGCAGCACGAGGCGTTGGTTGGGCGGAACCCTCTGTGGAGTCGAGACCCATGCGTCACATCACGGCAGTACTCGCAATGGCCTGCGCGGCGTTCGTCGGCGCCAGTGCACCGGTGGCGAGCCAGAGCATTTTCAGCAAGTTAGGGAGCAAGGCAAAGCAGGCGGCCAACGACAAAGCCAACCAGGCGATGGACAGCGCGGTGAGCAAGGCCGTGCACGCGGTGGCGTGCGTGGTGACCGACAAGGCGTGCATCACGAAGGCCAAGGCCAACGGCCAGCCGATCAAGGTGACGGACGCCAGCGGGAAGCCGGTGTCGAGCGCCGACTCCGCGGCGGCGATCAGCGCCGCGCTCGCGCAGGCGTCGGTCGCCGCCCAACCGGCGCTCGACAGCGCGGGATCGGCGGGCACCGGCGGCGCCGCGGCGCCGGTGACTAACACAGTGTTAGTCAACTACGATTTCGTGCCCGGCGACCGCGTGATCTACGCCGAGGATTTCACCACCGACAACATCGGCGATTTCCCGAAGCGGCTCGAGCTCAAGAACGGCAATTTCGAAGTCGCCGAATGGAACGGTGCGCGGTTCTTGCGGGCGACGACCTCGGGATCGGTGATGGTTCCGCTGCCCGAGGTGCTGCCGCAGCGTTTCACCTACGAGATGGACTTCGACTGCGGCTCCGGTTGGAGCGGCGAGATGCAGTTCGTGGATCCGGACAGCGAGCCGGGAAATCTGTCGCACATCGAGTTCTATCCGACGGGCGGCGGCGTGAAGGGTCCGGTCAATTCCGCGGCGTCGATTCCCGATAACGCGGTGCGGAAGGTGACGCACGTTGCGGTGATGGCGGACAATCTGTACGTGAAGGCGTACGTCAACGGCATCCGCGTGGCGAACGTGCCCAAGGCAACGTTAGGCCGGAGCAGGGGCGTGTGGATCACCGTCACGGGCAGCCAGGAACAGCCGGCGTACATCAGCAACATTCGCGTGGCCGAAGGGGGCAAGCCGCTCTATGACGCGCTGGCGGCGAACGGTCGGGTGGCGACGCACGGCATCCTGTTCGATGTCGGCTCGGACCACATCCGCGCCGAGAGCACGCCGACGCTCAAGAGCATCAGCGACATGCTCACGGCGCACCCTGAGCTCAAGCTCACGATCGAAGGACATACCGACAACGTGGGCGACGCGACGAGCAACCAGTCGTTGTCGGAGCGGCGCGCGGCGGCGGTGAAGCAGTATCTGGTGACGATGTCGCACGTCGACGCGGCGCGGTTGGCGACGAAGGGCTACGGGGCGACGAAGCCGATCGCGCCGAACACGACGGCGGAAGGTCGCCAGGAGAACCGTCGGGTGGAGCTGGTGAAGATGTAATGAGTGCCCGGTGGGCCGGCCGGGGAGAGAATCATGTCTCCCGGCCGGCTGTTCACGGCGTCAAGTTTGAAAGCACTCGGCTTGGCCTGTGGGGACCGTGGATCGGGCCAAGTCACTGGCCGGCGGCTTGTTGGGTCGTATGAATCCGGCCGATCTGGACGCGCGCACGGTTTGAAGAATGTGCAAAAGTGGTACAAAATACCTGCCTGATGGCGGCGGCAGGGCTGGAAATCGGCAACGTTGCTATGTAATTTGTGCAGGTAGCGCAAACTTCACGATACATTGAGCACATCGTGGAAATGGCGCTCGGAACGGTCAATCGCCACCTGCCAACCCGGTTACCCATGCCCATCGCCACCACTCGCAAGGCGGTCCTCAAGGATATCACGGACCGCCACGCGCCCGATGCCCGCACCAACGGCAACGCGGCGTCGCACGGCCCAACCTCCGAATACTTCGGCGTCAACACGTTTGGCGTTAGGCAGATGCGCGCCAAGCTGCCGCGCGACGTGTACGCCAAGCTGCTGTCGTCCATCCGCCACGGGAAGAAGCTCGACCAGGACATCGCGCCCACCGTCGCCCAGGTCATCAAGGAATGGGCGATCTCGCGCGGCGTGACGCACTTCACGCACTGGTTCCAGCCCCAGACCGGCCTCACGGCAGAGAAGCACGACGCCTTCCTGTCGTTCGATGACGACCGCCAGCCGATGGAGTCCTTCACCGGCGAGCAGCTCATCCAGAGCGAGCCGGATGCGTCGAGCTTCCCGTCGGGCGGCCTGCGCGCTACGTGGGAAGCACGCGGCTACACCGCCTGGAACCCGGCGAGCCCGATCTTCATCGTGGAATCGGGGAACACGCGCACGCTATGCATTCCGTCGGTGTTCATCGGCTACAACGGTGAGGCGCTCGACGAAATGACGCCGCTGCTCCGCAGCTCCGACGTACTGTCCCAGAAGGCGATGGCGCTGCTCGAGCTGATGGGCGACCGCGGCGTGTACCGTGTGTACACCACGCTCGGACCCGAGCAGGAGTACTTCCTCATCGACCGGGCGCATTTCGCGCTGCGCCCCGACCTCGTGATGGCCGGCCGCACGCTGTTAGGCGCAGCGCCGCCGCGCGGCCAGCAGCTCGAGGATCACTACTTCGGCGGCATTCCGGAGCGCATCCAGGCGTGCATCGCCGAAGTCGAGCACGAACTGTACAAGTTGGGCGTGCCGATCATCACGCGGCACAACGAAGTGGCGCCGAGCCAATTCGAGATGGCGCCGATGTTCGAGGAGACGGACGTCGCGGTCGACCACAATCAGCTGGTGATGGCGACGCTGCGGAAAGTCGCGCTGCGCCACGGCCTTCAGGCCGTGCTGCACGAGAAGCCGTTCGCCGGCATCAACGGGTCCGGCAAGCACTGCAACTGGTCGATGGCGATCGCGTCGGACAACGAGCTCGATGGGGTGAACCTGCTCAAGCCGGGCAAGACGCCGCACCAGAACCTGCGGTTCCTCATCTTCCTCGCCGCGGTGCTCAAGGGCGTGCACAAGCACGCGGCGGTGCTGCGGGCCGGGGTGGCGACATCGGGCAACGAACACCGGTTAGGCGCGAACGAAGCGCCGCCGGCGATCATCTCGGTGTTCATGGGCGCGATGCTCACGCGCGTCATCGACGACATCGCCAACGCCAAGACCTCGCCGGCCAACGCCGAGCAGGCGATGATCAAGTTGGGCGTGGCGAAGCTGCCCGAGATTCAGAAGGACAACACGGACCGCAACCGCACGTCGCCGTTTGCGTTCACGGGCGCCAAGTTCGAGTTCCGCGCGGTGGGCGGCTCGCAGACGATCGCGTTCCCCGTCATGGTCCTCAACGCGACGGTCGCCGAAGCGATCGGCGAGCTGACCGAGCAGCTCAAGGCGGCGCTCGAGACCACGAAGTCGGTGGATGACGCGGTGCTCAAGGTGGTGCGCAAGGCGTTCAAGGAAACGGCGGATGTCCGCTTCGAGGGCAACAACTACTCCGCCGACTGGGTGAAGGAAGCCGCCCGCCGGCGTTTGCCTAACTTGCGCCGGACGCCGGAAGCGCTGGAGGAGCTCATCACCAAGCCGGCCCGGGCGCTGTTCGACCGGTTGGGCATCCTGACGCGCGAAGAGCTCGAGTCGCGGTTCCACGTGCACATGGAGCGCTACACCAAGGACATGCTGATCGAGCTGCACACGGTCCAGCAGATGGTGGACACGATGGTGCTGCCGGCGGCGTATGCCTACCACGGCACGCTCATCGACACCGCGGCCAAGGCGAAGCAGCTCGGCCTAACGGTGATTCCGGAGCTCGAGACGGCGAAGGAGGTCGGCACGCTGGCGCAGCAGATCCAGAAGCGCCGCACGGCGCTGGCCAAGGTGATCGAGCAGGCGGACCGACTCCACGAGGATCCGCTCACGCAGGCCAAGCTCCTCACCGCCGACGGCGCCGACGGCATGGCCGAGTTGCGCGCCAGCTGCGACGCGCTCGAGCTGATCGTGCCCGACGATCACTGGCCGCTGCCGAAGTACCGGGAAATGTTGTTCCCGGTGTAACCGCGGTCTCGACACATCTGTTGGGCAACGGGGGCGGCGCGCGATGCGCCGCCCCCGTTGTACATCGCGCAACTCCAAAGTGTCGGCGGGCAACATGTTGACATCGTTGATGCCGAAACGACCTGGACTGCCTAGCTTGGCGCACCGACCGGACTGCTGGACATCCTATTTGGAGGAGCACCATGTCTGCACCGACAGCACACCTGGGGATACGTCGAGCCATCGGCCGTCGAACGATCGCGTTCGCCGCGGCGGTAGCGCTCGCGGCGTGGATGCCCGCCACGGCGCACGCACAATTCGGGAAGCTCGTGAAGAAGGCGGTGGGTAAGGCGTCGCCGACGTCGACCAAAACAACCGGCCCGGCGCCCACGTTCGATGCGACGACCATCGAGCTCGGCCCCGAACAAGTCGACAAGATCATCGCCGGCCTAACGGCCGAGCGGAACATTTTGGTGGGCTCGGGTCAGAACGGCGTCCAGGCGATGGCGAAACGCCGCGAGGCCTCGCAGAACCAGCGCACCACGATCAATCAGGCGCACGAGAAAGACGAAGAGGCCTACGAGAAGAGCTCGTCGCAAATCGGGGAATGCCGGAGCCAGACGATCGATGCGTCGCAGGCCACGCATCAGAAAGCAATGCAGGCGAAGGCCATGAGCGACCCGGCGTTCCAGCAGCGCTACATGCAGGCCGCGCAGGCCATGGCGGCTGCCAACGCGCGCGGCGACACCGCGGCCGTGCGGAAGATGCAGGCGCAGCTGGCGCAGTCGGTGTACCCATACGCCAAGGACGACACGGCGGCGGCCGACGCCAAGTGCGGCAAGGCGCCGGCGGAGCCGGCGTGGCGCACGCAGCGCGATGCGCTGACCAAGTTCGAGAACGCGGTGAGCGACTCGATCCGGGCCACGCAGGACAGTGCCACGGCGACGGGCGCGCGGACCAGCGGCCTAACGGTTCCGCAGTACGCCACCGCGCACGAGCGCATCCTGACGTTCCTCGCCAACCAGAGCCGGGGTGTCTCCGGCTACAGCCAGAAAGAGGTCGATGCGTTAGGCGCGAAGGCCGCCGAGCTGCACCAGCTGCTCGACGCGATCTACAAGGCGAACGTGATATCATGATGGGCCGGCGCGTGGCCGGTGCCGCGGCCGCCGTGTTGTGTACGGCGCTCTCGGCGCCGGCCGCGCCGACGAGCGCGGCCTCCGGTCTCCCGGCCGGTGCGCTCGCCGTGGACCGCGACGGTGCGTTTCACACGTGGTGGCGCTCGGAGCGCGCGCCGGTGCGCTGGACCGCGCCGTCGCCCGAGATGGCCCGCGCGATCGCGTGGCAGCCCGTGGCGCGCGGCATCGACTGGGGATCCATGCGTCTCGCCGGCCGCGGCGAGGCATGGCGCATTCGCGTGATGGTCGTGCGCATCGATCCGCGGCAGGTTCGCTTCCGGCTCGACACGGCATTCCGCGGAGCGGGCCTGGCCGCGGACTGGAGCGTTAGGCGCGCGCCTGCCGATGCACGCGTGGCGTTCAATGCGGGGCAGTTCTCACAGTCGATGCCGTGGGGATGGGTCGTGTTGGACGGACAGCAGTTCCTGTCGCCGGGACACGGACCGCTGTCGACGGCCGTCGTGTTCGACAGCTCCGGCGCCGTGCGGTGGATTCCGGGCGACAGTCTGGCGGCACGGCCGCCGGGCGTCGACGCGGCGTTTCAGTCGTACCCGACCCTGCTCACCGGAGACGGCGACGTGCCCACGCCGCTGCAAGCCCCGGTATCGGGCCCCGGCGCGATCGACCTCGGCCACCGCGACGCGCGCCTTGCGTTAGGCGAGCTGCGCGACGGCCGCCTACTCATTGTGCTCACGCGCTTCGATGCGCTCGACGGCGCGATGGATTTCGTGCCGTTCGGTCTCACGACGCCCGAGATGGCGGCGCTCATGGGCGCACTCGGCTGCCGCAAAGCCGTGGCGCTCGACGGCGGCATCTCGAGTCAGTTGCTGGTGCGCGACGACGGCGGACACACGCACGAGTGGCGCGGCGTGCGGAAGGTCCCGCTCGGGTTGGTCGTCGTGCCGCGCGCGTCGACGGGCCCGTAGTCGTCGCGCGTCTCCCGGACGCACCGGACGCCGGCCAGGATGGGATCGCTGGTGCGTCGCGCAACTGCGTTGACCGGTGATAGTTTCCGGGGCAGGCAACGACGCGACGCGCAACCCGAGAGACTCCATATGTCGACCGCAGTGACAACGTTCCGCATCCTCGTTCGGTTGTCGGGACTCATTCTCATCATCCTCGGCATCATCTTCTGGACCGGACACGCACTGAGCTTGATTCCGGTGCACATGGTGGTCGGTCTCATCCTCGCGATTTCGCTCTGGGCCCTCGCATTTCTCGCCGCACGCTCGGGCGTGGGGGCGGGAATGGTGACCCTGGTCGTCGTGTGGACGCTGGTGATGCTGGCGTTCGGCGCCGTGCAGATGAAGCTCATGCCGGGGTCCGCGCATTGGGTGATTCAGGTGTTGCATCTGTTGATCGGCATCGGCGCGATCGGATTGGGCGATCAGGTGGGCACGCGGATCTCGAGGACGGCGTTCGCGGCCCGTTAGCGCGCGGCGGCCGGCGGCCAGCAGATCGGCTCAAAGGGAAGGGAACTTCGGCGTCGTCCCATCCTACAATTAGGAGAGAGACCCTCCGATCACCGCCCGTCACCACGGCCTGTTTGTGATACGCGCACTGTGTGCCGGCACCGTCATCGCGACCGCGCTGGCATCGTGTGCGCACGCGCGCGTCGCGACACCCGCGACGACAGCTCCGGCTGCGGCGCCGATGCCGGAGTCGCTCGACGTTGCGGTGACTGATGCGCCGGACTCGATCGCGGCGTGGTTGAGCGCGCGAGGCGGCTATCGGATTTGGGCGCGCGCCGGAGACACGGTGCGGCTCGTCACATCGGAATCTGGGAGCGGGCCTTCGCTCGTCGTGCATCGAGTGCGAGCGCGCGACGCGCGCGATGCGATCGACGCCGGCGTGGACGTGCTGCTCACGAGCGATCCCGACGCGGTGTCGTATGCGGCGACGCGCTCCGATCTCGCATCGATGCCGCTGGCATGGGACCGCACGTACGTGTTGCTCGTGCCGACGCGTGCATTGGGCGAGACCGCGATGGACGTGTCGCCGCGACTCGACACACTACGCGCCGAGCTCGCGACGGGCGCCGTGCGCGTCGAGGCGCGCGCCGCATCCGCACTGTCGCCGGGTGATTCCGGCATGTGCGCGGGTGCTGGGCCGTCGAACGCCGGGTCGCCGGTCGCCGTCAGGCGGCCGCCCCGCATCGTGTTTGCGCGGGGCGACGACGTGTCGCGCGCGATCGCGGCCAGGTTCGTTGCGTTAGGCGCGGAACCCGGGATGCCGCTGGCCGCATTGGCGCCATCGCTCGCGGCGCGCGGCGACTCGCTGCGCGCCGCGAGCGTGGACCCGGGCGACGTGGAGCGCGTGCTCGATGCGGGCCAGGCCGCGGCCGCGGTACTAGCGGTGGCGGGGCCGCCCATTCGAGCCTGCCGCGCGGAGGCGGCGACGGCCGCGCGTTCCCCAATGGATATGGTGCCGCTCATCCAAACGCGCGCGCGCTTGATCGCACGCCGCAGCCTAACGGGGCGCCCGCTCGAGGCGTTGCTGCGTGCGGCCACCGACTCGTCGCGCGGCGGGCCATGACGTTTCGCTCGCGCCTCATGATCGCCTTGGGCGTCGTCGCCGTGGCACCGTTGATCGTGATCGCGGCCGGCGTGCGCCGCGAGGTGGACCGTCGTCTCACGGCGCAGGACGACCGGCGCGCGTCGGCGCTGGCAACGGTCGCGGCCGCCGATCTTTCGCAGCGCAGCGCCGCCATCGCCGATCGCCTGGCGTCGCTCGCCGGCGCGTTGGGCGATGACAATCGTTTCCGTCTCGCGGTCACGCAGGGCGATGCGGCACAGCGGTCATACCTTCTCGATCTCGCCGGCCGCGACATGCGCCTAACGGGACTCTCGATGCTGCAGATCCAGGATTCCGCCGGGCGCATTGTGAGCTCCGGACACTTCCGCAATGAATACGACCGCCTCGAGCCCGACTTGCCGGCGCTGCTCGCGTCGGTTCGCGCGGCGGCGCTCGTCCGTGCGCGCACGCCCGATGGCCCGGTGCTCGTGCTTGCGCGCGTGGACTCGGTGCGGCTCGGCGGCCGGGCCTTCACGTTGGTCGGCGGCCAAGTGGTCGACTCGGCTTTCCTGGCACGGCTTGCACCCGGCGGCGATTTCTCCGTGGCGCTCGCGCTTCCCGGCGGCGACAGCGTTCGCGCCGGGTCCGTTGGGCCGGGCGCGTACTCGGTGCTCGTGTCGCGGCTCGACGTGCCGTACATCGGCGCGGCAGGATCCGTCGCCCGTCGTGTGCAGGGCGCCTCGCTCACGCTGTCGCGGTCGACGGCCGCACTGGATGCGCTCCGCACGAGCGTCGACACGTGGTTTCTCGCGGCGATCGTCATCACGGCATCCATCGCGCTGGCGGTGTCGGCGTGGCTCGCGGCGCGCGTGAGCCGGCCCCTGCGCGAGCTCGCCGAGCAGACCTCGCGCGTCGACCTCAACCGGTTGGATGTCGATTTTTCCGGCGACCGCGACGACGAGATCGGCGCGCTGTCGCGCTTGTTAGGCGCGATGACGCGCCGCCTGCGTGCCAGCGCGGCGCGTGAGCGCGATGCCGAGCGACGTGCCGCCGTGGGCGACCTGGCGCGGCAGGTCAACCACGATGTGAAGAACGGGCTCGCGCCGATCCGCCACGTGCTGCGCCATCTGGCACAGGTCCAACGCGACGACCCCGGCCAACTGGCGGCGGTGTTCGGCGAGCGACGCGCCACGCTCGACGCGAGCGTCGACTACCTGGACACCTTGGCGCGGAACTATGCGCGGCTGTCGCCGCGAATGGATGTGGCGCCGTGTGACGCCAACGCGGTTGCGCGCGCGGTGGCCGGCAGCGCGGTGTCGCCGCGGTCGGCGGCGCTGGTGCTCGACCTCGCCGACGCGCTCCCTCCGGTGCGGGCGGACGCGCTGGTGTTGCGGCGCATTCTCGAGAATCTCGTCACGAATGCGTGCGACGCGCTCGACGGGCGCGGGGGCACGGTTACGATCAAGACGGCGCGCGCATCAACGGGCGGCGTCGAGATCACGGTGACGGATACCGGCAGCGGCATGACGCGGGAGCAGCTGCGTCGCGCCTTCGATGATTTCTTCACCACCAAGGAGAGCGGAACGGGGCTCGGCCTGTCCATCGTGCGCCGGCTCGTGGCGGATCTGGGTGGCACGCTGCGCGTCGACACCGAACCGGGCGCCGGCACATCCGTTTTGGTCGCTTTGCCGCCTAACGGAACGTCGTCCCACGCTCCCGGGCCTTCGCAACCCACATGACCACGATCCTGTTGTGCGATGACAACGCGCCGCTGGCCGACCAGTACGCGTACGACCTGCGACGGTTAGGCGGCTACGACCTGCTCACCGCATCGTCGGGCGCCGAGGCGCTGGAGACGCTGGCGACGGAGCCGGTCGATTGTCTGGTGCTCGATCTCGAGATGCCGGGCATGGACGGTTTCGCGGTGCTGCGCGCCATGCGCGACCGCTCGTTCGACACCCCGGTGATAGTGTACACGGGCACCGGCAATTTCGATCGCTGCGTGCACGCGATCAAGGAAGGCGCGTACGCGTTCATCGACAAGGCCGAACCGGTCGAGCGCGTCGTGCGCGAAATCGAGAACGCGATCGAGCGGCGCCGCATTCTGGGCGAGGTCGCCGTGCTGCGCCGCTACGCCGACGACGAGAGCGCGATGTTAGGCGCGAGTCCCGCCATGCGCGCGCTCAAGGATGCGATTGCCCGTGTGGCGCCGGTGCCGAGCGCGGTGCTCATCCTGGGGGAAAGCGGGTCGGGCAAGGAGTTGGTCGCGCGCGACGTGCACCGCTTGAGCGCGGGCGCGCGCGAGCCCTTCGTCGCCGTCAACTGCGCCTCGCTTCCGGAGCAGCTCGTGGAAAGTGAGTTGTTCGGGCACGAGCGCGGTGCGTTCACGGGCGCGGCGACCACGCGAAAAGGCGCGTTCGAGTCGGCCGGCCGCGGGACGTTGTTCCTGGATGAGATCGGCGAGCTCTCGGCCCAGGCGCAAGCGAAGCTGCTGCGCGTGCTCGAGGAGCGCACCGTCACACGGTTAGGCAGCAATCGCCCCGTTCCCGTGCCGGCGCGCGTGATCGCCGCCACCAACCGCGACCTCGATGTCGAGGTGCGCGAAGGACGCTTCCGGCGCGATCTGCTGTTCCGCATTAACGTGCATACGCTGCGCACCCCGCCGCTCCGCGAACGGCTGTCCGACATCCCCGAGCTCGTGGCACACTTGCTCTCCGCCACCTGCGAACGCTTCGGCTGTCGCGTGAAGCGCGTGTCGCCCGAAGCGCTCGCCGTTCTCATGGCGTACGACTGGCGTCTCAACAACGTGCGCGAGCTGCGCAATTCGGTGGAGCGGATGATCATCGCCGCCGACGGCGACGTCATCGGCGTGGAGCACGTGCCGTCGGACATCCGCGACGATGCGGCGAGACATGCATCGTCGCCGGCGGGCGACGCGACGAGCTTCGTCGAGCTCAAGGCCGAGGCCGAACGACAGATCATCGTGGCGGCACTGGAGCGCAACGAGTGGCACATCACGCGCACCGCGCACGCCCTGGGCCTCGCCGACCACGCGAGCCTGCTCAAGATCATGCGGCGCCACCGGATTTCACGCGACTAACAGCGGCGGCCGGGCGCGTGTCCAGACGGACACGTTGCCGCTCGTGCTTCCGTGTCCGCGCGAACACAACGGCGAGATTCGCGCCCTGCCCGGCAGCCGCCTAACTGACGACGGCGACGCACGTTGCGCGAGCGTCAGGACCGGCGGCGAGATCGGGCCGCGCCCTTGCCCTTCCGTGAGGCCGAGATGTCACCCCGGTCCGGCGCTTGGAGCGCCGATTCACCTCACGGAGGCCAGTATGCTTCACCCACGGATCCACCTCGCCATCGCGGCCGCGGCCGCGTTCACCGTCGTCGCGTGCGGCGGCACACCCGATCACGCGACTGCCAAGGAGCCGCCGGTGAGCGCCGTTACGCCGGCCCCTGCCGCACCGGCAACGACGACGGCAACCACGCCGACGGTTCCGCCTAACGTGTCGTACGAGACGGCCGACTCGGCGTTCCGCGCCCGCCAGTACGCCACGGCGGCGGACATGTTCGACGCATACAGCAAGCGGCGCTCCAAGAATCCGTGGGGCTTCTACATGCTCGGATTGTCTGCCTGGAAGAGCGGCCAGCTCGATCGCGCCGATACCGCGTTCGACGCGGCGATCGCGCTCGATCCCAAGAACGTAAAGAGCCTGGTCAACGCCGGCCGCGTGCTGCTCGATCAGGGTCGCGTGGACGACGCCGGCGAGCGCGTCGCGCAGGCCGTGGCGCTCGACTCGGGCAACGTCGAAGCATGGCGCGTGTTGGGCCGCGTGAACGCCAAAGCCGGCCACGTGGATGACGCGTTAGGCGCGTATCGCACGGCGCTGGCGCTGGACCCGCGGGATGCGTGGTCGATGAACAACATGGGCCTGTTGCTCTTGAGCGCCGGCCGGTTCGACGACGCGCTGGGCCCGTTGGCACGCGCGGTCCAGTTGGATGACAGCGTCGCGACGTTCGAGAACAACCTGGGCCTCGCGCTCGAGCGCACGGGGCACATCACGCTCGCCGGGCAGGCGTATCAGGCGGCGCTCGGCTTGGACTCGACGTACGAGAAAGCCCGCGTCAGTCTCGCGCGGCTCGACGGGCACAGCGATCAGCCGGGCATCGATTCGGTGACGGTCGCGTCGCTCGGCGACACGTTTGCCGGCGAGATCGACGGCTGGCGCGCGCAGAAGGTGGCGGCCACCGTTCCGGCGCCGGATTCGGCGAAGCGGCCGTAACGTTAGGCAACAGATCCGGGCCGTCCCGATCGCGGGGCGGTCCGGATGCTCGTCGTCAGTACTTCTCGAGGTAGTGCTCGAGCTCCCAGGCGCTCACTTGCGTAATGTACTCGCGCCACTCCTGCCGCTTCGCATCCAGGAAGTGATCGGTGATGTGCGCGCCTAACGCATTACCGATCTCCTTGTCCTTCTCGAGCTCGTCGCAGGCTTCGTTCAGGTCGTGCGGCAAGTCGTCGATGCGGAGCCGGCGCTTCTCGCGGAACGACATCTCCCAGATGTTGACGTCCACCGGCTCGCGATGGTCGGCCGACGTCTCGATCCCGTCGAGTCCCGCCGCCAGCATCACCGTCAACGCGAGATACGGATTTGCCGAGGGATCGGGCATGCGCAACTCCACGCGCGTGCCCGAGCCGCGTCGGTCGGGAATCCGGATGAGCGGCGACCGGTTGCGCATCGACCACGCGACGTTCACCGGCGCCTCGTACCCCGGCACGAGCCGCTTGTACGAATTGACTAACGGATTGGTGATCGCGCAGAACCCGCGCGCGTGCCGCAGCAGTCCGCCAATGTAGTGCAGGGCGACCGGGCTCAGCTCCCACTGCGCTTTCTTGTCCCAGAACGCGTTCTCGGCACCCTTGAACAACGATTGGTGCGTGTGCATCCCGCTGCCGTTCTGCCCGAAGATTGGCTTGGGCATGAACGACGCGACCAATCCCACCTGATGCGCCACGTACTTCACCACGAACCGGAAGGTCGCGATGTTGTCGGCCGTAGTGAGCGCGTCGGCGTAGCGGAAGTCGATCTCGTGCTGGCCGTGCGCCACTTCGTGGTGCGCCGCCTCGACCTCGAATCCCATCTGCTCCAGCAAGTCCACGATCATGCGCCGCGCATCTTCGCCCAAATCCACGGGCGCGAGATCGAAGTAGCCGCCGACATCGTGCGTGTCCGTAGTCGGCCCGCCTGCAGTGGGCTGCTTGAACATGAAGAACTCGGCTTCCATGCCGGCGTTCATCGTGTAGCCCAATGCGTGCGCACGATCGATCTGCTTCTTGAGCACGGCACGCGGATCGCCCGCGAACGGCGTTCCGTCCGGCAGCGTGATGTCGCAGATGAGACGCGCGACGCGATTGTGTTCATCGCCCCACGGAAAAACGCGGAACGTGCTCAGGTCTGGAGCGAGGAGCATGTCCGACTCCTCGATGCGCACGAATCCCTCGATCGATGAGCCGTCGAACATGATGTTGGCGTCGAGCGCTTTCTCGAACTGCGACGCCGGCACCTCGACATTCTTGTTAACGCCGAGGATGTCCGTGAATTGGAGGCGCAGAAAGCGAACTTCGTGCGCACGCGTCAGCTCGAGAATGTCCTTCTTGGTCGCGCCCCGCGTATCGGGAACGATCGATCGATTCTTGGTCGCCACGTCACGTCCTCTGATCGTGTAGGGGGCGGTCGCAACTTCGGGTGCCGCCACGAGCCATGAATGTCGGCGGACTTGAGGGGGCCATGCAAGGCTCGGCCGCTCGCAGTGCCGTCGTGCCCTGGGCGCGGCTACATTCCGGTCGAACCGCTGACCCGACGTCTCGATGCCGACCACCCCTACGACCGATCAAGTAACCTGTCCGAGCTGTGCCGCTCCCGCGACCGGCCGGTTCTGCGCCAACTGCGGCGCACCGCTCGCCGGAGCGCTGTGCGGTTCGTGCCGCGCGCCGCTCACGCCGGGCGCGAAGTTCTGTCATCGCTGCGGCAGTGAAGCCGGGGCGCCGGTTGCTCCCAAGCAGTCCGCCGAGCCGGTCGAGCATGGCGGTTTCAACGCCGCGCTTCCGTGGGCTGTTGCCGGTATCGCGCTCCTGGCGTTGATCGCGCTCGTGGCCGGCCAGCACTTCGGCCATCAACCGGCGCCGGCGGCCGCGGCGCAGGAAGCGAGTGCCGCCCCGCCCGATGATGGATCCGGTCCGGCGCCCGTGCGCGGACCAGACATCTCATCTATGTCGCCGCGCGAACGCGCCGACCGTTTGTACGACCGCATCATGCGGCTCGATTCCGAGGGCAAAAAGGACAGCGCGGCGTTTTTCGCGCAGATGGGCATCTCCGCGTACATGATGCTGCCGAAGCAGGACGCCGACTCGCGCTACGACATGGGTCGCATCGCCGAGGTCGCGGGTGCGGCCCCGGTGGCGCAAGCGCAGGCCGACACGATTCTCGCGCAGGACTCCACTCATCTTCTAGGGCTCATCCTTGCGATCTCGACGGCTCGCGATCTCGGCGACTCGGCCACTGCCCAACGGATGCAGCATCGGTTAGTCGCGGCGCAAGCATCGGAGCTGGCCAAGAATCGCCCCGAGTATCAGCGGCATCAAACCGAGATCGCGGCGGCCATCGATCAAGCCCGGAAGTCCGCGCGCTAACGTCAGCTCAGCCGTCATCACTTTCACCGACTCGCCCGACGCACATGCCTGTCCGCACCATTCGCGTTGCCCACAGCCCCGATTCCGATGACGCGTTCATGTTCTATGCGCTCGCCTCGGGAAAGATCGACACCGGCGATGTGCGCTACGTGCACGAGCTGCAAGACATCGAGACGCTCAACCAGCGTGCGCTCCGCGCCGAGCTCGAGGTGACCGCGGTGTCGATCCACGCGTACGCGCACATCGCCGACAAATACGCGCTGCTGCCGCACGGTGCGTCGATGGGCGATCGGTACGGACCGCGTCTCGTCGCGCGCACGCCGCTCACGCGCGAAAACGTGCGGGGTCTGCGCATCGCCATTCCCGGCCCGCTCACCAGCGCGTATCTCGCGCTCCGGTTGTACGAAAAAGACTTCGAGGCGGTGTTCACGCGGTTCGACGAAATCGAAGACGCGGTGGTGGACGGGAAAGTCGACGCGGGTCTCCTGATTCACGAGGGGCAGCTCACGTTCGGGGACCGCGGCCTCAATCTCGTGGTCGACCTGGGCGAATGGTGGTACGGCGAAACGGGCCTGCCGCTTCCGTTAGGCGGCAACGTGGTGCGCAAGGATTTGGGACCGGCGCTCACCCACCGCATCTCGCGCGACCTGCGCGCGAGCATCGCGTACGGGCTCGATCACCGCGCCGGCGCGCTCGATCACGCGATGCGCTACGCGCGCGGACTCGATCGCAGCCGCGCCGACACGTTCGTCGGCATGTACGTGAACGATTGGACGCTCGACTACGGCGAAGCGGGTCGGCGCGCGGTGCGCGAGCTGTTGGCGCGCGGCGTGCAGGCAGGATTGATCGATCGCACCGTCGCTGTGGAGTTCGTCGACGACTAAGAGTTCGCTAATGAACGATGGGGTTGCTCGTCTTTCCAACGGATCGTCTGCACCGAGCGGCCCCATCATGTTCGTTCGAGGCGTGATGGCGTGCGCCATCGGTCCCGCGCTTTCGCCCGCCTCACGCGTCCCTCCCGTCGCCGATGCCTAACTTCGCAGCGAACCTCGATGCCGCGCTCGACGATGCCGACGTTCCGGTGCTCGCCAAACGGCTCCTGGTCGTGGACGACGAGGATTCCATTCGCGCCGCGCTCAGTCGCTTTCTGAGCGCGCGCGGCTTCGACGTGGAGAACGCCTCCTCGGGCCAGGCCGCGCTGCGGTTGCTCGGGCGCGAACGCTTCACGGTGATGTTGTGCGACGTGCGCATGCCCGGGATGACGGGGATCGACGTGCTGCACAAAGCCCTGGCCGAAGATCCCGACCTCGCCGTCGTGATGCTCACCGCCGTCAACGACGCCGTCACCGCCACCGAAGCATTGGCCAGCGGCGCGCTCGATTACCTGGTGAAACCGGTCGAGCTCAATCAGCTCGAAGGCGCACTCGAGCGTGCACTGCACAAGCGCACGCTGGTGTTGGAGCAACGTCGCGTCGAGCATCTCATCCGCGACGAAGTCGCGACGCGCACCCGCGAGCTCGAGCACGAACAGGCGGCGCTGCGGACGCTCACGGTGAGCGTAGCCGAAACGCTCATCAATGCAATGGAAGCCAAGAGCATCTACCTGCGCGGACATTCACAGCGCGTGGCCGAGCTCGCAGCATCGATCGCCGACGGGATGTCGCTCGACCCGGACGCGGTCGAGGCCGTCCGCATGGCCGGGCATCTTCACGATGTCGGCAAGATCGGGATTCGAGAGGAAGTGCTGAACAAACCCGGCAAGCTGACGCCCGAGGAATTCGCGCACGTGAAGGATCACGTGCGCATCGGCATGGAGATCCTTGCTCCGCTCCAGCATTTGGGAGTCGTGCTCGACTACATCCACGATCACCATGAGCACGTCGACGGCAGCGGATATCCCCGCGGCCTGGCGGGCGGTGCGATTTCACTGGGCGGGCGCATCCTCTGCGCCGCCGACACGTTCGACGCGCTCACGTCACGGCGCGCCTACCGAGACCCCATGACGCCGCGAGACACGGTCGAGTATCTCGCCAAGAGCGTCGGGCGACTGCTGGATCCCACGGTGTACGACGAGCTGCGGCGCGTCGTGTTGCACCGCAAGACCCTCGTTTTCATAGACGACACGCCCGCCTGACGCGGGCCGTCGAAGCGAGCTCGACAATAGCTGGCATCTCCCGGTCGTTATCAACACGGGAGTACCGCTGTACGTAGTTTGTGTTGTGAATCCTTCACCAATTAGCGCCCGGCAGCGCGCGCTTGCTCGCGCCGCCGCTGTGGGCGTGTGTTTCGTCGTCGGCGCCTGCGTGCACACTCCGTCCGTGGACGGCGTGTCCGGGGCCGCGCCATCGTCGTCGCAGACGTGGTCGCCGCCGACTCACATGAAGCGCGACAGCGCTGCGGCCACGCAGGAGAACGTCGCCGTACCGTCGGACATTCAGCAGCGTCTGCAAACGCTGACGCTCACCGACATCGTCGATCTTGCGTTGCGGAACAATCCGGCCACGCGCATCTCCTGGCAGAATGCGCGCGCGGCCGCGGCCGCGTATGGATCGGAGCGCGGCAATTATTTGCCGACCATCGACGGCGACGTCACCGGCACGGCGATCAAGACGACCGCCACGCAGGGGCGCGCGGCCGTCACTCAGCAAACACTCGAGCCGACCGTTACGCTCTCGTATCTGTTATTCAATTTCGGCGGCCGATCGGGGAGCGTGGAGGCGGCCAAGCAAGCGCTGTTCGCTGCGGACTGGACGCACAACCTGACCATCCAGAACACGGTCCTGCAGGCGGAAACCGCGTACTTCAACTACATGGCGGCAAAAGCGCTGCTCACGGCGCAGGAGAGCACGCTCAAGGACGCGCAGGCAAATCTCTCGGCGGCGCAGGAGCGCCACAAAGTCGGGCTCGCGACGATCGCCGACGAGCTGCAAGCCAAGACCGCGGTCTCGCAAGCCGAGCTCGATCTCGAGACGACGCAAGGCACGCTCGCCACCACGCGCGGCACGCTCGCGCTTGCGTTAGGCCTGCCGGCCAACGTCCCGTACGATCTGCAACCGCCTACCATGCCGTCCACCGTGCCCGTCATCGCCGACAGCGTCGACACGCTCATCGCGATGGCGCTGCGCGCCCGGCCGGATCTCGCGGCTGCCGAGGCGGATTACGAGCAGACGAAGGCCAACATCAGCGTCGTCAAAGCGACGCGGTTGCCGTCGCTCAATCTCACCGGCACCGGCGGCCGCACGTATTCCAGGGTGCTCAAGACCGGCGCGAACAGTTACACCCTGTCGCTCGCGCTGAGCATCCCGATCTTCGACGGCTTCAGCCGCGAATACAACCAACTCGGAGCCGAGGCCGAGGCCGAGGCGGCCGGAGCACGACTCGATCAGACACGTCAGCAGGTGGTCTTCGACGTGTTCAGCTCGTACCAGACGCTGCAGACCTCGACCAAGCGCGTGAGCTCGTCCGACGATCTGCTGGCCAGCGCTCAGGAATCCGAGGACGTCGCGCTCGGCCGCTACAAGCAGGGCGTCGGAAGCGTCCTCGACCTGCTCACGGCGCAGGCTGCGTTAGCCAGCGCGCGCGCGCAGCAGGTGCAGGCGCGGTGGACGTGGGAAACGTCGCTGGTGCAGTTGGCCCACGACGCGGGTATTCTCGATGTGCACGGCAACAGCCCGATTCACCTCACGCCCGACACTACACAATCGAAGCCCCCACAATGATCGATATCGCAGGCGTTCGTGCACCTCGTCGGTTGGTGGCGACGCGTCGGCGGAATGTGATCGCCGCCGCGGGCGTCCTGCTCGTGCTCGTTGCGTGCAGAGATCCGAAGAAGGCCAAGTCGACAACGGTGCCGGTGTCCGTGGCGCACGTCGAACAAAAAGACGTGCCCTATGAAGTCGATGCCACCGGCACCATTGAGCCTCTCCAGACGGTGGCGGTGTCCGCGCAGATCGGCGGGATCCTCACCCACATCGACTTCAAGGAAGGCGAAGACGTCAAGCAGGGTCAGGTGCTGTTTCAGATCGACCCGCGTCCGTTCGAAGCGGCGCTCGCGCAGGCGCGCGCCGGGCTCGCCAAGGACAGCGCGCAACTGACCACGGCGGTGCAAGACGAGCAGCGCTTCGCCCAACTGGTGCAGAAGGACTACGTCACGAAGCAGCAGTACGATCAGGCGAAGGCCAACGCGCTCTCTGGTCAGGCGACCGTTAGCGCGGATCAGGCGGCGATCCAAACGGCGCAGCTCAATCTTGAGTACGCCACGATCCGGGCGCCGATCTCCGGACGCGCCGGCGCCATCTTACTCAAAGAAGGCAATCTCGTGCACGCCGCTGGAACGCCGCTCGTCGTGATCAATCAGATCAAACCGATCACGGCACGTTTCGCGGTGTCGGCGGTACACCTGCCGCTCATCCGGAAATACCAGAGCGATACGTTGAGTGTTGTGGCTCAACCGGCGAGCGGCCTTGGCGCGCCCAGCCGCGGCACGCTGTCGTTCCTCGACAACGCGGTGGACACGACGACGGGAACCATCATGATGAAAGGTCGGTTCGCGAATACGGATGGCGTGCTGTGGCCGGGCGAATTCGTGAACGTGGCGCTCGAGCTCTATCTGGAAAAGGGCGCCATCGTCGTGCCGACGACGGCGGTCGTGCAGAGCCAGAACGGAACCTCAGTGTTCACGATCGATGACAAGGGAGTCGCGGAGCAGCGCCCCGTCCAGGTCGAGCGCGTGGCCGGGGACTTGTCGATCATCGAAAAGGGACTGACCCCTGGCCTAACGGTAGTGACCGACGGGCAACTCAACATTACCGACGGCACCAAGGTGCAGATCCAGAACGCGACTAACGGCGATCAGCCGAGGCCCTGATGAACATCGCAGGAATCTGGATTCGACGGCCCGTCATGACGACGCTCGTCATGATGGGCATTCTGATCTTCGGCATCGTGGCCTACCAGCGGCTCGCGGTGAGCGACCTGCCCACCGTCGACTACCCGACGATCAACGTCAGCGCGTCGCTGCCCGGCGCGAGCCCCGAAACGATGGCCTCAGCCGTCGCAACGCCGCTCGAGAAGCAATTCTCGACGATCGCCGGCATCGATGTGATGACGTCGAGCAGCAGCCAGGGCTCGACCAACATCGTGCTGCAGTTCACGCTCGACCGGAACATCGACGCCGCCGCGCAGGACGTGCAGGCCGCCATCTCGAAGACGCTGCGCCAACTGCCGCAGAACATCATCCCGCCGTCGTATCAGAAGGTCGATCCGTCGGCATCGGCAATTCTGTATCTCGCGCTCACGTCCAAGACGCTACCGCTCTCGCAACTGGACGAGTACGCAGAAACCTACCTCGCCCAAAAATTGTCGACCGTGTCGGGCGTCGCTCAGGTGCAGGTGTATGGCTCCCAGAAGTACGCCGTGCGCGTCCAGCTTGACCCGCAGGCCATGGCCATTCGCAAGATCGGCATCGATGAAGTAGTCAACGCGATCGACAACGCGAACGTGAACTTGCCGACTGGTGTGCTGTGGGGCGCGAACAAGGCGTACACTGTGAAGGCGGACGGCCAGCTCCAGGACGCGAAAGCGTTCCGGCCGATGGTCGTCGCCTACCGTGACGGCGCCCCGGTCAGACTCCAGGACATCGGCAACGTCCTCGACGGCACCCAGGACCTGCACCAGGCGAGTTGGTACAACGGTGCGCGTGCAATCGTGCTCGCCATTCAACGCCAGCCCGGCACGAACACGGTGCAAGTGGCCACCGGCGTCAAGGCTGCGCTCAAGCAGATGGAGGAGGAGTTCCCGCCGTCCGTGAAAGTCGACGTCCTGCACGACCACTCGGAGTCGATCGCCGAGTCCGTGCACGATGTGAAGTTCACGCTGTTCCTCACGCTGTGCCTGGTTGTGCTCGTGATCTTCCTGTTCCTGCGGAATGTCTCGGCCACGGTCATCCCGAGCCTCGCTCTGCCGATGTCGCTCGTCGGTACGTTCGCGGTGATGTACCTGCTCAAGTACAGTCTCGACAACCTGTCACTGATGGCGCTCACGCTATCAGTGGGATTCGTCGTGGATGACGCCATCGTCATGCTCGAGAACATCGTTAGGCACATCGAGCATGGCGAACCGGTGTTCCAGGCTGCGCTGGATGGATCGCGCGAGATCGGGTTCACGATCCTGTCGATGACGATGTCTCTCGTGGCTGTGTTCATTCCGATTCTGTTCATGGGTGGGCTGATCGGCCGTCTGTTCCACGAGTTCGCCGTCACGATCGGCGTCGCCATTCTCGTGTCGGGCTTCGTCTCGCTCACGCTCACGCCGATGTTGTGCAGCCGCTTCCTCAAGTCGCACCATGGCGAGGTGCACGGCCGGTTCTTCAACGCCACCGAGCGCGTCTACCAGAACGTACTGCACGGGTACGAGCGGACCTTGCGCATGGCGATGGATCATCGCCGCAAGGTGCTCGCGTTCGCGGTGCTGGTGCTGTTAGGCACCGGCGTGCTCGCCGTTGTGACGCCCAAGGGATTCCTGCCGAGCGAGGACCAGGGCTTCCTGTTCGGCACCAGCGAAGCAGCGGAAGGCACGTCATTCGACGCAATGGTCACGCACCAGCAGGAGATCGCCAAGATCATTCAGGACGACCCGAACGTCGAAGACTACATGTCGTCGGTCGGCGTCGGAGGCGCGACCAGCACGATCAACGACGGACGAGTGCTGTTGCATCTCAAGCCGCTCGACCAACGCAACCTCAGCGCCGACGAGATTCTGCAGGAGCTCGAAGCGAAGTTCGCATCGGTGACAGGAATGAAGGTCTATCTGCAAAACCCGCCGCCGATCAGCATCGGCGGCCACTCGACCAAGAGCCAGTACCAGTTCACGTTGCAAAGCGCCGACGTTCAAACGATGTACGCGGCGTCCAACAAGCTCTTGGCACGCATGAAGGACATTCCTGGTCTGCAAGACGTGACCACCGATTTGCAGATCAAGAATCCGCAGGTGAACGTCGCGATCGACCGTGACCGCGCGTCGTCCCTCGGCGTGACCGCGTCGCAGATCGAGAACGCGTTGTACGACGCGTATGGCGCGGCGCAGGTGTCGACTATCTACACATCGAACAACCAGTACTGGGTCGTGATGGAGCTCGAGCCCCAGTACCAGCGTGATCTCTCGGCGCTCAATCTATTGTACATCAAGTCCACCAGCGGCGATCTCGTACCGCTGTCCGCAGTCGCGCACTTGTCGCCCGACATCGGGCCGCTCACGGTAAATCACTCGGGCCAGTTGCCGTCGGTGACGCTGTCGTTCAACCTCGCGCTTGGGGTGTCGTTGGGCGACGCGGTTTCGCACGTACAGCAAGCGGCCAGCGAGATTCTTCCCTCGAGCGTGTCTACGGCGTTCTCGGGAACCGCCCAAGCATTCCAACAGGCGCAGGCTGGCCTTCTCGGACTGCTCATCCTGGCTGTGGTCGTGATCTACATCGTGCTCGGCATCTTGTACGAGAGCTTCGTCCACCCGCTCACGATTCTGTCCGGCTTGCCCTTCGCCGGATTCGGCGCACTCCTGTCGCTGCTCATCTTCCACACCGATCTGAGCATCTATGCGTTCGTCGGTATCATCATGCTCATTGGGTTGGTGAAGAAAAACGCGATCATGATGATCGACTTCGCAATCGAAGCCGAGCGCAAAGAGCACAAGTCGGCGCGGGACGCGATCCTGGAAGCCGCCTCGGTACGCTTCCGGCCGATCATGATGACCACGATGGCAGCCCTGATGGGCACGCTCCCGATCGCGCTCGGAACGGGTGCAGGCGCCGAGTCGCGCCGCCCGCTGGGCATCGCCGTGTGCGGCGGTCTCGCGTTCTCGCAGTTGGTGACGCTCTATGTGACGCCGGTGATTTACACGTACCTGGATTCGTTACAGCGCCGCCTCGCCGCGTTCGAGCCGCAACCGGAAAGCACCCCGGTACCGGCAACAGGTGATTGACCAACCGACCCCGAGATGCGTCATCGCGTGCATCTCGGGGTCACGTTTGATTCGACTGGAGCCGTACGTGCCGCTCCGTATTGGCCCTCGTCTTGACGGATTGGGAGATGTGTTGTATTGGGAGCTTCGGGTGGGGTGACGCGACGATACGAGTTCCCGCCTGCGATACTATCAACGAGCATATACCCGCAGCACCACGGGCTACGCGACAACACGACAGGAGGCAATCATGCCGCGCGGTGATGAGTACAACGAGATGCGCCACCTCTCCGAGCACGATGACGACGAGGACGAAATCGGATATGGTGGCGGCGGCTCGTCGTATGATGAGGATGAGGAGGAAGAGTCCAGCGGCTGGGGCATGAAGACCCACGGCGATGATCTGTGGGATAGCACCGACGAGGACGACGACGACGAGGAAGGCGGGGTAGAGGAAGATGCTGGCGAGGTCGATGAGGAAGTGATCATCATCAGCACTCCCGCTACGCCATCGGCGGGCGGAATGGGCTCGGCTGCTCGTCCACCGGTCAAGAAGGCCGCGCCACCGGCACCGAAGTCCGCTGCTCCGAAGCCAGCGCCGGCAGCCAAGAAGGCTGCGCCCAAGCCGGCGGCCAAGAAGAAGCCGGCGAAGAAGGCAGCCAAGAAGGCTCCAAAGAAAGCCGCCGCCAAGAAAAAGCCGGCGGCAAAGAAGGCCGGCAAAAAGGCGGGTGCAAAGAAATCAGCGAAAAAGGCCGCTCATCACAGAAAATAAGTTCTGCGGATTTGGTCGACTGGCGGCGAGGCGCTCCAAGCACCTCGCCGCTTTTCTTTGCGACGCACACTAGAGCGCTCCTGTCGCGTAACTGGCGCGTCCGTTATTCTTTGCCCATGGCCGACTCACCGGTACCGCTTCTCAGAGCTCACGGTCGACACGCACCGTGGAACGCTCGCGGGCTGGCCGGCCACGCGACGTCGCTCGTCAACGCGGCGGCGATGCGCCCAACGAACGCGGCCGCGCGCGCGGAGCCGAGTGCACGCGCGGTGCGGTACTACGTGGCGAGCGGATTGCTCGACAGACCCGAGGGCACCGGGACGTCGGCAACGTACGGCTACCGCCATCTCCTCCAACTGCTCTTCGTCAAGATCAGACAGCGCGAAGGACAGCCGCTCGACAAGATTCGCGAAGAGATGCGCGAGCTCACGGGCGACACGCTCGAGCGGCGCGTCGCGGCGTCGCTCGCGCCGGCGCTCACGATGGGCACCGACGTCGTGGTCGCGCAGGATTCGGCGGGCGACGGCGTGTGGCACCGCATCGCGGTGGCCAACGGTGTCGAGCTCCACGTGCGCGACGATTCTCCGGCCTCGCGCGACGATGCGGTGATCGCCATGCGCGAGGCCGTCCGCGCGACGTTGGGCCGCGACGACATCCGCTAGCTCTCCGTTAGGCATGCGGCCGCGGCGCCCCTTCGAGAGGGCGTCAGCGCGCCAACGGCTCGAACTCGAGGCCGCGCGGAATGCGCCGATACCCCGCCGCGGCGAACGCGCCCGCCCACCGGCTGGCCGACGGAGCACCCCCGTCGATGCGCTCGATGGTGCAGCGCCGCCGCGTTAGGCCCAGCGACGACCGCCGCCGCTGCACGTATTCGGCCAGGATCCGCGCGCCCGCCGTCACGTCGGATTCCTCTGCGTCTTCGCGCACCGTGACGCGCCGGCCCGACGACTCCGCCGACAGGATCACCGCGCTGCCGCGAAACACCAGCACCGACCCTGGCCCGCGCGGGTGCTCGAGCGGTGACGGCGTGCGCGTGCCCAACGGAAGGTTGTACACGTTCGCCGGATCCGATGCCGCGACAGCGACGATCGGGACGTCTCGATCGGACGTCTCGTCTCGCACACCGCGCAACAACTCCACCGCCGCCGGCAGCGCGAACTGTGCGCCCGCCATCCCTTCCACGAAGTAGCCCCGTCGCACTTCGCCGCGATGCTCGAGACGCTTGAGCTCGCGATAGATCGAACGCCAACCAATCGGCGGCCGCTCGCGACGCCACCAATCGCTCGTGACCACGCCGTATCGATCGAGCCAGCGTCGCGCCACTATTTCCGCATGCTCTTCTTCCGGTGGCCGCGACGCATCGCCGATCACGATCAGCGACCATCGTCCGACCCATCCGCCCTGTGGCCCCGGGACATCCGGCCGACGCCATTTAGGCAACCGATACGCCGACACCCGCTGCTGCACGACCGGTATCGCCGGCGCGCCCAGCACGTCTGATCGCCATCGCGTGGGATCGGCGCGCGATTCGCGCTGCGGCAGCGGACGCGTCCGGACGATTTCTCGCATCGCTTCGACGGTATCGTTGGTGACGATACCCTGGGCAACCAGCTCGCGGATCGCATGTCTCACCGCCGCGGCGCCGAGGCCGCTCGCGGACTGCAGGTCGCCGAAGAAGGAGGCCCCGCGCTGCGCGAGCACGTCCCGAACGCGTTGGGCATCGGTCGAGAGCGCGGTCGCTCCCGCCGTAGCGCGAAGCCACAAACCCTCTTCACCGCGCGGGAAAAAGCGAATCGCGCCCAGCACCGATGCGCCGGCACCGGTAAGGCGTTCGCTTCCGGCCCACATCAGCTCACCCGACGACGCGAGTTGGGACAGCCATGGCGGATCGTATTGGTCCAGCCGCGAGGGCAGCGTGTCACGCTCCCACCGGTCGGGCGGTTGGGGCAGACCGGAAAGCTGGTGCAGCGCCGATTCGAGCCCGGATGATCCGGTTAGGCGGTCGCGCGGATCGACGTGCTGCCACCGTCTCAAGAAGGCCCCAAACGTACCCAAGTCCACGGCGCGGATCTGGCGCCGCAGCGCCGCCAACGCCCGGCGTCGTGCGCGTTCGACGACCGCGGCCAGACACCATTCGCTGTCGCGAATGCCGCGCCGGAAGCGACCGCGCACCAACCGGCCCGAGCGTTCCCAATCGGCGAGGGCCGCGGTCACCCAATCGCTCGCCCAACCGTAGCGCGCGCCGATCTCGGCCGCCGTCACCGGACCCGCGAGCGCCACGAACCGGGCGAGAATCTCGCGCTTCGCCGCGCGCGCTTCGAGCGTCGGATTGCGGAACGCCTCGGGCACGACTGCTCCCGCCTCGACCTCGTTCAGCGCGACGCCGGTGCGGATGCGGGCGAGTGCTTGGGCGCCGAACGCGGCCGCGTACTTGGAAAATGTCTCGACGAGCACCGCCCGCCAGCGCATAGCATCGTCCGCGCCCGCAATCGGAATCAATACAGCCCGGCCGGTGGCAACCAGTTGGTCGACCGGATCGCCCGGGGCCGTGCGCGCGTCGGCCGCCGCGGTGCGCGCGTGCAGCTCATCGAGCGTGAGGTCGCCGGCGCGGTCGAGCAGGTGGGCCAGCTCATCGACCGTGCGCGCGCGCCGGCGTTCGGACGTGCCGCGGCGATCGGCCACCACCTCGTCGATGGCCCGCGCCGTGTCGTCATCCACGTCTCCGCCTAACAAGCCGTCGGTGAGGATGTCGCCTAACAACGAACGGTCCACCGACAGGAGCGCCGCCTGGCGCTCGGCGCGCGGCGAGTCATCGGCATAGAGCCAGTCCATCACGAAGCCTAACTGGAGCCCGGCGGCGAACGGGGACGGGCCCTCCGTGTCCACGGCCCGGACGGTGATCCGGCCGGTGCCGATCGCCTCGAGCACCTGGCGGAGCGCCGGCAGGTCGAACGCGTCGTCCAGCACCTCGCGATACGTCTCCACGAGCAGGGGGAAGGTGGGGAACGCCTTCACCGCATCGAGCAGATCCAGCGCGCGCAGGCGCTGCAGCCAGAGCGGCATACGGCGGCGCGCCGAGCCGCGGGCCAGCACGAGGGCCCGCGCCGCGTTCATGCGGAACCGTGCGCCGAACAGCGACGTGCTGCCGATCGTCTCCACCAGCCGGTGCTCGGCGTCGCTCGCCGTTAGGCGAAGCAGCGACGGCACGTCGAGCGTCGCGCCCGTCTCCGGCAAGCGCAGCAGGATGCCGTCGTCGCTCGTCTGCACCTGACAGTCGGCGCCGTCGAGCGCCTCGCGCACGCGCTGCGCCAGCGCCATCCCCCACGGGGCGTTCACGCGGCCGCCGAACACCGAGTGCACCACGATGCGCACGGCGCCCATCTCGTCGTGAAACCGCTCCACCACCACCGTCCGCTCGTCCGGCACCACGCCGGTCGCGCCGCGCTGCTCGGCCACGTAGTCGCGGAGCTCGCGCGTCGACGCCTCGTCTGCGCCTAACCGCATGGCCAACGCCGCCAGGCCGGCCTCGTCGTCCGGCGCCAGCGCCGCGAGCTCGCGCCGCAACCCGCCCACCCGCTGTCCGATCGACGCCGCGCGCGCCGAATACTCGCCGTGCCAGAACGGCATCCGCGCCGGCGCGCCCGGCGCCGGCGTCACGATCACGCGGTCGTGCTCGATCGCGCCGATGCGCCACGTGGCCGAGCCGAGCTGAAACACGTCGCCCACACGCGACTCGTGGACGAACTCCTCGTCCAACTCGCCTAACCGCGTGCGATCCGGCAACACCGCCGGGTACAGCCCGCGATCGGGAATCGTTCCGCCCGACACCACGGCGAGCAGCCGGCTCGCGCGCGTCCCGCGGATCTGGCCGGCCACGCGATCCCACGTCAGCCGCGGCTGCATGTCCGCCGTCACCTCGGCCGGATACGTGCCCGACAACATCGCCAGCACTTCGTCGAACGCCGCGCGCGCCAACCTGTGATAGGGATACGCGCGGCGCACGAGCGCGAACGCATCCGACACCGCCCAGTCGTCCACCGACGCCATCGCCACCAGAATCTGCGCGACCACATCCAACGCGTTCTGCGGAACCCGCGTCGGTTCCACCTCGCCTTCGCGCATCGCCTCGATGATGGCCGCCATTTCCAAGAGATCGTCGCGGAACGTGGGCACGAACACGCCGCGGCTGGATTCGCCTAACGAATGCCCGGCGCGCCCCACGCGCTGCAACCCCGCCGACACGCGCTTGGGACTCTGCAGTTGCAGCACCAGATCCACCGACCCGATGTCGATGCCCAACTCGAGGGAGCTCGTCGTCACCAGCGCCCGAAGCTCACCGGCCTTGAGTGAATGCTCCAATCCCAGCCGCCGCTCGCGCGACAACGACCCGTGATACGGCCGCGCCAATTCTTCTCCGGCGAGCGCATTGATCCGCGCCGCCATTCGCTCCGCCTGGCCGCGATTGTTCACGAAGATGAGCGTGGTGCGCGCGCCGCGAATGTGCGACACGGCGAGCTCCGCGACCTTGGGCCACACGCCGCCCGGTACCATCGTTCCGTCGGGTGCCGGCGACGCGATCTCGAGCGCCATCCGCTTCACAAGGCCACAATCGATGATGCGCACGGACCGGAATTCCGGTGCATCGGTGTCGGCACGCGTTGCGCAGCCGCCCAGATACCGCGCGATTTCGTCTAACGGACGCTGCGTGGCCGAGAGTCCGATGCGCTGCGGCGGCGTCTCGCACAACGCCTCCAGCCGCTCGAGCGACAGCGCCAGGTGCGCGCCGCGCTTCGTCCCCGCCACCGCGTGGATTTCATCGACGATCACCGCGCGCACCATCGAGAACATCCCGCGACCCTTCACCGTGGTCAGCATAATGTGCAGCGACTCGGGCGTCGTGATGAGAATGTGCGGCGCGCGACGCACCATGCGCGCGCGAGCCGCCGCCGGCGTGTCGCCCGTCCGCACGGCGACGCGAATGTCCGGGAACGATTCACCCGCTTCCTCGAAGCGCCGCCGGAGCTCGGTCAACGGCACCTCGAGATTCCGATGGATGTCGTTGCTCAACGCCTTGAGCGGCGAGATGTAGAGAATCTGAACTGCGTTAGGCATGGGCGCGTCGAGGCCGCGCGCGATCAGGCGGTCGATCTCCCACAGGAACGCCGCCAGCGTCTTGCCGGTGCCCGTCGGCGCGAGGATCAGCGTATGCTCGCCGCTCGCGATCGCCGGCCACCCCGATCGCTGCGGCTCGCTCGGCCCTCCAAAGGTGTCGCGAAACCATGCGCTCACGACCGGGTGGAACCGCCGCATGAGCGCCGAATCGCGCGAGGGAGAGCGCCGAGCCATCACGAAACCTATCGCCGCACGATGCAGGGAAGGGAGCCGCGGACTTGCTACATCGCGCCGCCCGGCACATGCTCCCGCGATGCACAACGGAGTGCGG
>DATNAM010000270.1:0-19015 GCA_035572595.1 Gemmatimonadaceae bacterium
GCGCGTTGTTCACCGACTTGAGCGCGTGGCCCGCGCCGACCGGGCCGCAGTGCACCAGCTTCTCGCCGAAGGCGTCGATCACCGGTTTCGCCCGCTCGAACGCCGCCGCATCGCCGCCGCACATCACCGTCAGCGTTCCGCGCTCGGCGCCGATCGTACCGCCGCTCACCGGCGCGTCGATGAACGCGATGCCGCGTTCGCCTAACCGTTGGGCGATGCGGCGCGACGTGGCCGGATCGCCCGACGTCGAGTCGATGAGCATGCTGCCCTTGGCCATACCGGCCAACAATCCGTCGGCGCCGTCCAGAATGGCGTCGACTTCGCGAGACGTGGGCAGGCACGTGACGACGAACTGGGCGCCGCGCGCGGCATCGGCCGGCGTTGCCGCAACGCGCGCCTTGGTCGTGCGCGCGAATTCATCAGCGCGCGCGCGGGTGCGGTTCCACACCGCGAGCTCGAACGGCGGCTCGGCGAGATGACGCGCCATCGGCGCACCGATGGCGCCGAGTCCGAGAAAGGCAATCTGGGTCATGCGTGGGGTTGGGCGAGGACACAGGAACTTCGTCATGCGGGGGCGCGATGTCAAAGCCGGGCGCGCTCGGAGGCGGTGCGCTACCTTTGCCGCGTGCGCATCACGACGACCGTCACCATCCACGGCATGCTCGCGGTGCACGCGGCGCACGCCGTGTACACGGCGCTCGCCGGCGTGGAGGGCATCATCACCGCCGACGTGAAAGTGGGTCGCGCGACCATCGAGCACGATGGTCGCGCGACCCACGATCAGATCGTCAGTGCGATCGAGCTGGCGGGCTATGGCGTGAGCGACATCCGCGACGAGCGGCGGCTGCCGCTCTTGTGAGCGGCGTCTAGCGCGCCGCGCCGATCAGCTCGCCGTGCGTGTCGGTCGCTTCCTCGTCGGCCGATTCCATGGCCACGACGCCGCGCTCGAGCCACGTGTACTCGCCCTGCATCACGCGCTGCGACAGCCGGTACAACGCGCCGTCCGTTGGGCCGAACAACATGCGGAACGAATCCGCGATGCGGAGGCGCGCTTCGCGGCAGAACACGTCGGCGAGATCGATGGCGTTGGCATCGCCGTCGGCCGCCACCTTCACCGCCCGCACGCACGACGCCGACATCGCGAACAACTCGGCGCCCACGTCCACCGCGCGGAACAGCACCATCTGCCGCTTCTCGAGCTTGGGGCCGAGCTTGACCATCGCGTGGAAGATCGACCGGCCTAACTTGCGGGTGGTGCGCTCGATGTAGCGCATGTGCGGGGCGAGGCGGCCGAATTCGCCGTACGACCGGAATCCGCCTAACCAGCGCGACGTGTACCACACCGGGTAGAATCCGGCCGACCGCTTGAGCGCCGCCATCCGCTGCGCGCCGGTGGCCTTGGGGTTCACCAGGTCGAACGCCGTGCGGAAGTGGAAGTCGACCGCCTCGCGGGCGATGAACAACCGCATGATCTCCGACGAGCCCTCGAAGATGAGGTTGATGCGGAAATCGCGCATCGCGCGCTCGATGGGAATCGGCCGCTCGCCGCGCGCGCGCTGCGAATCGGCGGTTTCGTAGCCGCGGCCGCCTCGGATCTGGAGCGTGTCGTCCACGATGCGCCAGCCGGCTTCCGTGTTCCACATCTTGGCGATCGCTGCCTCGAGGCGGATGTCGTACCCGCCGCGGTCCGCCATCTTGCTCGCGAGCTCGGCGATCGATTCCATGGCGAACGTATTGGCCGCCATGCGCGCGATTTTCTGGGCGACCGCTTCGTGCTTGCCGATGGGCTGTCCCCACTGCACGCGCTCGTTGGACCATTCGCGCACCACGCGCACCATCTGCTTGGCCGCGTAGGCGGCGCTCGCCGGCAGCGTTAGGCGACCGGTGTTGAGGGTGATGAGCGCCAGCTTGAGCCCCTTCCCTTCCTCCCACAGGATGTTCTCGCGCGGCACGCGCACGTTGGTGAAGCGGATGACGCCGTTCTCGATCGCCTTGAGCCCCATGAACCGACAGCGATGCACGATCTCGACGCCGGGCCAGCTCGTCTCGACGATGAACGCCGTGATCTGCTTTTTCGGTTTGCCGTGCACCACCGCATCCGGCGTGCGCGCCATCACCACCATCAACTCGGCGCGCGTGCCGTTGGTGCACCACAGCTTCTGTCCGTTGAGAATGAACGCCGACCCGTCCGCGGTGGGCTCGGCCGACGTGTGCATGTTCGCCGGATCGCTGCCGGCGTCGACTTCCGTTAGCGCGAAGGCCGAGATGGCGCCTTTGGCCAGCCGCGGAAAGTATTTCTTTTTCTGCGCGTCGGTGCCGAACAGTTTGAGCGGCTGCGGCAACCCGATCGACTGGTGCGCGGAGAGAAGCGCGGTGAGCGAGCCGTCGCGCGACGTGACCATGCCCATCGCGCGAATGTAGCTCGTTTGCGAGAGTCCGAGTCCGCCGTACTCGCGCGGAATCTTGATGCCGAACGCACCCATCTCGCGCAGCTCCTGCACGAGGGGCTCGGGGATCTCACCGGTCCGGTCGATGTCGTCGGACGGGTATCGCTCGAGGTAGTTCCGTAAGGCATCGAAGAACGGCGTGGCGCGCGCCGTCTCTTCGGGGTCGTCGGCCGGATACGGATGGATGATCTCGGGCCGGAAGCGGCCCAGAAACAATTCCTGAAGAAAGCTCGGCTGAGTCCATTCGCTCTCGCGCGCGGCTTCGGCCACGTCGCGGGCTTCCTGTTCGGACGCCAGTGAGTGTTTGGTGTCTGCCATGCGAGATCACCCTGGTCGGTTGGTCTCCCGCTGCGCGGAAGCGCGACGCTCGCGCGTCGCTGACACGAAACCTACACGCTGCGCGGGTGGCCGGACAATCGGCCGAGCTTGCCGAGCGCGTGCCTCACGCTCACTCGCGACGTTCCAACCAGAGCAGATACACCGCGCCATAGAGCGCGATGGCGGCGAACGTGAACCATTGAATGGCGTAGCTCAGGTGCGGCCCGTCATCCATTTCGGGCAGCGTGAGGCGCGTTGGTGCGCCGTCGGGCCGCGGTCCGTTGGCCAACTCGATCACCGTATACGGCACGATGGGATACGGCAGCTCGGAGGTCGCGCGCGCGTAGTCGAGCTCTCGCCACGCGCGCGGATTGCTGGCCGACTGCGATCCGCCGCTCTCGCGTGCGGCCATCGGTTCGATGAATCCGTCGACGGTGGTGCGTTCCGGCTCGAGCCACAGCGATTTGTTCACCGACGACGCGTCGGGCGAGTACACCCAGCCGCGATTGACCAGCACGGCGCGCGGGCCGCTGTCGGGTTTGAGCGGCGTGATGAGGAACACGCCGGGCGCGCCGTCGCGCGACCGGCCGGTGATGACGAACTGATGATCGTAGTCGAACGTGCCGTGCACGCGCACGCGGCGATACTTGGCGAGCGCGGTGTCGGCGGGGATGCTGTCGAGCGGCGCCGGCGACGCCGCGAGACGCTGCTCGAATTGCGTGTTGAATGCCCGCCGCTCGCCAAGCCGGTGCAGCTGCCAAACGCCTAACCGAGCGAACAGGGCGGCCGCCCCCGCGGCCACCACGAAACCGATCAACGTGCGGCGATTCATGCGTCAGTGCCTAACGATAGCGAACGGAACCATCAAAACAGCGACATCTGCTCGCCGAGCTCGCTCGGATCCACCGGATGTTGGCCGAGGAGCCGTTGCAGCTGGCGAGCCGTAGCGGGGCTGTGTCCCGCGAAATGATTGTTGGCGTAACCGTACACCGCGGTCACCTTCTGCGCGAGCATCAAAATCGCCTCGGCCCACGCCTCGAGCTCGCGCGTCCGGTCGGCCTGAATGCGCGAGTAGTCGACGATGTCGCGATCGGGCCCCATCCACCGAATGTACGCGAAGTTTGCCGTCGGCTTCTCGGCGAGCGCAAGCATCGTGCGACGCGGAATCCATCGCGCATCGGTGAGCGCCAAGGCAACGTGATGCTCGGCGAGCAGGGCGAGCACGCCCTCATGGATCCACGCGCGTTGGCGGAACTCGATGGCCACGCGCACGTCGCGCGGCAGCGTCGGCAGAAAGCTCGCCAGCGCCGGCAGCTCGGACGGACCAAATTCCGGACCCAGTTGGACCAACACGGGCCCGAGCTTGGCGCCGAGTGCGCGGGCGCGATCGAAGAATTGGGCGGTGAGATCGGCGCAGTCGCGCAGCCGGTGTTCGTGGGTAATTTCCTGCGGCAGCTTGAGCGCGAACGTGAAATGGCCCGGCGTACGTTCCGCCCAACTTTGCACGGTGCGCTCGGGAGGGATCGCGTAGAACGTCGAGTCGATCTCGACCGTATCGAAGGCGCGCGAGTAGACCGCGAGGAAATCGGAGGCGCGGGTGTCGGGCGGATAGAATGGGCCTACCCACGCCTCGTAGTTCCAACCCTGCGTTCCTAAGCGCACCGTTGAGGGCATGGCGTAAATCGCCATGCGCCGCACGGCGGTGTCAAGAGGCGCGCGGCGCGGGCGGCTGAGGAGCGTTCGCCGGTATCGCTGCTGGTCGGTGGGTTTTGGAGCCGCGGACCAGCAGCACCGGCACATCGGATTTATGGCGTACGCCGTCGGCGACGCTGCCATAGATGAGATCGGAGAAAAACCGGTGGCCGTGCGTGGACATCGCGATGAGATCGCATCGTTCGCGCGTTGCGGCTTCGGCGATTTCGCGCGCCGGGTCGCCGTTGGCGAGGACAGCATCCACATCGAAACCGTCGGCTTCGAGCGTGGCCGCCGTGCGTGTGAGGTACTCGCGGTCGGCGCGCATCTCTTCGCTTTCGCGCAGGTCGAGTTGGCGCAGATTGCGTGCGGCCCAGCCGTCGGCCACGTGGATGAGGATGATCGACGCGCGGCACAGCCGGGCGAGCGTGCGGACGTGATCCAGGATCGCGTCGTCGTACGGCGAATTCTCGAGCGGCACCAGAATACGCGTGTACATGGCCGTCACCCGGCAGATGTGAGCGCCAGAAACTGCCGCAGAATGCGTTCCGTTAGGCCCCAAATGGTGCGGCCGCCGTGCTGGAACGTGGGCACGGATCGCGGACCGCCCGTCAGCTCCAGCACCACGTTGCGTGTCGCCTCCGGGGCGCGCAGTGCGTCCACCGGCACCCAGAACGCTTCTGCAACTTCGTCGCTCAGCGTCAGCGCACCGTCACCGGCCACGGCGCCGACGAACGGCGTGATCACGAGTCGCGGCAGCGCCACCGTCCGCGGCTGCACATCATCGAGGCGTCCGAGGAGCAGACCGTCGCGTGTGAGGTCGAGGGCGATCTCCTCGCGCGTTTCGCGAATGGCCGTCTGCTCGAGCGTCTCATCCGATTCTTGTCGTCCGCCCGGCAGTGCGAAGTGTCCGCTCCACGGGTCGCCTGCATACGTCGCGCGCTTGATCATCAAGAGCTCGACCGCCTCTCGATCGCGCGCCCTGAGCAGCAACGCGACCGCCGCTCGCCGCCCACCGGGGCCGACGCCGATCGCACGCGGCTTCCGCGTGCGCAACGCCTGGGCGAGACGCTCGACCTCCGGCCTCGCGAGCACGCGAGCCGCGCCACTCGGTCCCCTGCCTAACGGATCGCCCTCGCCGAACGCCACCCGCCGCTACTCGTCCAGCGGGCCGCCCGCGTTCACCCACCCCATGAGTCCGCCTTCGACCGAAAGTACGTCGGCGAACCCCAATTCGACCAGCGTCGCCGCGCCGGTCGCCGCGCGGCCGCCGCGCGCGCAATAGAGAACGATGGTGCGATCCGGCCGCAATCGCGCTTCCGCCTCCTCGCGCAGGGCGCCGAGTGGAATGTGGAGCGCGCCGTGGATCCGGAAGAGGTTCCATTCGTGTTGTTCGCGGACGTCGACGAACGTCAGGTCATCCCCGCGCTCCCGCATTCCGATCACCGCCGACGCCGGCACTTCGCGAACTCCGGGCTTCGAAGGTTGTGTGCTCACGTCCGTTATTCGCTCCAATATTGCCACACGCGGTTCTTCCGAAGTGTTGTCGGCGTAGTTTCGCTTGTCCAGCGCGACCATCAAAGTATCGCCCGACCTTCCCCGTGCGCAAAATTGGCCGCTACTTTTCCGTGGTGACGACAGCCAAGCGAGCCGTTTTCGCCGTGACCACGTGCTGACGCTTGCGGTCGTCGCCGCGGCGCCGTGGATCGTCATACCCGTCGCCGCACTGTGGCGAGCGCGCGGTGATCCGTCGCTCGATCGGGAGCCCTCCACCGATGCGTCCGACGCGCCCAAGGTTACCGTCATCATACCGGCTCGCAACGAAGCGGGAAACATCGCCGCCTGCGTGCAATCGGTTCTCGTGTCGCGCTATCCCGCGCTCGAGGTCGTCGTCGTCGACGACCATTCCGATGATGACACGCTGGCCATCGCCCGTGCGATGGCAGCGCTCGACCCTCGGGTTATCGCGATCGAAGCGGCCGCGCTGCCCGACGGCTGGTTCGGGAAACAGTGGGCGTGCAGCCAGGGTGTCGCGGTCGCATCGGGAGAGATTTTCTGCTTCACCGACGCGGACACGCGCCACGGGCGCGAGTTGCTTGGCCGTTCGGTACATCGGTTGCGCAGTCGATCGCTCGATTTCGTGAGCGTGCTGGGCCGTCAGGTGATGCTGACATTTTGGGAGCGGCTCATCCAGCCACAGGTGTTCGCGATGTTGTCGATGCGATTCGGTGGTGCGCGGATGGTAAACGAATCGCCGCGCGTCACGGACAAGCTGGCGAACGGCCAGTTCATGTTGATGACGCGCGCCGCGTACGAGGAAGTCGGCGGACACGGTGCGGTGCGTGATCAGGTCGCCGAGGACCTGGCGATGGCGCAACTGCTGTTCGAGCGCGGCAAGCGGACGGAGCTCGTGCAGGGTCGAAAGTATCTTTCGACGCGCATGTACACGTCGCTCGGCTCGCTGGTGCGCGGGTGGATGAAGAACATTTACGCGGGCGGCATCCGGGCGACGCCGTTCGGGCCAGCCGGGCGTGCGCTTCTTCCGTTGGTGCTGTTAGCGGCGCCGCTCGCCAGCGTTGCGCCCGTGGTGGTGCTCACCTGCGCGGCGTTCGGGTTGGTCGCGACCACGTGGGTCGAGTGGTCGGCGATCGCGACGGGCGCAACAATACTATGGTGGGTCCAGGTATATCTTCGGGCGCCGGTGACCGGGCCATCGCGGGCGTTGCGGTTTGCCGCGATTTACCCGTTGGGCTCGTTGATGTTGGCGTACATCGTTTTGCGCGCCGTCATGCGCGGCCGTCACGTCGAGTGGCGGGGCCGAGAGTACGTATCGGGGTGAATTTGGGGGGAAGGAAACCTTTTTTGGCTGGCGTTCGTCTTATGAACGAAGCCTTCGGGCTTCGACTTCCTCCGAGTGGGGGCGCCTCCGATGCCTGTGCCGACAGGTATTCGGAGGCGTTCCATTTGCGGCCCGACGCGTCGGCGGCGACGTTTATTGCTCGCCGACCGATGTCTGCGGCGCGGCGTTCTGCCATTTCTTGAACCACGCCAGCACGTAGGCCAACTTCGTCATCATGTGACTCGGCGTGGCCGAGATTTCGTGGGACGCGTTAGGCACACGGACGAGGGCGGCCGGGACCTTGCGCAGTTTCAGCGCGCCGTAAAACTGTTCGGCTTCCGAGCTCGGCGTCCGGTAGTCGACGTCGCCGGTGATCATCATCGTGGGGGTCGTGACGTTCCCGACGTACGTGATCGGCGAATACTTCATGTACGTGTCGGCCTGCGTCCACGGCATGCCCGTGAACCAGTACGTTAGGCCAAATTCGGAGACGTCGGCCGTGAGCACCCAGCTGTACCAGTTGATGACCGGCTTCTGCACCACCGCCGCGCGGAACCGGTGCGTGTGGCCGACGATCCAGGCCGTGAGGACGCCGCCCCCGCTGCCGCCCGTCACGTACAGCTGATCGGGATCCACGTATCCTTTCGCGATCACCGCGTCCACGCCCGACATCAGGTCGTCGTAGTCGTGGTCCGGATAGTCGTGGTTGATCAAATTGCCGAACGTCTCGCCGTAACTGGTGCTGCCGCGCGGATTCATGTACAGCACCACGTAGCCGGCCGCCGCGTACGTCTGCAGCTCGGCCGACCACCGGTCGCCATAGTTCAGGTACGGGCCGCCGTGAATCTCGAGGACTAACGGATACTTGTGGGTGGCGTCGAATCCCGGCGGCGTGATGACCCAGCCTTCCACGTCGCGCTGGTCGAACGACGACGTGATGTGGATGTCGTGCACCGCGCCTAACGTCTTGCCGCCCGGTCCGAACAAGCCATCGTTGAGTCGGGTCAGGCGCACCGCCGCGCCGCCCGGCCGCGCCGCCGTGACGGCGACATCCGCCGGATGGTCCGGGTCCGATTCGGTGAACGCGATGCGCCCCGCGTGCGACATCGAGTACGAGCCGCCGGGATACGGACGGCCGATGTCCAACCCGCCCACGTGCGACGCGACCGCCGTCACCTTCCCGTCCAACGTTACGTATCCGATTTTCGTGTCGCCGTGATCATCGAACAACACGTACAGCCCCCGCCCGTCCGGCGCCCACGAGGGCGCGAAGAGGTCGCGGTCGAAGTTAGGCGTGAGGGCGCGCGGCGATGACCCATCCGCGTTCATCAGGTAGAGGTGCGTCACCTGATAGCCCTGATGGTGGTCGTCGAATCCCGTGTACGCGACCAATTTGCCGTCGGGCGAGATCGCCGGATTGTTGTCCGGCCCGTCGCGCGCCGTCAACGCGCGCACCGGGCCGCCGTCCACCGGCACCGAATAGACTTCGCTGTTGAGCGGGGTGTAGTCGCCGTCGGGATGCCGGTTCGCCGCGAAGAAGATCGTCTTGCCGTCCGGCGACCACGTGGGCGCGCCGTCGTTGAACGCTCCGTTAGTCAACTGCCTCGGCGCCCCGCCGTCCGCGCTCACCACGAAAATGTGCGCGTGGCCCGAGGGCACATCGCCGCCGCCGTCCCGCCGGTATTGCAGCGCTTCCGTGTACCGCGTCGGCGGGCCCCAGTCGGCTCCGTTAGGCTTGGCCGGCAGCGTCACGATCGATGGCCCCGGCTCCGGCACGAACATCATGAACGCGATCCACTTGCCGTCCGGCGACCACGCCAACGCCGATGGCCCATGCTCCAGGTGCGTCACCACACCCTCGACACCCGACGCCATCCACCGCACGTGAATTTCGCTCGACCCGTCCGCATTCGACACGTACGCCAACCGCCCGCCGTCCGGCGACCACTTCGCGTTCCCGTCGTTCCGCGCACCGCCGCTCGTCAACGGACGCTGATCGCCACCGTCCGCGTTCACCATCCAGAGCGTCGACCGCTCCACATCCTTCATGATGTCGTACCGCGATCGCGCGTACACGATCTCCCGCCCGTCCGGCGAAATTTGCGGATCCGCCGCCCACTGCAACTCGAAAATGTCGCGGAGCGTAAACCGATGATTGCTCGACGTGTCCTGCGCATGCACCGCAGAAACCATCACGCACCCCCCGCACACCACACTCATCAGAGTTCGCATCGCATTCTCCCATTCCGAGTCGCCAAGGTATTCTAACTGACGCCCAACGTAAGGCAGGCGTTGCGCAGCACGCGTGTTCATGTTCCGATACGCATGCACAGCTGTTTCGTTGGACATCGCTCATGCCCAACATACCCGCGCGTTCCTTCGGACCGCCCCGCAACGTTTCGCACCGGCCCCGCGACTCCCCCCCGACTACGTTCGCGGCGTGCGCTCACTCGAATCCGTCGCCGCCCTGCTCGCCGCCACCGGCACCCACGCCGGGCTCTCCGCCCTCGCCTCAGAACTCGGCTTCGCAATCCACCCGGCCGCCCTCGATCCGGACACGCAAACATCCCTCGGACTCCCGCCAGCGTTGGTCCGCTCCGCCCACGTCGCAACGAGCACCGGCGCACTCCGCGCCCTCCTCGTCGAATGCGAAAGCGGAACGCCCCTCCGAACACTCGCAACATCCGTCGCCCAACACTGCGCATCACACGCACCCCAAATTTTCTGGCTGCTCCTCGCCACACAATACAATGGATGCGACCTCACCATCGCCACCTGGTCGCCCGATCGATCCAAACCTCGCGTCGTCGCCCTCCACGTCGATCGCACCCACGTCGTCCCAAGTGACGCAGAAACATTTGCCGCACTCGCCGCCGCCTCCGATGAACCAGAAATCCTCCGACACTCCGCCTGGCTCGACACACTCGGCCGCGATGCCCTCACACGACGCTTCTATCGCACCCTCGAACAAGTCGTCGCCAACCTCGCCGACTCCGCTGCGTTCACCCGCTCCACTCGACGCGTTCCAAATGTTGAACGCGCTGAGCTCGCACTGCTATACGTCTCACGCCTCCTCTTCCTCAGCTTCCTCCAAACCAAAGGCTGGCTCAATCACGACCGCCGATTCCTCGAAAATGGCTTCGCCCGCTGCATGGAACGCAATGCAGCCTACCACCGCACCGTCCTCCTGCCGCTCTTTTTCGGGACACTCAACACTCCACCGCGCGCACGCGCCGCGCTGGCACGCGCCTTCGGCCGCATTCCGTTCCTGAACGGCGGCCTCTTCGCCCGCACCAATCTCGAACGACACCGCGCTGATCTCCAATTTCCTAACGAAACACTCGGCGTCGTATTCGGAGAGCTGTTGGCGCGGTACCGCTTCTCTCCGCGCGAAGAATCCGCGAATTGGTCCGAAGCCGCGGTCGATCCGGAAATGCTGGGCAAAGCGTTCGAGTCCCTGATGGAAGCAAACGCGCGCCGCGCCTCAGGCGCGTTCTATACGCCCCGCAAACTCGTCGCCACCGTCAGCCACGCGGCCTTGGCCCACGCGCTGTGCGGCGAAACCATCGACCTCGACGTCACCCGCGCCGCCCTCGATGGCCAGATGCCTAACGAGCAGTGTGCCGCCCTCCTCCGCGATCGATGCGCCTCGATCACCATTCTCGATCCGGCCTGCGGCAGCGGCGCCTTCCTCGTCCACATCCTCGAGCAACTCGCTGCCCTCCGCGCCAAACTCGGCGACCCGCGCCCGGTCTGGCAGCTCAGGCGCGACATCCTGACGAAATCCATCTTCGGTGTCGATATCAATCCGACCGCCGTCTGGCTCTGCGAGCTCCGACTCTGGCTCTCCGTCGTCATCGACTGCGATGTCCATGACCCCATGCTCGTCCCACCACTCCCGAATCTCGATCGACACATCCGCATCGGCGATTCACTCGCCGGCGACGCCTTCGATCCTAACACACGTACCACGGCCGGCGGCTCCCGCCTCGCCCAACTCCGCGAACGCTACGCACGATCGAGTGGCCCGCGGAAACACACGCTGCAGCGCGCCCTCGATCGCGCCGAACGTACACTCGTCATCGCTCACCTCGAACGACAACTCGCCAGCTGCTCCGCACGCCGCCGCGATATCCTCTCCGCACTCCGAGGCAGAGACCTCTTCGGCACCCGCACCACACCAGCCTCCGTCGCACGCCAACGCCTGGCCGCCGAACGAGACCGCAGCCGCTCACTCGCCACCTGCCTCCGCAATGTCCGCAACGGCGGCGCCCTGCCGTTCGCCTGGATCACACACTTCCCCGACGTCGCCCGCTCGGGTGGCTTTACCACCATCCTCGGAAATCCACCGTGGGTCCGCCTCCACCGCATCCCGACCGCCGCACGCATGGACCTGCGCCGCCGATTCACCTCCTACCGCCTCGCCCCCTGGACCCGAGGCGCCTCGGCAGCCCGCGCAACACTCGGCTTCGCCGCGCAAGTGGATCTCGCCGCGCTGTTCGCAGAACGCGCTCTGTCACTGCTCCAACCCGGAGGCACACTCGCGCTGCTGCTCCCAACCAAACTCTGGCGCGCACTCGCCGGCGGCGGGCTCCGCGCCCAACTACACGAGCACGCACGCCTCGTCTCGATAGAGGATTGGAGCGAAGCCCCGCGGCAATTCGATGCCGCCGTGTACCCATCGCTCATCGTTGCCGTGCGACGAACCCCGCGCCCCATCGGACACATCGTGCAGGCCGAACCGGACGAGATGCTCCGCACCACCGTCCACCGGCCTAACCGAATCGCCGACTGGTGCAGCCCCCGCTCGCGACTCGGCTTCGATCCGGATCCGGCGAGTCCCTGGCTCCTCGCCCCGCCCTCGGTGCGCGATGCGTTCGACCGCCTCGCCTCCGCCGGAATTCCCCTCGTCGAAAGCCCACTCGGCCCCCCACAGTTAGGCGTCAAGTGCGGACTCAACGAGGCGTTCATCGTCCGCTGCATCGACACCATGTCCGATGTCGCCGCCGTGCACGACGGCCGGCGCACCGGCCGCATCGAGCGTCGACTATTGCGGCCGCTCGTGCGGGGCGAAGGGCTCACCCCGTGGCGCTTGCCGCCTAACGGAACCGGCGAATGGATCGTGTGGACCCACGACGCCCGCGGCGCGCCGCTTCGAATCCTGCCGCCGCACGCGCACGCCTGGCTCGCGCGCTGGCGCCCCGCCCTCTCGCGTCGCGCCGACGCACGCTCCCGCGGACCCTGGTGGGCGCTGTTTCGCACCGCCGGCGCCGCGTCCGCATACGCACGCGTGGTCTGGGCCGACGTCGGCCGCACCCCTCGAGCCCTCGTGCTCATGCCGAACGACAACGCCGTCGCTCTCAATAGCTGCTACGTGCTGGCCTGCCGAGATACGCGCGATGCCCATGCCGTCGCCGCGCTGATGAACTCGCCGCTGCTCGCCGCCTGGCTCACACTCATCGCTGAACCGGCGCGCGGCGGTTATCGGCGCTTCCTCGCCTGGACCGTTTCCCTTCTGCCGATTCCGAAAGATTGGCCCCACGCCCGAAACATCCTCGCCCCCCTCGCCCAACGCGCCCACCTCGGCGCCAAACTCGGCGATGACGAATTGCTCGATGCCACCCTCCGCGCCTACCGCGTGCCCCACTCGGACATCACACCGCTCCTCGAATGGACGACATCATGATCGCGCGCACCGAGGCCGCCCGCGTGCGCGCGACCATCGCCAACCTGTTCTTGCACGAGCACGAGTCGCAGTCGGCGCCATGCGTCGGAAGCGTCGCACTCCGTCCGCATCAACGCTCCGCCGTCGGCCGCGTTCGTCGCGCCCTCTCCGAATTCGGCGGTGCCCTCCTCGCCGATGACGTCGGACTCGGCAAAACCTTCGTCGCGGTCGCGCTCATCCGGGAGTCAAACCGGGCCCTCGTCGTCGCCCCCGCCGCCCTCGCACGCATGTGGCACGACGCACTCGAACGCGGCGGCGCCCGCGCCCACGTCGTGTCCTACGATGCGCTGAGCCGAGGACGAGTGCCTAACGCGAGGTTCGACCTCGTGGTGCTCGACGAGGCCCACCATGCGCGCAATCCAGCCACCAAACGCTACGCGCGCATCGCTGCCCTCACCTGCGGTGCACGCGTCCTCCTGCTCTCGGCGACCCCGGTCCACAATCACGCCAACGACCTTGCGGCGGTCCTCGCCCTCTTCCTCGGCGCCCGCGCGTGGCAGCATACACCCGACCAACACGCTTCATACATCATTCGACGCGAACGCGCCGATGTCGCCGACGCCGCGCTGCCCGCCCTCCTGCCCCCCGTTTGGTTGAAGGTCGGCGATGATCAGGCCCTGCTCGAGCAAATCACGGCCCTCCCGCCCCCACTCCCTCCGCGCGACGGTGACGACGGCGGCGCCCTCGTCCACTGGGGACTCGCACGCCAATGGGCCTCGAGCCAGGGCGCTCTCCTTCACGCCCTCGACCGCCGCCTCGCCATGGCCACCGCCCTCGACGCAAACCTGGCCACCGGCCGCTACCCCTCGCGCGCCACACTCGCCGCATGGGTGTGCCACGATGATGCGGTCCAGCTCGCGTTCCCCCACCTATTCGATCGCGAAACCGGCCTAACGGAGCCGATGCGCGACATCGTCGCCGCGCACGCCGCCGCCCTTCGTGCCCTCCGCCATCGCACCATCGCCAGCGCCTGGACCGACGTCGAACGCGCAACGCGCCTGCACGAAATCCGCATCGCGCACCCCGGCGAGAAAATCGTCGCGTTCTCCCAGTTCGCCGACACCGTCCGCACACTATTCCCGCGTCTGCCCGATCGATCTGCGGCCGCCGCCCTCACCGCACGCGGCGGCCAACTCCCCAGCGGCCCCGTCACCCGCGCCGAGCTCCTCGCGCGGTTCGCACCGCTCGCACAAGGAGCTGCGCCGCCGCGCGACATCGAACGCGTCGACCTCCTCCTCACCACCGATCTCCTCAGCGAAGGCGTCAACCTGCAGGACGCCTCCGTCGTCGTCCATCTCGATCTCCCCTGGACGCCGGCCCGGCTCGAGCAACGTGTCGGTCGCACACGGCGCATCGGGTCCGCGCACTCCCGCGTCGCCGTCTACACCATGCAGCCACCCGCGGCCGCCGAATCCCTGCTCCGCATCGAGCAACGCCTCCACGCCAAGCTCCGCGCCGCAAATCGCGCCGTTGGCATCGCCGGCACCATCGTGCCTGGAGCACCACCCAACGACGCACCGTCCACCTCGCAACGCCACGAAACGCTGCGGCGCATCATCGCCGCCTGGCAGTCTCACGCCGCGCCGGTAACCGAACACCAGCTGCCGGTCGTCGCGGTCCAGCCGGCCACACGCGCATGTACCCTCGCGGTGTACCGCCATTCGTTAGGCAGCATCATGGTCGGATCGTTCGACCTTCGTCCGCTCGACGATGACCCGGCCGTCCTCATCGACATCGCCAGGATCTTGAGCGCACCGACCATCGCGCCCCCGCACGTCGAGCCGCCTGCCGACGTCGTCTCTGCCGCGCTCGGGCTCTCCGACCGATGGCTCGCCCGCCGCTCCACCGTCGCCGCCACCGGCGGCGCACTGCCGCTCCACGCCCCGGGCCGCCGCCACGCCATGCGCCGCATCGTCTCGATCACCGCGCGCGCGCCGCATCACCTCCGCCCAACGCTCGCACCGCTCGCCGCGCGCGCACGCCGCGCCATCACCCTGCCCTTCGGCATCGGCGCCGAACGCGTGCTCGATGACCTCGCCGTCGCTCCCCTGCCCGATGAGGCCTGGCTGCGTGCACTCGGTACATTCGCCGACGTCCAGGAACGCGTCGGTGTCGTCGCGCCCGAACCAACCCACACCCTCGTCGCTATGCTCATCGGCCTCACCTAACGCACCGCCCCGTCCAGCGCTTCGCCGCTACCGTCGCATGCTCCTAGATTCAGGCGATGTCGCCCTCCGCACCGCTCGTCGTCCTGTTCGACCTCGATGGCACCCTCGCCGATTCAGTCGAGCTCATCCTCGGCGCCTTCAGGCACACCTTCAACACCCACTTGGGCGCGGCACCAGCCGACCAAGCCTGGATCGCCGGCATGGGCACCCCGCTCGCATCCCAGATCCGCGCGCTCGTCGCCGACGAGACCCTGATCGAGCCCATGACCACCACGTATCGCACCTGGCAGAACCTGCACCACGACGAGCTGCTCCGCGAATACGCCGGTGTTCGCGAGACACTCAGCCTCCTCCACACCCGCGGCCACCCCATGGCGCTCGTCACCAGCAAAGCCACCGACGCCGCAACCCGCGCCCTGCGCCTCATGGGCATCGATTCCATGTTCGCTCACGTCGTCGGCGCCGACTCCACCACATCGCACAAACCCAATCCGGAACCCGTGCTCTTCGCACTCGGCCAGCTCGCCCGCGATCCCCGAGACGCCGTCTTCGTCGGCGACTCTCCCCACGACGTCGCCGCCGGAAATGCCGCCGGCGTGTTCACCGTTGGCGCGCTCTGGGGACCCTTCACCCGCGAAATACTCGAGACAGCTCGGCCGAACCGCCTCATCGCAGATATCCGCGATCTGCCTCCCCTCCTCGAAGCTCTGGGGACTGCCAACTCGGCAGTTTCACACTCGTGACCGTTCAAACCTTTCGGGCACCCGTGCTATCTGATTCAGCGACGGCATCAAGGCGTGAACCGAATGTTGACAGCCACGATGGAAGACGTGGTGACGACGATTCCGAATGAGGAGCCCGAGTCCGACGTAGCGCTGGCTGCGGCGGGCGACCGGCAGGCTTTCGAGCGCGTGTACCGCGCGAACATGCAGCGGGTGTTTTCCATCTGCGTGCGCATGTGCGGCGATCGCGTGAGAGCGGAAGAGTTGACGCAAGACGTGTTCGTCCGGGCGTGGGAGAAACTCGCGCTGTTCCGCGGCGAAAGCGCCTTCAGCACCTGGCTCCATCGGCTGGCCGTGAACGTGGTATTGAACGATCGGAAAACGCAGGGTCGCGAGCGTTCGCGCGCCGCGGCAGGCGATGACGACGAGGAAAGTGAAGAGTTGTACGGCGCCAGCGCGCCGCCCTCGCACGCCGACCGGATGGACCTCGAGACAGCGATCGCGTTGCTGCCTCCCGGCGCACGACGCGTGTTCGTGTTGCACGACGTGGAAGGCTATCGACACGAGGAAATCGCCGAGATGCTCGGCGTGACCTCAGGCGGCAGTAAGGCGCAGCTGCACCGCGCCAGGCTTCTGTTGCGCGAGGCATTGAACCGATGACGACTCGATCCTGTACCTGCGATCAATTCGATGCGGCGCTCTCCGACTACGTGGAGAACGCCCTCGATCCGGCCCAACGGGCGGCCCTCGAATCCCACGCCGCGGCGTGCGACCGGTGCCGCGAGCTGCTCGCCAGCCTCTCGGCGATCACCGCCGAGGCGTCCGCGCTCCCCGAGCTCACGCCGTCGCACGATCTCTGGCCCGCGATCGCCGGCCGCATCGCGGCCCCGGTGGTCGCGCTGCCCGACGCCGCGGCCCGACGCGCCGGCCGGCCGCCGGTTAGGAACTCCGTTAGGCCGTGGTACCTCGCGCCGGCGTCGCTCGCCGCCGCGGCGGCGGTGCTCGTCGCTGCCACCGCGGGCATCACCACCCTCGCCATGCGCGGCGGCCGGCAGTCCGCGCCGTCCGCTGTCGTGGCGGCCGACGATCGAACGCCCGCGGCGGAGTCCAACGAATCCCAGCTCGACATTCCGGCCCCGGCGGCGCGCAACGTGTCGGCCGCCAAGCCTAACGCAGCGTCCGTCCAGCAAATCTACGCCCGCGAGATCGCCGAGCTCGACTCGATCGCCCGCGACCGGCGGTCGCACCTCGACACGGCAACCATCGCCGTCATCGAGAAAAACCTCCGCATCATCGACCAGGCCATCGCGCAGAGCCGAGCGGCGCTGGCGCACGATCCGAATAACGGGTTTTTGCACGGCCAGTTGAACGACGCCCTGAATCAAAAGATCTCCTTGCTTCGAACCGTTGCCTTACTCCCTGCTCGCACGTGAGGCCCGCAATGTTTGTCCGACTGTACAGTGTTCTCTGCCTGGCCGCGACGATGGCGGCCACGCCCGCGCTCCTGCCGGCGCAGCGACAACATCGCGACGATGATGATGAGTCGTCCCGCATCGACACCACCGTCGCATTGTCCAGCGGCGGCGTCGTGGAGCTCTCGCTGATTTCCGGCGACATCAAAGTCACCAGCTGGAACCGCGACCAGGTCCGCATCAAAGCCTCGAGCGAAAACGGAGGCTTGCAGCTCGATGCGAACAACGGCCGCGTCAGCCTGTCGGTCCGCTCGATCCATGACGACATGGGGGACACCGAATACGACATCACCATTCCCGCCGGCGCCCGCCTCATCAGCCACAGCGTGTCCGCCGACATCACCACCGACGGCGGCAGCGACGTCGAAGCGCGCTCGGTGAGCGGCGACGTGACCGTGACTAACGCAACCGGTCGCGCGACGCTCGAATCCGTGTCCGGTTCGCTCACCGCCCGTCACGTTGGGCATGGCCTGCGCATCAACGGCGTGAGCGGCGATGTCAACGCCACCGACATCACCGGCGACATCAACGCCCAGTCCACTAGCGGCGACATCGTGCTCGGCAGCACACACTCGTCGTTCGTGCACACGGAAACGGTGAGCGGGGACACGCGATTCGGCGGCACCATCGACCGCGCGGGCCGCTACGATTTCCACTCGCACTCCGGCGACATCACACTCGCCATCCCGGCGACCGGCGTCACGTTCGACGTCAGCACGTTCAGCGGCGACGTCCAAAGCGACTACCCGATGACGCTGCAGCCCGGCTCCGAGGTCGGACAGAAGCACATGGAGTTCTCGATCAACGGCGGCGGCGCCCGTGTCACCGCCGAGACGTTCAGCGGCGGTATCACGGTCGAACGGCCCGGCCACTCTTCCCATGAGGACTAACCCGATGCGAGCCATACTTCGCGGCATCATTGCTCTCGCGGCCTTCGCCGCCCTCGCCGCTCCGTTAGGCGCGCAGTCCGCCGATGCGGGAAACGGCGACACCTTCGATTGGTCGGGCGCCATCCCCGCCGGCAGCCGCCTCCGGGTGCTGAACCTGAACGGCGGTGTGGAGGTCGAAGCCGCCTCCGACGATCAAGCGTCCGTTCACGGGGTCAAACAATACCACGGCGATGCCGACCCGAAACGCGTCCACTTCGTGGTCACCAAGGACGGCAGCGATGTCACCGTGTGCGCGCTCTGGCACGAGGGCGACACGTGCGACGAAAACGGCTATCACTCGCACAACGACGGCAGTCACAACGACAACGTCTCGGTTCACTTCACCGTCAAGCTGCCCAAAGGCGTCTTGATGAATGCGGCGACAGTCAACGGCGACGTGCGCGTGGCCGGCGCCACGGCGCCCGTCCGCGCGAGCACCGTGAACGGATCCATCGAAGCGGCCACGACCAGTGGGCCGGTCGACGCCAGCACCGTGAACGGCGACGTGCACGTCCGCATGGACGCGCTTACCGGCAACGGCGACCTCCGCTACAACACCGTCAACGGCTCGATCACCGCCGATCTCCCCGCCAACCTCAACGCCGAGATCGATCTCGAGACCGTGAACGGCTCGCTGACGTCGGATTTCCCGATCACGCTCACCGGGAGCATCAATCCGCGCCACCACATCCACGCTGTCATC
>DATNAM010000271.1:0-13027 GCA_035572595.1 Gemmatimonadaceae bacterium
GACGTGCTCCTCCAGGAAACGCGAAAGTTCCCGCCGCCGGCGGACTTCTCGCGCGCCGCCAACGTACCGTCACGCGATGTCTACGATCGCGCCGCGCGCGATCCGGAAGCGTTCTGGGCCGAGATGGCCCGCGAGCTCGAGTGGTCGAAGCCGTTCACCAAAGTCCTCGAGTGGAATCCGCCGTGGGCCAAGTGGTTTCAAGGCGGAACGCTCAACGCGTCGGTCAATTGCCTCGATCGCCACCTGCGCGGCCCGCGACGCAACAAGGCAGCGCTCATCTGGGAAGGCGAGCCAGGTGACACGCGCACCTACACGTATTGGGACCTGCACCGCGAAGTCTGCAAGTTCGGCAACGTGTTGCGCGGGTTGGGCGTGAAGCGCGGCGACCGTGTCGCGATCTATCTCCCGATGATTCCCGAAGCGGCCATCGCGATGCTCGCCTGCGCCCGCATCGGCGCGCCGCATTCGGTGGTGTTCGGCGGATTCTCCGCCGAGTCGCTGCGCGATCGCATCAACGACGCCGAGGCGAAGGTGCTCATCACCGCCGACGGCGGGTATCGTCGCGGACAAATCATTCCGCTCAAGCGAAACGCCGACAAAGCAATCGAAGACACGCCGAGCATCGAGCACGTCGTGGTCGTGCGGCGGCACGCCGGCGCGCAAGGCGATGAATCGGCGGCATCGATGCACGCCAAGCGCGACCACTGGTGGCACGAATTGATGGCGGATGCCGACGCCGACTGCGCGCCCGAAGAGATGGACGCCGAGGACGTGCTCTACATCCTGTATACGTCGGGCACTACGGGAAAACCGAAAGGCATCGTGCACACCACCGGCGGCTACCTCACCGGCTGTGTGGCGACCACCAAATGGGTGTTCGATCTCAAGGAAGACGATGTGTATTGGTGCACGGCCGACGTCGGCTGGGTGACCGGACATTCGTACATCGTCTACGGCCCGCTCGCGTGCGGCGCGACGTGCGTGATGTACGAAGGCGCGCCCGATTGGCCGGCGAAGGACCGGTTCTGGGAGCTGTGCGAGAAGTACGGCGTGACGATTTTCTACACCGCGCCCACCGCAATTCGCGCGTTCATGAAGTGGGGCGACCATCTGCCGGCGCGCCACGACCTGTCGCAGCTGCGTCTGTTAGGCTCGGTGGGCGAACCGATCAATCCCGAAGCGTGGATCTGGTACAACATCCACATCGGCCACGAGCGGTGTCCGATCGTCGACACGTGGTGGCAGACGGAGACCGGCGCGATCATGATCACGCCGCTCCCCGGGGTCACGTCCACCAAGCCGGGCAGCGCCACGGTGCCCTTCCCCGGCGTGTCGGCCGACCTGCTCGACGCGCAGGGCAAGTCGATTCCGTTAGGCGGCGGCCTGTTGGCGCTGACGCGGCCGTGGCCGTCGATGCTGCGCACGATCTGGGGCGACCCCGAGCGCTACGTGCAGACGTATTTCTCCAAGTGGCCTAACCGGCCCGACCTGTACTTCCCGGGCGACGGCGCCAAGCGCGACGAGGATGGCTACTACTGGATTCTCGGCCGCGTCGACGACGTGCTCAACGTCGCCGGCCATCGCATCGGCACCATGGAGGTCGAGTCGGCGCTCGTGTCGCACCCCGCGGTGGCGGAATCGGCCGTCGTTGGGCGTCAGCACGAGCTCAAGGGCCAGGCCCTGGCGGCGTTCGTCACGCTGCGCGAAGGCTTCAAAGCGACCCCCGAGCTGTGCGACGAATTGCGCGACCATGTCGCCGAGAAAATCGGCGCGCTCGCCAAGCCCGACGACATCCTGTTCAGCGCCGACCTGCCGAAAACACGGTCGGGCAAGATCATGCGCCGGCTCCTCCGCGACATCGCCGAGGGCCGTGCGTTGGGCGACACCACGACGCTCGCCGATCCGGCTGTGGTCGCCAAGCTCAAGGAGCAGTACGAGGCGCAGGAATCGTAGCCTTCGCCCCGCGTCGTTCGTCACTCTGGAAGACGCATTCTCCTCCGGAGCGACACGATGCGCGGCACGCTCGCATTTATCGGCACGACAATCGGCGGGTCAATCGGCTGGTGGATCGGCGCCAAGATCGGCATCACCACGGCTGTCATGGTGAGCGCGGTGGGCAGCGGCGTAGGCCTCTACTACTCTCGGCGGGTAGCGGACAGCGTCATTCCCTGAGGTCTCGCGACTGGCATCGGCGAGCGGCTCGGGTCATCATGCATCGGACCGGCGTCCCGGGTGATCCGGACGCCCCTCTTCTTTTCGCGAGGAGATCCGATGGCCCGCGTTCCCGTCCCGCGCCCCGACACGACCGAGTACGCCGAGTTCTTCCACCGCTACATCTCCAGGGTCCCTGACGGCGACCTGATCGAGATTCTCGAGAAGCAGTCCGCCGAAACGCGCGCCTTGCTGGGATCGCTGTCCGATGGCGACGCGCGGTACCGCTACGCCCCCGACAAGTGGAGCATCAAAGAGGTCGTCGGCCACGTCACCGACACCGAGCGCGTGATGTCGTACCGCGCGATGTGCTTCGCACGCGGTGAAGAAACCGTCCTGCCCTCGTTCGACGAAAACGCGTACGTGAAATCGTCGCGATTCGACCAGCGGACGATGTCGAGCTTGCTCGCCGAGCTCGGCAGCGCGCGGGGCGCGACCATCGCATTGGTGGACGGCCTGAGTCCCGACGAGCTCATGCGGCGCGGCCGGACACCCGGCGGCGAATATTCCGTACGGTCTCTCGTGTACATGATCGCGGGACACGAGCTGCACCACCAACAGATCCTGCGCGAGCGGTACATGACCGCGTTGCCCGCGGGTCTAACGGCCGGCGCGCGCTGATCGCACTCGGGAGGTTCGGATGTCGGGACAAGGATCCGCTGGGAACGTTCTCTCCGCGCTGGCGAGCCTGTTCATCCCTGGGTTGGGCCAGCTGCTCCAGGGGCGCCTGGCCATGGCGATCGTGATGTTCGTGCTTGCCGCCGTCCTGTGGTTTTTCTTGCTGGGATGGGTGATCCACCTATGGTCGATCCTGGACGCGGCGCTGTGGAAGCCCAAAGTGGCCTGAGACTGGCATCGAGGGGTCGTATTCGATCCTGTTGCCGGTGAGATTGCGGTATGAAAAAGACGCATCCAGACGACGAGCCCGGGCCCAAATCGGGCGCTCCCAAGCCGAAAGCGGATTCCGACCCGGTGGACGAGTCGTCGAGGGAGAGTTTCCCGGCGAGCGATCCACCGAGTTGGGCTCCGCTCCGGGCGGGCCCGCCGGACTCCGAATCCCAGTGATCCGTGGCGCCCCGCGAGCGCGCGGTGCCGGACTCGTACCAGCGGATCTACGCCGTGGTCCGTCGGATTCCGCGCGGACGCGTGGCGACGTACGGCCAGGTGGCGGCGCTGGCGGGACTACCGCGACAACCGCGCCTGGTGGGATACGCGATGCACGCCCTGCCTAACGGAACCGTGTTGCCCTGGCACCGCGTGATCAACGCGCAGGGGCGCGTGAGCCCGCGGGCGGGCGACGGCGGAAGCAGTCTGACACAGCGGGTGTTGTTGGAACGCGAAGGCGTCCGCTTCGACGCCTCGGGACGCGTATCGCTGGCGCGTCAGGGATGGAAACCGCGGCGCGGCGGCCGCACGATCACGGCCCGGGCCAGGAGCGGTGCCTAACGGAAAGCTGCCGGGCCCGGATGCACTCGGGGGCGCTCCGTGGAGCGCCCCCGAGCCTGCCTTACTTACCGACGCCCGCTTCGCGAAGCTGCGGGACGGACTGCGGTGGGATCGACACCATGTGATCGCATTCGGTGCAGACGTCGACCAGCACGTCGGGCACACAGAGGCGCGAGCGCGCCAGGCGGACGGTACGGAATTCGAATCGCGTTCGGACCATCTTGTGACAGCGCTTGCATTCGTTTGCGGCGTAGTCGCCGGGGTTCCAGGCGAGCTTCATACAGACCTCTTTATCTAGGCGTCGGCGCTCGCCCGAGCGAGCGCATCGAATCTTCGAGCTGCACCGGTCCGTACGGATCGTTGCGGTGAAGGTTTCGTGGATCCGCGTTGCATCGTGCGTGAGATTCCTCTATGGTACGACACGACCAACGCGGTGCTACCATTCTGTGACAATGCGCGAGGTTGCAGTGACCGATCTGCGCTATCCACTCGGTAAATTTGCGCCCCCGACGAACACGTCGGACTCACAACGCACGGCGTTCATTGACGACATCGCGCGCGCGCCGGCTTCGATGCGTGCCGCGGTTGCCGGACTGACACCTTCCCAACTCGATACGCCGTATCGTCCCGGCGGCTGGACCGTGCGGCAGCTCGCGCATCACGTGCCGGACAGCCACATCAACGCGTATCTGCGATTCAAGCAGGCGTTGACCGAGGACACGCCGACCATCAAGGCGTACGATGAGAACGTGTGGGTGATGCTGCCCGACACGCCCGCGACTCCGGTGGACGTATCCTTAGCGCTACTTGACGCACTGCACGCCCGTTGGGTCACATTGCTGCGCGGGATGAAACCGTCGGATTTCGAGCGCGGCTATCGGCATCCCGAGTACAACCGCGTCGTGCCGTTGTCGGAAGCGCTCGCGCAGTACGCCTGGCACGGACGGCATCACGCGGCGCACATTACATCGCTTCGCCAGCGAAGCGGGTGGTAGGATCACCGCGTTAGGAGAAGCCATGCAGCAAGCGACACAGACGCAGACGCCCAACGCAGCCGCTCAGATCAGAGCCGAAGTGCGCGCGCAGGTCGAGGCGGCGCGCGCGCAAGCGCGCGTGGCGCGCGACCAGGCACGCGAGGCGGCCCGCCAGGCGCAGCAGGCGGCGCAGGCCGCGCAGCAGGGCGTGCCGGCACCGCCGCCGCCGCCGGCGATTCCCGGTCCCAGCGAAACTCCGCAGATACCGGGCACCGTTCCGCCGTACGACTTCGGGCCCTTCATCGGCGCGCGCGTCGAGCACATCGCGATCGAGTTCTTCGTGATGGTCGTCGCCATCTTTTTCGTGGTGCCCATCGCGCGCGCGTTCGCGCGGCGCATCGACAAGAAGCCGGTGGCGACTCCGTTAGACCATTCGCTCACCGAGCAATTGCAGCGCATCGAGAATTCGGTCGACTCGATGGCCATCGAGATCGAACGGATCTCGGAAGCCCAACGCTACATGGCGCGCCTGCAGTCCGACCGGCCGGCCTCGCCCTCGCTGCCGCCACAGCAGGCGGCGTCCTAACGGCGCGCGCTCAGCGCGCGCGCGTCTTGACTCCACACGCCGCGAGCAGCCGTCGCGGCGCGGGCGCCGATGGATAGAGCGCGTGCGCCGCGCCGGCACGATCACGCACCGCGTCGCACCGCGACCGCCGCGCATCCATCGTCGCCAGCTTCATGAGGATCGGATAGCTGCCCGGATCGAGCGATGCCGCGCGCTCGACCTGCGCGGTGTGTCCATCGCGCTCCACCAGCTCCATCGCCACCGATTGTGCGGCGCTGCGGCCGGCGGCCGCCGCGCCGGCGATGAGCACGATCACCATGGCGAGCACGCGGCGTCCCGGCGTCAGCTCGATGGTCGCGCGCGTGCGCGTGCTAACCGAGAGTGCGCCGAGCAGCCCCCACACGATGAGCGCCGGAGCGGGCAGCAACAACAGCGCGTCAAACGCGCCGGCGACCACGGCGGTGACGGCGGTCGCAACCAGCGCCAGGCCCTGCGCGAACTGCTCGGCGCCGGCGCGCGGCGACATCGCCAGGAGACCCGTGATGCCGAGTCCTAAGAACACGACGACGAGACACAAGGTGGCCGGCGCACCGCGCTCGGCCAGCATCGCCATCCAGTCGCTGCTCGGCCACGGATTGGCGGTCATGCCGTCGTCCTGGTCGATGGACGGATCGTTAGGCGTGGCCACGGTGGGATAGCGCACCGCCCAGTTGCCCGGTCCGACGCCCCACACCGGGTGCGCCGACGCCAGCCGCAGCGTGTTGCGGTACTGGACGAGGCGCCCTTTGCCGCTGCCGCCGCGGTAGTCGACCACGCCGCGCACGGAATCGAGGTACGGCGAGTCGCTCTTCCAGTTGAGTTTGTTAGGTAAAAAGATCGCCGCCAGCACCACCACCGCCACGGCGGCAACGAGGCGTCCCGCGCGCGCCGCCGGCACGCTGTGCCGCCACACCCGATGCCCGACCATCACGCCGATGACGGCGATGGGGACGCACACGGCGAGCGCCAACCACGCCGCGCGCGACCGCGACAGCGTAAGGATCGCGGCCATCAGCACCGTCCCGGCGCTGCCGGCCCGCGCACCCCACGTGGTACGCGCGCCGAGCGTGCGCCAGAGGAGTGCCGGCATGGCGATGGCCGCCAGGTGCGCCACGAAATTCCGGTTGCCTAACGTACCGCCCGGCGCGCGGTTGAGGCTCACGAAGTCGCTCTGCAGCCCGTACGCCTGGAGCAGCGCGGTGAGCGCGGCCGCCGCGGCACCGAGCACGAGGCACGCGAGCAAGGCGTCGCGCCATCCCGCGCGCGCCACGGCCCGCGCACACCAGAACACCGTGACGCCGGACAACGACACCGCGAGCGCGCGCCACGCGACCCACCAATTCGTGGCCAGCACCGCCGATACCAGCGACAGCGCGAGAAACGACGCGAGCAGCGAGTCGATGCGCGTGAGCTCGAGGCGCGGCGCGCGCGACAGCAGCACGAGCGCCGTGAGCGCGGCCACGACGTGGAGCACCAGCTCCTTCGGCACGAAGAAGCGGTCGAGGTCGAACGTCTTGTACGGCAGCACGGCAAGTGCGACCGCGATGGCGCCGGCCGCGAGCAGGGCCAGCGCCACGCCGTGCGTCCAGGTGCGGCGCGCGTTCGCCATGGTCCCGGCAGATGCCTAACGGAGCATCACGTGGCGTGTCGCGGATGCCCGTCCATCGGCACGTCGGCCGTCGGCGCGAACGTCGGTGGCCGCCGCAGCTTGGTGGCTTGCTCGTACGCGTACGCGAGCTTGATGAGCGTCGGCTCCGACCACGCTCCGCCGATGAACGAAATCCCGACCGGTAATCCGAACGCGTAGCCCGCGGGCACCGTGATGCTCCCGTAGCCCGCCACCGCCGCCAGCTCCGAGCTTCCGCCGCCGCCGCCGGCATCGCCGTTCACCAGATCGATGGGCGTCGGCGGACCCTGCGTGGGCGCGACTAACGCATCGAGCTTGTGCTTGGCGAGCACCGCATCGATGCCCTGGACGCGCGCCAGCTGGTGACACTTGGCCAGTGCTTTCACGTATGCCGGCGACGTGAGCGGCCCCTTCTTCTGCGCCGCGATCATCGTCTCCTGGGCGAAGTACGCCAGCTCTTCGGATGCATGCTGCTCGTTGAACGCGATCACATCGGCGAGCGATTTCACCGGCGACGACGTGAGTCCTGCAAGGTACGCGTTGAGGTCCGCCTTGAACTCGTACAGCAGCACCTCGAATTCCGCAGCGCCGAATTTGCCGGCCGTCGGAAATTCCACCGGATCGATGAGCACGGCGCCGCGATCGCGCATCGCATGGAGGGCATCCTCGATGAGCGCATCGGCGGCGCGGCTGTATCCCATGAAGCGGCCGCGCAGTACCCCGATACGCGCGCCCTTGAGGCCGTCGGCATCGAGGAACTTCGTATAATCCGTGTGCGACTTGCCGGCGCTGGCCGCGGTCGCTTTGTCGAGCGAATCGACTCCCGTTAGGACGCCGAGGAGCGCCGCCGCGTCGGCGACGCAGCGGCACATGGGGCCCGGCGTGTCCTGCGAGTGCGAGATCGGCACGATGCCCGAGCGGCTCAGGAGACCGATGGTCGGCTTGATGCCGACGAGCGAGTTCGCCGCGCTCGGCGACACGATCGACCCGTCCGTCTCGGTGCCGATGGCGGCGGCCGCGTAGCTCGACGCCGATGCGCCGCCCGAGCCCGAGCTGGATCCCGAGGGCGTGCGATCGAGCGCATAGGGATTGTGACTCTGTCCGCCGCGGCCGCTCCATCCGCTCGTCGAGTGATCGGCGCGGAAGTTGGCCCACTCCGAGAGATTGGTTTTGCCGAGGATGATCGCACCGGCCGCGCGCAGCCGCGCGGCAATGAACGAATCGCGCGGCACCTTGGCGCCGACGAGCGCGAGCGAGCCGGCGGTGGTCATCATCTTGTCGTCGGTCGCGATGTTGTCCTTGATCAACACCGGAATGCCGTGCAGCGGTCCGCGCGAGCCTTTGCTTTTTCGCTCGGCGTCGAGCGAATCGGCGATGGCGAGTGCGTCGGGATTGAGCTCGATGACTTCGTTGAGCGCGGGTCCGCGGTGGTCGAGCTCGTCGATCCGGCCCAGGTAGAGCTCGACGATCTGGTGCGCCGTGTATTTGCCCGACGTCATGCCGGCTTGGAGCTCGGCGATGGTGGTGTCCTGGAGCTCGAACGGGGCGGCCACGTAGCGCGGCGGCACGGCCTTTCCGTTAGGCAGATGGACGGCGGTGCGGTCGAGCCCGGGCACCTTGGCGCGGGCGAGGGCCAGCGCTCCGGCGGCCAACCCGCTGCCGACGAACCCTCGCCGGCTCATTCCTCCCGCGCGCGCGGCGGGATCGTCGTGCTGCGTCATCGCTCCTCCTCGGTGAGATCGTGATCGGCGCGCGATAAGCATGATGCGCCGCGCAGTGTCACACAATGGCTGCGGGACGAACGTCGCGCTGCTCGCGGCGTATGGCGATATTGCGTGCCACCATCCACTTGGAGGAAGGCTGAGCGTGCGCCCGACGTTCGATCGCGCGTATTACGATCGTTGGTATCGGCATCCGCGTCATCGCATCGCGACGCCGGCCGAGACGGCGCGGCGCGTGGCGATGGTGCTCGGCGTTGCCGAATGGGTGCTGGGATGCCGGGTGCGGCACGTGTTGGACGTGGGGTGCGGCGAAGGCCTGTGGCGCGCACCGCTCTTGGCGCGACGACCGGGTCTCACGTATCACGGCGTGGATCCGAGCGCGTACGTCGTGGCGCGTTTTGGGCGGCGTCGCGGCATTCGCCAGGGCACGTTCGGCACGTTCGACTCCTTGCGGTTGCGCGCGCGGTACGACGTGATCGCATGCACGGACATGCTGCATTACGTCGGCGCGCCGGAGATTCGGACGGGCCTCGCCCACGTGGCCGATCGGTTAGGCGGAGTGGCGTATCTGCCGGTGGTGACGTCGTCCGACGACGTCGAAGGCGACGTGGCCGCGCTCACGCGGCGATCGCCGGCCTGGTACCGGGCGCGCTTCCGCGAGGCCGGGCTCGCGCCGCTGGGGCTCGAGTGCTACGTGCGGCGCGACATGGCAGCCGAGCTCGCCGCGTTGGAGCGAATGGGCGGGTGATGCGGGCCGCCTAACCGGGCGATGCGCTCCGGCGCAGGTGGGATTCGAGCAGCGCGCGGAGCGCCGGGTGCATGGCGAAATACTGGCGCCCTTCGCCGCGATGCTGCGGGCGCGCGGGCGGCAACGCGCCGTGCTCGACCACCCAGCGCACCACGTCGCCTAACGCAATGATCTGCGCGTCATCCACGCGGTGGCGCAGTGCCTCGATGCCGGCGGCACCGTTTGCATCCACGGGGCGAAACAGCAGGATGTCGCCCGTGTCGACGCCGGGATCGACCAGGTGGACGGTACATCCCACGGGGACGCCGGTGAACGCGCTCCACTCGGCCACGTTCATGCCGCGCATCGGCGGCAAGAGACCCATGTGTACGTTGAGGGTGCCGAGGGTGGGAAGCGCGAGCATCGCCGGCCGCGCGATGCCGAACCCGGCGAGGACGAAGATGTCGGCGTCGAGCGCGCGAAGCGCCGCCACGTCCGGCGCGTTGTCGAGCGAGGCGAAGCGCACTATGGGAATGCCGTGCGCCGCGCAGTAGGCGGCGGCTTCCGGGATCGCGCGCGCGGGGGCCCCCGGGCCAGCGACCGGGGCGGGTCGCGCACCGGCGGTCGCGCGGCGCACGAGGCCCGCCACGCCGTGCTCTCGAACGTACGACGCGAGCCGCTCGGCGCGCGATTCATCGGATGCCACGCGGAGTACCACCGCATCGGGTGTGAAGCCCCACGCCGCCCATGCCTCGCAGAACTGCGCCACCTTGCGACTCCGCTCTTCGGCCAGGAGCACCACGCGTGGGCGCCTAACGGAAGGCCGAGGCGCGGCCGGCGGCAGCGCGAGCGGCACACCGCCGGGCACGGTTGACGCGCGGTCGGCGGTGCGGGCCGGCAGCGACGCGAGCGCGGCGAGCGTGCGGGCCTTGGCCAGCAGCGCGTCGATGAAGAACTTGGCGGCCCAGTTAGGCACGGCGAGCTCGATGTAGCCGCCCCAGACAGGATCGGACCCCGCCACGCCGCCGCGCAGGCCGGGGTCGCCCGACCGGACCATCTGCGCGCGCTTGACGAGGTCGAGGGCAGCGAGCGCGGCATTGACGAGCGCCGGATCGCCTTCGATGCGGTCGAGCTCGAGCCAGATGAGCGCCATCTGGGCGTTTCCCGTTAGGCACGCGTACGCGGCCGCCGGGCGCCAGCGCGCATCGAGGCGCCCCGGCAGCCACTTGGACACGCCCAGCCGGCGCGCCACGGCGCGCGCCGCGCGCCGGGCCGCCGCCATCCCGCGCTCGTCGCCCAGGATGTGGGACATCATCAGGATGCCCCAGATCGTGTACGCGATCGTGTGCGTGACGGCGGTGCGCTCACCCGACCCGTCGTCGAATCCGCAGTCGTCGATCCAGCCCGTGGCGTCGTCGACGTGCGACAGCACCCACTGCAGATGGCGGCGCGCGGCGTCGAGGTACCGCGCATCGCCGGTATGCGCGCCGAACTCGGCCACCCAGCAGGCGGCGTGCGCCGTGTACGTGTACGTACGTCCCGAGCCGTAGAGATGCCGGCGCCACGCGCCATCCGCATCCTGCTCGGCCACCAGCCAATCGGCCGCGCGCCGCGCGGCGCACAGGACGTCCTCGTCGCCGGTCGCGCGGTGCCACGCCGTTAGGCCATTCAGGATCTGCGCCGAGTTGAAGATCGATGGCTGCTCGCGATTCTGCGCGATCTCCATTCCGGGGAACGCGCCGTCTGCGAGCTGCACGCCCAACAGGAACTCGACGCACCGGCGCGCGCGGTCCGTGAAACCGGCGAGGCCGCCCTCGCTCTCGAGCGCCAGCATGGTGGGCACGATGTAGCCCGTGGTCTCGGGATACGACGACGACCACCCGCGGCCGAGGTGGTAGCGGCCCGACACGCCGCCATCGCGCTGCGCGTCCTGCGCCCGCGCCAGCCATGCCGCCGCGGCCTCGAGATGCTCCCGGTCCGTTAGGCCAAGCTCGTCGTTGCGCCCCCGGTGCAGCACGCCCCCGCCCAACGCCGCCAAGGTCGCCGGCCGCCACGCCTTCGTGGTCAGCAGCGTGCCGGCTATGCGGCGCACCCTCGCGAATGTCCCCATGTGGTTCGTGCGCTCCGATGGAATTCGGGATCTCGAACGCCGGTTGCTCGTGGCGCGCGATCGCGCCGCGGAGGAACCATATGCCGCCAAGCAATTCTACAGCCAGTGTCGCCGCCGTTCGAATTTCTGCCCGTTCCGACGGCTTCGACGCACCCGATGGCCGGTCGGGCGCGGGGCGGACCCGGGTTCACCCTGGCCAATCGGCGCGCGCGCGCCGATCTTCGTGCTGCCAACATGAGCCTCCGTCCAGGACCCCACATGCGCCACATCGTGTCACACCCCCTTCGCGTCGCGGTACCGCTCGCCGCATTCTCGCTCATCGCCCTCCTGCCTTCCGTTGGGCGGGCCCAGACCACGGTCGCCCAACGGAGCGAGGGCGCTGCCGCCCCAACGTCCGACAGCGCGATCCTGGCGGCCGAGCAATACGTGCGACCGCCGGCGGTGATCGAACGGTTGGTGACCGCGCCGCGCGACAACAACGTTGCGCTGACGTCGGAAACGCAGAGCCCCAATCGACACTGGTTCTACAAGCTGGTGAGCGGCGGCATGCCGACCGTGCAGACGTTCGGCAAGCCGCATTATTATTTGGGCGAGCTGCAGGTGGACTACGAGGCGAATCGCTCGCGCGCGCTCACCGATCGCGGCGCGGCCAAGCTCGAGCTGATCGACGGGCTCACCGGCGCCGTGCGCACCATCGATGCGCCGCAGGGTGCGACGATCAGCAGTCCGGTGTGGTCGCCCGACGGCGCACGCATCGCATACATCGCCAACTTCGAAACCGCCACGCGTCTCTACGTGGCCGACGCGGCATCGGCGAAATCGCACGCCGTGGGATCGGCGTCGCTTCTGGCGACGCTGGTCACCGAGCCCAAGTGGACCGCGGACGGCAAGCATCTGGTGGCAGTGATCGTTCCCGAGGGGCGGAAGGCGCCGCCGGTACGACCGGCCATCGCGACGGGCCCTGAGGTGCGCATCACCGACGGCCAGAAGGACAAGACGCGCGTGTACGCGACGCTGCTCCAAACCACATACGATGAGGCGCTGCTCGAGTACTACATCACGGGCCAGCTGGCGTCGATCGACGCCAATTCCGGCGCCGTTAGGCGTATCGGCGCGCCGGCGATGATCGACGCCGTCGATCCGTCGCCGGATGGCGCGTATTTTCGCGTGACGCTGGTCGAGAAGCCGTTCTCCTTCATCGTCCCGCTCGCGAGCTTCGCGCACGCCGAGGAACTGTGGGATGCGACGGGCCGCACGGTGGCGCACCTGGCGACGCAACCTGCCCGCCTAACGGACGACCGCGAGGATCTCACGCCCGCCGAACGCGCGGCGTCGGACACGGTGTCGCGCGATTTCGCCTGGCTGCCCGACGGCTCGGGCCTGGCGTTCCTCAAGCAGGACCCGTCGCCTAACCGGGGCGAGGCCGACTCGACGGCCGCCGGCGCCGAGCGTGCCGGCGGACGCGCCGCGCGCCGGAAGGACCATCTCTACGCCTGGGCGCCGCCCTTCACCGACGCCAGCCGCCACGAGCTCTTCACGAGCGACGCCCGCATGGGCAGCGTGCTCTTCGCCGACGACGCAAAGATGGCCTTCGTGGCCGAGAACAC
>DATNAM010000272.1:0-3069 GCA_035572595.1 Gemmatimonadaceae bacterium
GCCGATGTCGCGAGCATCAAGCGCAAGATCATCGCCGCGTGGAAGGACAAGATCGACAAAGACGGCCCACCCAGCGCTGAGGCGAAGAAGGCCGCCGGCGCCCCCATCCAAGCTGAGGATCTCATGGACGCCACGGTCGAGCAGCTCACTGACGCGCTCACGAAGAAAATGTCCGCCGCCCACAAGGACCGCGTGCAGGCGATCCACGATCACGCCGCCGCGATGGGCGCTGACTGCGACGACGGCGACGAGACCGCGAAGGCAGCGAAGGCCGAACTCCAGAAGCGGGGCGACGAGCTCGTGAAGGTCACCGGCGAGCGCGACGCCGCGCTCACCAAGGTTGCAACGCTCGAGAAGCGCGTCGCGGAACTCGAAGCCGCGCCAGGACCCGCCAAGGGCACCGTGGTCGAGCTCACGAAGGAGCAGGAGATGGCGAAGGCGCGGGCCAGGGAGGAGGAAGAGAAGCCGCTCGACCCCAAGGACCCGCACTACGCCGAGCAGTTGATGAAGCGGGCGCTCAGCCAAGGCCGGGCGATCGACATCCGCGAGCTGCACCGTTAGTCCGTTAGGCACACAGGGGGCGGCGCGTGTGTGACCGCCCCCGTCACTCCGTTTGGAGCCATCACCCATGACCGCGCCCGTGCTCACGAATGACACCTTGGACCAGTGGCGTGCCGCGTTGAGCGACCCGCGTTCCGTCGCGCAACTCAGGAAAGCCGGCATCAACGTCGCCACCGGCCTCACGTTCTTCGATCTGCGCGCGCCGGCGCAGACGCAGTACCCGGTGCTCACGCCCTTACGCAACGTGATCCCGCGCCGGCCGGGCCGCGGCGGTCCCGCCGTCAACTGGAAGGTGACCCGCGCGATCAACACGACGTCGGTCCCGGCTGGCGTCGCCGAAGGCCACCGGAACGCGGTCATCTCGCTTTCCGTGCTGCCCTTCGTCCGGGCCTACGTCGGGCTCGGCATGGAGAACAACGCGACCTTCGAGGCGCGCTACGCTGGCGAGAACTTCGAGGATGTCGACTCGCTCGCATCGCTGACCGCGCTGCAGTCGCTCATGATCGCCGAAGAGCAGCTCATCATCGGCGGCAACAACTCGCTGGCGTTAGGCACCACGCCGACGCCCACCGCGGTCGCCTCGACCACGGGCGGCACCATCCCGACGGCGACCGCGGTCTCCGTCATCTGCGTGGCGCTGACACCGGACGGCCTCCGGCGCGCATCGCTCGCCAGCGGCGTCGTCCAGACGATCGCCCGGACGAGCGCGGCGGGCGAGGTCGACACGGTAAACGGTGGCACCGCGCAGAAATCGGCAGCGGGCGCGACGAGCGCCACCACCACCAGCACCTCGAGCGTCGGGGCGTCCGTTGCGCCGGTCGTCGGTGCCGCCGGCTACGCGTGGTTCGCGGGCACGGCTGGCGCCGAGAAGATCGCGGCCATCACCACGATCAACTCGGTCGTGATCACGGCGCTGCCCGCGAGTGGGCAGACGGCGGCGAGCCTCACGTCCACCGACAACTCGCAGGACGCGCTCGTGTTCGACGGCCTCATGACGTTCGCGGCCGACACGAGCCACAACGGCGGCTACTACAAGCAGCTCGCCACCGGCACCGCCGGCACGGGCACCACGCTCACCGCCGACGGCGCGAACGGGATCAAGGAACTCAACGACCTCTTCTCGTTCTACTGGGATCCGTTCCGCCTGTCGCCGGACGTGATCTACGTGAACGCGCAGGAGATGAACACGATCACCAACATCGTGGTCGCGAACGGCGGCTCGCCGATGCTGCGCCTCACGATGGCGGCCAACGGCGGTGACGGGAAAATCTCGGCTGGCGTGCAGGTGTCCGAGGTCCTGAACAAGATCACGGGCAAGAAGGTCGCCGTCGAGGTGCACCCCTACGTCCCCGCCGGCACGATCATCAGCTACATCAAGAACCTGCCGGCCGGGACCTACCAGGGCTACAACCCCGGTTCGACGCTCGAGATGGACACGCGGCAGGAGTACTACCAACTGCAGTGGCCGCTCAAGACGCGCCAGCGGGAGTTCGGCGTGTACGTCGACGAGGTGCTCGTGCCGTGGGCGTCGTTCGCCTTCGGGGCGATCTCCAACATCGCGCACTCGTAATGGCGAAGGAGAAGAAGGACGCGCGGACGCCACGCTCGGGGCACGTTGTGCTCCGGGCGCCGGCGTTCGCGTCGTCGGTCTCCGTTGCGGGCCAGACGTACGAGGTCATCGACGGGACGGTCGAAGTTCCCGAAGAATCTGCCCACCACCTTGAACCGCACGGCTTTACGCGCGCGGCTGCGGATGCCTAACCCATGGCGACCGGCCTTCCGGGCCTCGCGGACGCCAAAGCGTACCTGCGGCAGACGGATACGACCGCCGAGGACGCGCTCATCGAGCAGCTCCTCGACCGTGCGCTAGGCGCGGCCCAGGGCTACCTGTCGCGGCCCATCGTCGCGGTTCAGCAGACGTTCGTCGTGGAAGGCACGGGGCTTGTGAAAGCGCTGGCAGTGCCGGCCAATCCCGTGGACCTGACGCAACCCGTGACGGTCGTCGACGGCAACGGGCTCACGGTCGACCCCTCGCTCTATCGCGTGAACGCACAGTTAGGCACCCTCCGGCGCACGGTGTCAACCACCGTGCTCGCGTGGGCCTGGGACTGGTGCGCCTGGCCCTACACCGTCACGTGGACGTGGGGCCTCTCGGCGCGGAGCGATTACCTCGTCACGGTCGCGCCGGCGGTCGGCGCCGCGATTCTCGACACGGTGGCCGATCTCTTCCAGCGTCGGAATCCCGCTGCGTCGGCCGAGGCCGCGGGCGGCGGCGTCAGCGTCTCCCTGGCCGGTGGCCGGTACGGCCTGACGACGCGCGCCTGCGCACTTCTGGACCCCTTCCGCATGGCGACCGTATGATCGTCGCCGTCGCCGAACGTGGGAGCGCGTGGCAGGAGGCGCAAGCGGCCGAGCGCGGCTACTGGTATCCCGGTGGCTGCTCTGAGCTCGCCGCGCGCCGTCGCATCGAACGCGAGACGCAGGGCTGGTACGCTGGGCTCCTGCGGC
>DATNAM010000273.1:0-24731 GCA_035572595.1 Gemmatimonadaceae bacterium
CGGTCACGCGCAACCGCCGGTCGACGGCCACGCCGATGCAGTCGAATCCGCCGCCCAGGTTGGACGCGGTGGCCGGCACCGACACCGTGACGGTCATGATGCCGCCTCACTCGCGGCCGCGGCGGCCAGCGCCGCTACGTCGCGCAGCCGCGGATCGATCACCGGCGCCCGCGCCGCGACGTCGCCTAACGCTTCCAGCGTCTTGAGCCCGTGGCCGGTGATGCACAACACGAGCTCGTCATCGGGGTGGAACCGCCCCGCGCGCGCGAGCTCGAGCGCGGCGGCAACGGTGGTGCCCCCGGCCGTCTCGGTAAAGATCCCGCAATCCTCGGCCAGCCTGTGAATGCCCGCGACGAGCGCATCGTCGCTCACGTGCGATGCCCAACCGCCGGTCTCGCGAATGATGCGCGCGGCGGCCCGCCCGTCGGCCGGATTGCCGATGGCGATCGAGCGCGCGATGGTGTGGGGCACTTCGGGCAGGAGCTCGTCGTCGCCGCGCTCGACGAGGCGCGCGATCGGCGCGCATCCGCTCGCCTGCGCGCCGAAGATGCGGGGCACGTTGCCCTCGACGAGTCCGGCACTCAGAAATTCCCCGATTCCTTTGCGCAATTTCGTCACCAGCGATCCGCCGGCCATGGGTGCGATCACCGCCGACGGCAGCCGCCAGCCCAACTGTTCGGCGATCTCGAAGGCCATCGTTTTCGAGCCTTCACCATAGTACGAGCGCAGGTTCACGTTGACGATGCCCCATCCGAACCGGTCAGCGGCCTGCGCGCAGAGGCGGTTGACGTCGTCGTAGGTGCCGCGGACGCGCACGAGGTGCGGGGCGAAGATCGCCGTGGCGGCCACCTTGCCTAACTCGAGGTCGTGCGGGATGAACACCCACGCGTCGAGGCCGGCGCGGGCGGCATGGGCGGCCACGGCATTGGCGAGATTGCCCGTGGACGCGCAGCCCAGCGTCCCAATGCCGAACGCGGCCGCGGCGTTGATCGCCACCGACACCACGCGATCCTTGAACGAGAGCGACGGATGCGAGACGGTGTCGTTCTTGACCCACGCGCGCGCCACGCCTAACCGTTGGGCGAGGCGCGGGGCCTCGACCAGCGGCGTGCATCCCGTGTCGCGCGAGTACGCGGGCTCGCCCACGAGCGGCAGCCATTCGCGATAGCGCCAGAGCGACGGCGCGCGCGCGGCGATCGTCTCGCGGTCGGGCAGCGCGCGATGTGGATCGTACACCGGCTCGAGCGGGCCCAGGCACTCGTCGCAGATGGCCGCGGGGCCGGCGTCGCGGACGCGTCCGCAATTGCGGCAGATGAGGGGCAGGGCGCTCACCGCCGGGGCGGTGGCAGCCGGCTCGGGCGTGACGGCAATGGTCATGGCAGCGCGTGGGCGTACGGGAGACCGGCATCGGTGCCTAACCCGCGCGCGGCGCGGATCTCGGCTTCGCACTCGGGAGCGAGCGGGTAGCAGTGTTCGGCCGCGGGGAACCGGCCGGCGCGCACGTCGGCGGCGTATTCGCGCATCGCGCGCTCGATGTCGCGTCCGACTTCGGCGTACCGCTTGACGAACCGCGGCCGGATGTCGCCGACGAAGTTGCCGAGGATGTCGTGCGAGATGACTAACTGGCCATCGAGGTGCGGGCCGGCGCCGATGCCGTACACGAGGATGCCCAACCGGTCGGCGACCAACGCCGCGGCTTCGGCGGGCATGGCCTCGAGCAGCACGGCGAAGGCGCCGGCCTCCTCGAGGGCAGCCGCATCGTCGGCGATGCGCGTGACGGCGTCCAACGTCTTGCCCTGAACGCGATAGCCCCCCAGTTGGGCGAGGCTCTGCGGTGTGAGCCCGAGGTGGCCCATCACCGCGATGCCGGCGTCGGTCATCGCGCGGACGCGCGGCGCGACGCGGCGCCCGCCCTCGCACTTGACGGCGTCGCAGCCCGCGGCCACGAACGCGCCCGCGCTGCGCACGGCGACTTCGTCCGATGGCTGATACGACAGGAACGGCAGGTCGCCGATCACGAACGCGCGCCGCGCGCCGCGGCACACCGCGCGCACGAACACCAGCATTTCCTCCATCCCAATGCCTAACGTGTTAGGCAAGCCGAGCATGGTCATCGCGGCCGAATCACCCACGAGAATCATGTCGACGCCCGCGCGGTCGACGAACGTGGCCGTCGGATAGTCGTACGCGGTGATGAAGACCGCCTTTTCGCCGCGGGCTTCGAGCGCCGCGAGCGTGGCGAGGGTCACCTTGTTGTCTCCCATGGGTGCCTCACGAGAGCGAGGAAAGATCGGCGGCCCAGTCGCGGAGGCGCGAGACGGCCGTGGTGATGCGGTCCGGCGATGTGGCGTACGACAGGCGCAGGTGCCGGTCGCCGCCGGCGCCGAATCCCGTGCCCGCGAGCGTGGCGACGCCGTGCCGCTCGAGCAGCGCGTCCGCGGCGTCGTTCACCGTGAGACCGCTGCGACCGAGCAGGGTCGAGATGTCGGGGAACGCGTAGAACGCGGCCGGCGGTTCGGCGACGCGGACGCCATCGATTGAGGCGAGCCCGCGCACGAGCGTCTCGCGCGTGCCGCGCAGGCGCGCCACGAGATCGTCCACGCACTGCTGCGATCCGGTGAGCGCCGCGATGCCCGCGTGCTGCACGAACGGCGGCGCGCACGACGTGTTGTTGATGATGAGCGTGCCCACGTGCTCGACTAACGGAGCGGGCATGACGGCGAACCCCAGTCGCCATCCCGTCATCGCGTAGGTCTTGGAAAAGCTGTCGACGAGCACCGTGCGCGCGGCGAGTCCGGGTCGCGAGGCGATGCTTTCGTGGCGTCCGGAGAACACGAGGCGTCCGTATACTTCATCCGACAACACCACCAGATCGTGCTCGAGCACCAGGTCGGCGATCGCGTCGAGCTCGGCCGGCGCGATGAGGGAGCCGGTCGGATTGTGCGGCGCGTTGAGCACGAGCAGCTTGGTGCGCGGGCCGATGTTGGCCGCGAGCTCGGATGCCTGGAGTCCGCCGGCGCCCGGCCGCACCGCGTACGGCACGGGGCGGGCTCCGCCTAACCGGGCCACCGATTCGTAAATCGGGAACCCGGGATCGGGGACGAGCACCTCGTCGCCGGCGTCGGCGAGGGCCAACACCGTGTACAGCATGAGCGGCTTGGCGCCCGATGTGACCACGACATTCTCGGCCGCACACGGAACGCCGCGCGCGCGCACCGTGTCGGCGATCGCGCCCCGCAGCTCGGGGATTCCGACGGGTGCCACGTATCCGGTGATGCCATCGCGCAGCGCGCGGATCCCTGCTTCGACGATGTGCGGCGGCGTCGGAATGCCGGGCTCGCCGATGTGCATCAGCACCACATCGCGTCCCGACGACGCAACGCGGCGCGCCGCGGCGGCGACGGCGAAGGCGGTCTCGGTGCCGAGTGCGCGCACCCGGTCGGTGGCGGACACGTCGAGATCGCGACGCGGCGGATCGAGGCGGGTTGGAGTTGCGGTCATGGCGATGCTCGACGTGGTCAAGTTAGGCGAAAAAAAAGACCGCTCTCGTGGAGCGGCCGGGGAACTCGATCTGCGCGGTACGACGAAACTATGGGATGCGCAAACGATATCCCGGACGCTCGAAAGCGCCGGCCATGGCGGTGATCCGCATCGTGGCAGGGTTGGGACAACGAACCCAACGCCCGGGAACGTGAGCCATCATTACAGGCAACTGCCTCGCACGTGGTGTGCGCGAAGACGACCGGTGAAAAAAAAATCCCGTGCGACATGCCCGGGAGGTCGCTTTTTAGCAGTTGTTTAACGTGGCTGCAATATGCGGGCAAATCACCACGGCCTACAATTGTCTTCGTCAACGTACGAAAGCGATCGGCGTGTGTCAAGCGTCGGCCGAATGTCAGCATTTCGCCAACGCGCGTTTGCGTGTGCGTCGCGCGTGTGCCGAGCCCGGTGAACCGGATCGCGGCACGCGGTGTTATTTGAGAAAGGCAACGCGTGCGGCGCGTGTCACTTTCTGATGTGCGTCGTGTCCCGACTCTCGGAGGTGGCGGATGACACTGTGGCGACCGGATCCATCCTTCTATCCATCGGCGCGCATGGCGATGGAGGCGCCGCCGGAACGCGTGGCCTACGTGGCGGCGCTCAATTACGGACGCAACGAGCGGCCGGACGAGATCCGCGTGGTGGACGTCGATCCCGCGTCGCCCCGGTACGGACAGGTGATCAACGCGCTCGCGCTCACCCACGCCGGCGACGAGCTGCACCACTTCGGCTGGAGCGCGTGCAGCTCGGCCCTCTGTCCTAACGCACCGCATCCGCACCTCGAGCGGCGGTATCTCGTGGTCCCGGGCATCCGCAGCTCGCGCATCTACATCATCGACACCAAGCCCGATCCGACGCGGCCGACCATCGTCAAGGTGATCGAGCCGGAGGAAGTGTTCGACCGAACCGGGTACAGCCGTCCGCACACGGTGCACTGCGGCCCGGACGCGATCTACATCAGTGCGTTAGGCGCGGCACCGGGGCGCGGCACGCCGGACGGCGGCCCGGGCGGCGTGTTCCTGCTCGATCACTACTCGTTCGAGGTGCTGGGACCCTGGGAGCTCGACCGCGGCGATCAGCATCTGGCGTACGATTTCTGGTGGCACTACGGGCACGACGTGATGCTCACCAGCGAATGGGGGGTGCCGCGCCAATTCGAGAACGGCGCGGTGCCGGAGGATCTGTTAGGCAACCGGTACGGCCACCGCATGCACGTGTGGGACTTGAGGCGGCGGCGCCATCTCCAGTCCATCGACTTCGGTCCCGAGCACCAGATGGTGCTCGAGCTGCGCCCGGCCCACGATCCGACGAAACAGTACGGCTTCGCCGGGGTCGTGATCAGCACCAAGGATCTCTCCGGCTCCATCTGGACGTGGTATCGCGACAACGGAACGTTCAAGGTGAAGAAGACGATCACCATTCCGGCCGAACCCGCCGACGAGCAGGCGCTGCCGCCGGCGCTCAAGCCGTTCAAGGCCGTGCCGCCGCTCATCACGGACATCGATCTCTCGCTCGACGATCGTTTCTTGTACGTGTCGTGCTGGGGTACTGGGGAGCTGCGGCAGTACGACGTGAGCGATCCGTTCGCGCCGAAGCAGGTTGGTGTGGTGACGATCGGCGGCATCGTCAATCGCGCGGCGCATCCCAAGACCGGGCCGCTCAACGGCGGTCCGCAGATGGTGGAGATCAGCCGCGACGGGAAGCGCGTTTACTTCACGAATTCGCTCTACAGCACGTGGGACGATCAGTTCTATCCCGACGGCCTCGCGGGCTGGATGGTGAAGGTGGATGTCGCGCCTAACGGTGGAATGGCGCTCGATCCGAATTTCTTCCTGGCGTCGGGCGACACGCGGCCGCACCAGGTGCGGCTCGAGGGAGGGGACGCGTCCACTGATACCTTCTGCTTCCCCTCATGACCATGCGGGATCGTGGCTCGCGGTGGCGGCGTTCGGCGCCTACCACGGCCTCAATCCCGGCATGGGGTGGCTGTTCGCGCTTTCCCGCGGCCTCGAGCGGCGGAGCGAGCGCGCGATTGCGGTCGCCCTGATTCCGATCGCGGCCGGCCACGCGGCGTCCGTCGCCCTCGTGGCCGCCGTCATCCTTGCGTTAGGCACGCGCGTCCCGCCGCGCGATCTCGAGATCGCGTCGGCGTGCGTGCTGCTCGCGTTCGGCGCCTACAAGCTCCGCCGCTACTATCGGCATCCGCGATGGGTCGGCATGCAGGTGAGCCTGCTCGACCTCGTCTGGTGGTCGTTCCTCATGGCGACGGCGCACGGAGCCGGCCTCATGATCGCGCCGATGCTCATCACGATTTCCGACGAGCCACGCGCCGCGTCGGGGCCGCTCGCGCTCGCGGTTGTGCTGCACACGGCGTCGATGCTCGTCGTCATGGCGCTCGTGTCGTGGATCGTGTATAAAAAGGTAGGCCTGGCGGTGCTGCGCACGAGCTGGGTCAACTTCGATCTCATCTGGGCGGTGGCGTTGTTGATCGTCGGTGCCGTGGCGCTGCTATGAATGAATTCCATCAGTCGCCGCCGATGCTGTCGAATCAGTATCGGGACGACGCGCTGCTCCGGTCATACCTCGCGCACGCCGCGCCGCCGGAGGTGCTGGCCGAGGTCGACGCCGAGCTCGACGCGTTAGGCGAACGCGCCGCCGGCGAATGGGCGGCGCTGGCCGAGCGCGCGGAGTCCGAGCCGCCGCGGCTCGTCCACTATGACGCGTGGGGCTCGCGCGTCGATCGCATCGAAACGAGCGACGCCTGGCGGGCGTTCGAGCGCATCGCGGCCGCCGAAGGATTGGTGGCGCGCGGATACGAGCGCGCGTACGGCGCGTTCTCGCGCATCGATCAGTTCGCGCGGCTCTACCTGTTCGCGCCATCGTCCGCCACCTACTCGTGTCCGCTGGCGATGAGCGACGGCGCGGCGCGCTGCCTCGAGCTGCTCGCATCGGACGAGCGGCAGCGCGCGGCGTTCGCGCATCTCACGTCGCGCGATCCCGATCGGTTCTGGACCGCCGGACAATGGATGACGGAGCGGACCGGCGGCTCCGACGTCTCCGGCACGTCGACGATCGCGACGCGCGACGGCGACGCCTTCCGCTTGTTCGGGACGAAGTGGTTCACCTCGGCGACGACATCGCAGATGGCGCTGACGCTGGCGCGGCCCGAAGGCGCCGAGTCCGGAAGCCGCGGCTTGAGTCTGTTTTATCTGGAGCTGCGCGACGACGCCGGCCTGCCGCGCCGGATGCGCGTGCTGCGGCTCAAGGACAAGTTAGGCACGCGCGCGCTGCCGACGGCCGAGATCGCGCTCGAGGGAACGCCGGCGTGGCTGGTGGGAGGGGAAGGGCACGGCGTGCGGAAGATCGCGACCGTGCTCACGATCACGCGCATCTACAACGCGCTGGCGGCGGTGGCCGGCATGCGCCGGGCGGTGGCGCTGGCGCGCGACTACGCGCGCCGCCGGATTGCCTTCGGCCGTCCGTTAGGCGAGCATCCGTTGCACGTGGAGACGCTGGCGGCGATGCAGGTGGAGCTGGCCGGCTGCGTCCTGCTCGTATTCCACGTGATCGAGCTGCTCGGACTAACGGAGTGGGGCGCGGCGACCGCGGCCGATGCCGCGCTGCTGCGACTGCTGACGCCGGTGGCCAAGCTCTACACCGCCAAGCGCGCGGTGTCGGTGGCGAGCGAGGCCATCGAGGCGTTCGGCGGCGCCGGCTACATCGAGGATACGGGCCTGCCGCGGCTCGTGCGCGATGCGCAGGTGCTGCCGATCTGGGAAGGCACGACCAACGTGCTGAGTCTCGACGTATGGCGGGCGCTGCTCGCGGAGCCCGATACGCTTGAAATCCTGGCCGCGCGTGTGGAGGCGCATCTCGCGCGCGCGGCGTCGGGCGAGCTGTCGGAACCAGCGACGCGCCTGCGCGCTGCCGTGCGCGAGCTGCTCGAGTCGGCGGCGCGTCTCGCCCACGCGAGCGATGATGATCGCGAGAGCGTTGCGCGGAATTTCGCGTTCGGAATTGCGCAGGTGATGGCCGGGGCGCTGCTCATCGAGCATGCCGACCGATGTCGCGCTATTCCGATCGGCGCTCGACTGGCCGATGCCGGGCGCCGGTGGGCCGCGCGCGTGCTCGTGCCGTCGCTCGAGAGCGGCCAAGCACATCGCGACGCGTCGCGGCGACTCGGACTCGACATCGACTGACGAGGTCGGTGGCGTAACGCACGGGTGCAGTGACTCGTCCGATTAAGGGCTTCTCATTCCATCACGCTGGTCACGTTCTTCGGGTTTGGCGATGTCCAATCCATCCCTCGACGCCGGTCGCGGCGTCCGCGGGTCTGTCGTCATACTCGGCGCCGACGCGTGCTTGGCCGCGTTGCCGGCCACACCCACACAATTGATCAACGCGTGCTTCGCGTTCGGCTACGACGATGTCGTGCCGGCCTCGTGGGGCGACGAGTTGCTGGCGGTCGGATGTCTGGACCAGCTGGCGGCGCGCGGTGCCGAGCCGGCGATGGCGTGCATCTGTCCGTTAGTCCGCGAGCAGTTGCGCGGGGCGAACGGGTTGGGCGACGCCGCGGTGCGGCTGGTGTCGCCGCCGGTGGCGGCGGCGCTGTACGTGCGGGCGACGAGCGACGGCGCGCGGCGCATCACCTACGTGGGCGACTGTCCGGGGGCGGGGCATCCGAGCATCGACATCCACCTCTCGCCGTCCCAATTCCTAACTCTGTTAGCCGAGCGCGGCATCGTGCCCGGGGCGCAGCGGCCGGTGCCGACCGAAGGCGGGCGCGTGGTGCGCGATCGGCGCCGGCACTATTCGCTGCCCGGCGGCGTGCCGGCGCCCAGTTGGCTGGCCTCGGAGGGGATCGAGCGGACGCTGGTCGATCTGGGCGATCCGGCCGCGCTGGATCCGTCGGCGCATGGCGGCCGGACGCTGGTGGACCTGGCGCCGCGGTTGGGCTGCGTGTGCAGCGGGGCGCTCGCCGGGTGTGCCGCGGCGGACGCGCGCAACGCCGTGGTGGTGCACGAGCCGCCGCGGTCGCCGGACGAAGTGGTGGACCATGCCGTGATGGTGTCGGTGCGGGACGACGCGCCGGCGCGGACGATGCCCACGGCCGGCGACGTCTCGTGGCCGGATTTCGTGTCGGCGTTAGGCAGCGTGTGGGGTGGCGGGAGCGCGCCCGACGCGGGCGCGTCCGGGGCGGGGGCGGGGGTGCCGGCGGTGGCCGGCGCCCCCGCGGCCGCGGGGCACTACGCGCCGCCCGCCCGCCTAACCGCACCGCGTCCCGCGGCCGCGCGGAGCGTGGCCGCGCCGCCGGCGCACCTGCCGGCGCGCCGTCCGCGCGTTCCCAAGCGGTTAGGCGATGAAGGCCGGATCGTGCCGCGGGCGTACCACGCGCCGCACCGGCCGCGTGCGGCAATCCCCGCCGCCGCCGCGCCGCTTCGCGATGAGCGCCTAACGACGACTCCCGCCTACGGGCCGGCGTGGGCCGCGCGGCGGCCCACGCCGGCGAGCGTCCCGCGCACCACCGGCGTGCGCGAGGTGCGGACGCGCCTCGCGTCCGCCGACCGGTGGCTCCTCGCCACGCTCGTCGTGGCCGGCAGCGTGATGGTGGCAGGGCTGACGAGCTATTTCACGGTGAGCGGGCTTCGCGGTTCGCCGGAGCGCTCGGCGGTGGTGGTCGCGCCATCGCATCCAGACACTGTGTTCGTGGCTCGGGCGCCGCGCGAGCCGGCGCCGGAGCGGGTGGCCGCGGCACCGCCTCCCGCGATTCTGGACACGCAGGCGCCCGTCCCCGACCGCGCGCTCGCCGACGCGCCGCCACAGGCGGCGCGGGCGGCGAGCGCGGCGGTCCACCCCACGCGCGAGCGCGCCGTGCCGGCGCGCCCGCGCCCCGCGACCGCCGAGCACCGGACCCTGGTCGCGGCACGGCCCCGCACGGCGCCCGCGCCTAACGGAAGCCACTCGCCCCCGGCGCCCGCCGCCATCGCGCTAACCTCGCCGACCTCTCCCGCCGCAACCACCCGGTCGAGCCCGGGGGGCGCGACAGCCCAGGCGGCACCCCTCCGTATGTCGCCCCCACAATCTCCGCCGCCGGCGACGACCGCCGCTGCCGCCTCGTCTGCGACTCCCACCGCGCCTACTCCCACCGCGCCTGCTCCCGTCGCGCCTACTCCCACGGCTTCGGCGCCCGTCGTTCACGACTCGGCCGCGGCGTCCAACGCACAGGTGCTGGAGGAGCTTCGCTCCATCCGCAACGAGATCGAAGCGCGCAAGCGCCACGTCGACTCTCTCACCCACGCCCTCGACTCGCTCAAGAAGTCCGACCCGCCGAATTGAGATGCCCTTGACCGCCTTCGCTCGTTCGGGGTAACACTTCCAGGTGCCATTGGGGGCATGGAGCCCGACGGCCCGCGCAGTTTTGATGGTTACTCGAGCGGTGGAGCGGATGATGACGGGGATACGACGTGCAGCAACGGTGGTCGCGCTGGGAATGGGCCTAACGGTGATGGCCGCCGCCCGCGGCCCGGCGCCCGCGGCCGGCGCGCCGCCACATGCCGCGCCCGAGGCGGCACCCGATTCCTTCATGACCGTCAACGCGGCGGCCAAGAAGGTGTCGATCAAACTCTACGCGGCGTACGGCAGCGAGAACGGCGGCATGAACTTCAACGGCGGCTCCAACGGCGATCAGACCATCACCATTCCGTTAGGCTGGTCGGTCCACATCGCTTTTCAGAACAAGGACGCCATTCCGCACTCGGCGATCCTGCTGCCGGATCACATGCCGCTGCCCGGGCAGCCCGATAACCCCGCCATCGCCGGCGCCTACACCAAAGACCTCACCGCCGGGATCCCGACCGGCGGCACCGACACGATGGACTTCACGGCGAAACCGGCCGGTCACTACCTCATCGTGTGCGGCGTGCCCGGCCACGGGCCGAGCGGCATGTACATCAAGTTCGTCGTCTCGGCGGACGCGAAGGCACCGGCGTACACGCGCTGAGCGCCTCACGCAGCGCCGTGACTGCGGTACACGTCCGAGCAGCAGCATGTGCCTAACGTACCACCCGAAACCGCTGCCTCACGCCACAACGCCGGGGACTTGAGAGTCCCCGGCGTTGTTCATGGAGCGCCCGCGGTCTAGTGCGAGGGCATGTTCGGCATGCTCATCTGCTTGTAGCCGGCCGGCGGAATGAACTCCGACGCCGGAACCGACCTGGCCTGGATGCTCGTTGCCACCATCGTGTCCTGCACCTTGCCGTCCTTGGTCGTCGTCACCTTGAGCGGAAAGAAGCCGCCTTTGGCACTGAACAGCTGCTGCAGCATCGACAGCGCACCCGAGCCCCCGGCGGCGTGCCCCTTACCGGGGGGATCGAACGTCGCAAAGTTGCCCATGTCCGTCGCGATGCACGCGTCGGATTCGGTCCCTTCGTCGGGATCGACGGCGTGATAGATCTCGCACTTGTGGCCCGCCACCACGTCCGTCTTTCCCGTCGGCGTGATCTTCATTTTGCTCATCTGCTTCTGCGCCTCGGCCTGCGCGTCCGTGAGCGACATCGTCATGTACATCTGTTGGGACGGCATCACCATCGTTGCCGTATTTTGCGCCTTGTTGTAGATGATGCTCGCGGCGTTGCCCTGGTCCTGCACCACCATCTTGGCGATGCCGCTCGGCCCCTGGAAATACTGGAAGTCGTTCGTCGTCGGGTGGTCGCCGACGCTCTGCTGATTGTGGAACGTGACCACCCCCTGCCACTGGGCGCCTAACGGAGCGGCGGCGAGGAGCGCGGCCAGCACGGCGGTCAACGGCGCGCGCGTGAAACGGTGTGCCATCTGGGGACTCTCCATGAGGGTGAAGGGCATGCGTGCTCGACGTCGTGCACCGACACTAGCAAGCGCGGCCGGTCCGCGCCACATCACACGTCACATATTTGTGCTAACGGATGACGGGCTCGGCCGTAGGGCGCGTGCGGCCGCCACGGCTGTTCCGTTCCCGGCTACCATCGTACGACGGATGCATGGGCGGGTTTCTCTCACCGCTCCGGCGTAGCCCAACCATGCGGTTTGCGAGGAAGGCCGAGATCGTCCTGGCGTGCGCGGTCGTGCCGTGCGCGCTCGAGCTGCTGCCGGCCTCGACCGTGCTGCGATGGCTCGACCGCGTGCCGCGTCGCACGGGCGAAGTCTTCGCGCCGGCGCGCGTTGCGCACCACGTCGACCGGCTCCTCATGCGCGCGCCGTGGATCTGGCATTACACCTGTCTCAGGAGAGCGACGGTGTTGGCGGCCCTGCTGAGACGCGACGGGCGCGACGCCGATGTGGTACTCGGCGCGCGCCGTCGTCCCGATGGTGCGCTCGAGGCGCACGCGTGGCTGCGATGCGGCGGAGAAGATCCGTTCCTCGAGCACGGCGACGTGCGCAGCTACCAACCGCTGCGCACGTCGTCACACGACCAGCCTCACGATCCCTGACAGTCGCTCACCTGATGCGTCTCGAGGTCGAGCGTGCAGGTGAGGCCGCCCACCTGCAACGTCACGTCCTGCGTGCCGTTGAACGTGATCATCGCCCGGCGTGTGACGGTCTTGGTCTGCGTGCGCGTCGCGCGATCGGCTTCGAAGCGCGCCGTCACGTTGTGCACGATCGATCCGCTCATCGGCCAGATGTGCTGGGAGCGCGGCATGTCGAACGTCACGTTAGTCGCGGTGTCGAACGCCGTGTAGTGCCAGTGCCGCGTGACGTTCTGCCCAACGAACATCGTGCTGTCCTGTCGCACGCCCACTTTGTTCCAGACGTGCGTGACCGGCGTGCCGCTGCGATCGACGCTCAGGTTCGCGGTGTCGTTGCGGTTCACCCAGACGGTGCGGAAGGGGAACCAGCCCTGCGTGTACGAACCGGTGAGCTGATGGATGTGATTCACCGAATCGGTGGCCGACGTGAAGCCGAGCGCGAGGGTGGTGCCATCCCAGAAACGTTTCTTGTTCGTTAGGCTCAAGCCGTGCCACGTGCTGGTGCACGTGAACCAGCCCTCGCCGTCGGGTCCGCTGCAGTCGGTGGAGTTGTTCTCAGCCACGTCGAGGTGGAGACCGGGCGATACGACGATGCCGGATTCGCTGACGCCGTCGGACTGCTCGTCCTGGCTCATGAGGTCGACCGACGTCGCCATCGCGTCGCCGACGTCGTTGGCAATGCCGGACGTGATGGCCGTGTCGGCCACGAGATCGGCGGGCGACGTGGTCGCGTCGCTGCTGCAGGCCGCAAGGCCGGCCACCAGGGCGGCCGTTCCAATGCACAAAACACGGTGTGTCGGTTTCATACGCTCCTCGTCAGAGTGTGCTTGTGCTCGTAAGACGTGAGGCCGCGCCCGGTGTTAAGGCGCGCTTCCTTTTCTTTATGCCGGTCTTACGATTCACTGCACCATGCCGCGATCCCCTTTTGCCCGGACGAAGATCGTCTGCACGCTCGGCCCCGCGAGTTGCTCGCCCGAGGTGCTGCGCTCACTTATGGATGCGGGCCTCAACGTGGCCCGCATCAATTTTTCACACGGCACGCACGACGAGCACGCCCGAACGATCGCGACCGTGCGGCGATTGGCGCGCGAGCTGGATCGTCCCGTTGCCATCCTTGGCGATCTGCAGGGACCGCGCATCCGCGTGGGAGATCTATCGGCACCCATAGATCTCGTGCCCGGCGCCGACGTCGTGCTCGTCCCGGAGGATGAGGCGCGCGCGGGCGAGCTGCCCATCACGTATCACGCGCTTGCCGACGATGTGAACGTCGGCGATCGCGTGCTGATGGATGACGGGCTGATCGACCTGGTGGTGTTGGACGTGAGCAAGCCGCGCGTGCGCGTTCGCGTGGTGCACGGGGGACAGCTGCGGAGCCACAAGGGCATCAACCTGCCCGGCGTCGAGGTGTCGGCGCCGTCGATCACGGAGAAGGATCGCGCCGACATCACGTTCGCGATCGAGCAGGGCCTCGACTACCTGGCATTGAGCTTCGTTAGGCGGAGCGACGACATCGCGTTGCTGCGCGAGCTGATTCCGAAGGACATGTTGATCGTGGCCAAGATCGAGAAGGACACGGCGATGGCCAACATTCACGCCATCCTCGAGGCATCGGATGCGGTGATGGTCGCGCGCGGCGACCTGGGCGTGGAGCTGCCGTTCGAGGAAGTGCCGATCGCGCAGAAGCGCATCATCGCGCTCGCCAACGCGCTCGGCCGGCCGGTGATCACCGCCTCGCAGATGCTCGAGTCGATGGTGACGCACCCGCGCCCGACGCGCGCCGAAGCGAGCGACGTGGCGAACGCGATTCTCGACGGCACCGACGCTGTGATGTTGTCGGCCGAGACGGCGATGGGGGCGTATCCGCAACTTGCGGTACACGCGATGACGCGCATCATCCTCGAGATCGAGCGGCGTCCGATCGCGCAGGCCGCCAAGGTACTGGCGCGGCGCGAGAACGATGCCGCGGTGTCTACGGAAGACGCGATCGCAGCGGCCACGGCCGCGGCGGCGAGTTCGCTCGACGCGCCCGTGGTGATGGTGTTCACCAAGAGCGGGTTCACGGCGCGCATCGTGTCGGCGCACCGGCCCGGCGTGCCCATTTTCGCGATCACGGACGTCGAGCGCACGTATCGCCAGTTAGCACTGGTATGGGGCGTGCATCCCGAGCTCGTCCCGACCGCCGCGACGTATGAAGAAATGTTCGAGCACGGAAGCCAGGCGGTGAAAGACTCCGGATTCGCGAAATCGGGCGACCGCATCCTCGTCACCGCCGGCGTGCCGTTCGACGTACCCGGCACGACGAACCTGCTGCGCGTGGAACACGTGTGAAGCTGACGTTTTTAGGCACGGGGACGAGCTTCGGCGTTCCGCAGATCGGATGCAGCTGTGCGGTGTGCCGTTCGCCCGATCCGCGCGACCGCCGCACGCGGACCAGCGCCGTGATCGAGACGGAGAGCGGCACGCGCCTCCTCATCGACACGGCCCCCGAGCTCAGACTGCAGCTCATCGCCAACGACATCGATCGCGTGGACGCGGTGTTGTTCACCCACGAGCACGCCGACCACACGCACGGGATCGACGATCTGCGGGCGGTGTCCGTTAGGCGCGGGGCGGCGCTGCCGCTCTATGGCGCCCCGCGCACGCTCGCGCAGCTCGCCCAACGATTCCCGTACATCTTCGACGATGAGGTCCGTCTGCCGCCGGGCACGTCCAAGCCGGAAGGGCACGCGCATCCGCTGCGGGAGGGCGAGGCCATCCAGATCGGCGACGCCCGGGTGTTGCCGGTGGCGGTTCCGCACGGCGAGGCGTCCGTGCTCGCGTATCGCGTTGGGCCGATCGGATACGTGACCGATGCGAAACGCATTCCGCCCGACGCGCTGGCGGCGTTTCGCGGCGTCGAGGTGATGGTGCTCAACGCGCTCCTGCGCACGTCGCATCCGACGCATCTGAGCATCGCCGAAGCGATCGACACGGCGCGTGCGATCGGAGCGCCGCGGACGTACCTCACGCACCTCACGCATCAGAACCGGCACGCGGATCTCGAGGCGGAACTTCCGCCAGGAATCGCGCCGGCGTTCGATGGATTGACCGTACGGGTTGGCGGTTGATGACGCCCCTTGCGGGCGCTGCGCCGGTCGGTCAGAGTTCTCCTCATGCCGCCCTCATGAGCGGCGTGACAGTGTCGTCCTTCGCGATTGGGAGGCTGGGTGCATCAGTTCGGCAATGACGTAAAGGTCGAACACGGCCGTGTGACGCTTTCGAACGAAGCCGTGCTCCAAACGGACGCGATGGATGAGTTGGTGCGTGAGGCGGTGTTCGGGCAGGGGCAAACGAAGGACCATGCCCAGTGGCTCTTGTGGGAGATCGGCCAGACCGCGGGCGTCTGCCCGTCGAGCATCCACGACCTCTATCTCGCCCGCGGTCGCGGCGAAACGCACGGGTTCACCGTGCCGGCGATCAATGTACGCGGCATGGCGTACGACACCGCGCGCGCCGTGTTCCGCACGGCGGTCAAGCAGCGGGCCGGCGCGTTCATCGTCGAGATCGCGCGCTCGGAAATCGCCTATACGGAACAGCGGCCGCGCGAATACGTCGCGGTGATGCTGGCGGCGGCGCTGCGCGAAGGATTCCGCGGTCCGCTCTTCGTGCAGGGCGATCACTTCCAAGTGAACGCGAAAAAGTTCGCGGTCGACCGGCGCGGCGAAGTGGCGGCGGTCAAGCAACTGGCGCAGGAAGCGATCGCATCCGGCTTCTTCAACATCGACGTCGACACGTCGACGTTAGTCGACATCTCGCTCGCGACGCTCGACGAGCAGCAGCGGCTCAACTATCAGACCGCGGTCGACATCGCGCGCTACGTCCGCGAGATCGAGCCCGATGGCATTACGATTTCCGTGGGCGGCGAAATCGGCGAAGTTGGCGCGCACAACAGCACGGTGCCCGAGCTGCGCGCGTTCATGGACGGCTTCAACAACACGCTCAAGGAACGGAGCGGCGCGGCAGTGGAAGGGCTCTCGAAGATCAGCGTGCAGACGGGAACGTCGCACGGCGGCGTGGTGCTGCCCGATGGATCGATCGCCGCGGTCAAGTTAGACCTGAAAGCGCTCGAGGAGCTGTCGAAAATCGCGCGCGACGAATACAAGCTCGCCGGTGCGGTGCAGCATGGTGCGTCCACGCTGCCCGACAACGCGTTCAACAATTTCCCGCGCGTCGAAGCAGCCGAGATCCACCTCGCTACCAATTTCCAGAACATTCTGTACGACCACATGCCGGATGCCTTACGGAGCCGGATCTACACGTGGCTCGACGAGAATGCGACGGACGAGCGCAAGCCGAAGGATTCCGACGAGCAGTTCTACTACAAGACGCGGAAGAAGGCGCTCGGTCCGTTCAAGCGGGACATCTGGGACATGCCGGCGTCGGTGAAGAACGATCTCGCCACGGCGTACGACCAGACGTTCGGATTCCTGTTCGAGCAGCTGCGCGTGACGAACACGGCCGACACGGTCGCTCGATTGGTGAAGGCTCCATCGATGCACCGTGCGCCCGGGGCGCCGGTGGCCGTGCACGCGGCGCCGGACGACGCGGAGGCGGGCGAATAAGCGACGCCATTGAAGCGCGGTGGCACGCGGCGCTCGAACGACTCGCCGAACGAGCCTCCCACGAGCTCAAGAATCCGCTCAATGGACTCGCCCTGAACCTCGAGGTGCTGCGCGCGAGGTTGGCGCGCGGCGCCGACGCGGCCAGCGTTACCCGCTTTGCCGACGCGGCGTACTTCGAGCTCGAGGCGCTCTCCGAGCGTCTGGACGCGCTGCTCGTATTGGTTCGCCCTCCCCGCGAGCCAATAGATTTGCACGCCATGCTCAAGAGGTTTGTCGCACTTTACGGTGCCGCGGCTGCGTCCGAGGGAGGCTCGCTGTCGCTGTGGTCGGCGCCCGACCTTCCGCTCGAGACCACGGCCGATCCCGATGCGGTGCGCCTCGTGCTGGCGGCCGCGGTCGACATGGCCACCCTTCCGGCGGGCGAAGCCGAGTGCGGTGTTCGGGCCGGCGAGCAGAGTGGGGATATTGCGGTTACCATCCGGAGGACGGGATCGACCGGCGATGCACGACCCGCCGGGGAAAACGGACTACGCTTGGGCGCTGGCGTGAAGGACGCGGCTCTCGAGGCTGGAATTCGGGTGCTCGATGGCTTGGACGGAGTTACTATCATCTTCCCGAGCGCCGCACCCCGGCGCGAGGAGTCGCGGACCTAGCACATGAATACGCCCAAGATTCTCATCGCGGACGACGAACGCAGCATCGCCGCAGGTTTGAGCGCGGTGCTCGAAGAAGAAGGCTACAGCGTCGACGTCGCGGTCGACGGACAGAAGGCGCTCGAGAGTCTGCTCGACGGGACGTTCGGCGTGATCCTCGCCGATCTCAAAATGCCGAAGCTCGATGGCCTGGCGTTGCTGCAGGAAATGCAAGCGCGAGAAATCACGAGCGAGTGCATCATCATCACCGGCCAAGCGACCGTCGATTCCGCCGTGCAGGCAATGCGGCAGGGCGCATACGATTACATCGAGAAGCCGCTCACCGCGGAAAAGCTGAATCGTCTCAAGGCGCTCATTCCCAAGGCGCTCGAGAAATTCCAGGTCAAGCAGACCAACCGCGCGCTCACGTCGGAGCTGCAAGCGCTCACGCACTACGGTGAACTGACCGGCCAGTCGGAGGCCATGCGGAGCGTGTATCAGGTGATCGACGCGGTTGCGCCATCGACGGCTAGCGTACTGATTCTCGGCGAGTCGGGAACGGGCAAAGAGTTGGTGGCGCGGGCACTCCATCAGAAGAGCGAGCGCGCGCGCGGACCTTTTCTCGCCCTGAATTGTGCGGCGCTGCCCAAGGACATTCTGGAGAACGAGCTCTTTGGGCACGAGAAGGGTGCCTTCACCGGCTCGACTAACGAAAAGCCGGGCGCGTTCGAGATGGCGCACGAGGGCACGCTGTTCCTGGACGAGGTCGCGGAAATGGCCTCCGACATCCAGGTCAAGCTGCTGCGGGCGTTGGAATCGCGTCAGGTACGGCGGTTGGGCGGCAGAAAGGAAATTGACGTCGACATCCGCGTGGTGGCGGCGACGAACAAAGACCTGCAAATGGCGCTGGCGGAAGGCGAGCTGCGCGAGGATCTGTACTATCGGTTAGCGGTGGTCGAGTTGTACTTGCCGCCGCTCAGGGAGCGCATGGGCGATCTCAAGCTTCTGGCCACCGAATTTCTGGCGCGCTTTTCTCAACAGAACAACAAGAAGGTGACGGGCTTCGATGACGCGGCGATGGATTGGATCTTGTCGTATCAGTGGCCGGGGAACGTGCGCGAATTGAAGAATGCCGTGGAGCGCGCGGTCATCATGTCGCGCACGGCCAGCATCTCATTGAGCGATGTCGTTCCACGGCATCTGCGCAATTCGACCGACGCGCAGTCCGCGGTGTCGCTTCCTGTCGGATCGACATTGGCCGAGGCTCGTCGCCAACTTACGCTCAAGACGTTTTCGATGACCGGCGGCGATTTCGAGCGCACCGCGCACATGCTCGGCGCCACGCCGGCCGAAGTGCGCGCCGAGCTGGCCGCGCTGGTGGTTCCGCCGGAAGACGACGCCGAGCGTGATACAGCGGCGCGAAACGTGAAGAGCTATGGATCCGTCAAGGAAAAGGACCCGGTCCGACAGAAATCGAAGGGGCGCCGGTGACGAGACGAGGAGATGAGGCCATGAACCACAGAGACGACGACGACGAGGACGAGCCGTACGTAGTGATCGAGCGTCGTGGAAGCGGTGCGACGTCGTTTCTCGTAGGGCTCGCCGTGGGAGCCGGCATTGCGCTGTTGTTCGCGCCACAGACCGGGGAAGAGACGCGTCGCCAGCTCAAGCGCCGCGCGCGGCGCGCCGCAAACGTGGCTCGCGACGCCGCCGGCGATTTGTCGGAGAACGTGGTCGACCGGTACGAGCAGGCGAAGCGGACCGTCGAGGATCGTCTCGATTCGGCGCGTCAAGCGCTCGAAATCCGGAAGCACCAGGCGGCCGAAGCATTTCGCGCCGGGCGCGAGGCGGCACAGCAGGCGCGGCTGGATCTCGAGGCGCGCATCGCGCAATCCAAGGCCAATTATCGGGCCGCCACCACCCAGGCACGAGTGCCGCGGCGCTCGACCCTCGCGCCTAACGAAGATGTGAAGGACACGGCCGATCGGGAGACCGAGTAGCCCCCCTCTTTTCTTCCTTCGTTGGGCCGACGATCTTTGGCCCCTGTCATGCCCAACCACCCGCTGTCTCTGCCCCGACGCGTCTGGGCGGCAACGAAGGACTACGCCAAGCGCATCTGGGACAACGCCGGCGACGACAACATCTTCTTCCTCGCCGGCGGCATCGCGTTCAACATCTTGTTGGCCGCGGTGCCCTTCGTGTTGCTCCTCCTCTCCGGCTTGGGCTACCTGCTCAACCAGTCGGAAGCGCAGTCGGCAGCCAACATGTGGACGTTCATCGATCAGCTGCTGCCGCCGCACAGCCAGAACGCCGACTCGCCGATGTACAAGATCGTCAACGACGTCATCCAGGCGCGGCGATCGGTTGGGATCTATAGTCTCGTCGGCTTCGTCTGGTTTTCAACGCGACTGTTCGGCACGCTGCGCACGGTGCTCGCGGAAGTGTTCGACATCGAGCACGAACGCAGCATCATCGGCGGGAAGCTGTTCGACATTCAGATCACCGTCGTCAGCACCATTCTGTTCGTGGCGTACACGGCGGCGAATGCGTACCTCAAGCTGGCCACGACGCACGGGATCGCGGTGCTGCAACGCATCGGCCTGCAGAAGGATGTGATGGGGCGGCTCGAATACGCGATCGGCTCGGTGATCGCGTCGGCGTTCATGGTGCTGCTGTTCTTTTCGCTCTACAAGTTTCTGCCCAACCGAAAAATTCGTTGGCAGTACGCGCTCCTGGCCGCAATCGTGACGAGCGCGCTATTCGAGCTCGCCAAAGCGCTGTTCACAGCGTATGTCGGGCGCTTCAATCCGGGCAGCTTGTACACGGGCACGCTGACGGCCCTCGTCGTGATCGTGTTCTGGGTCTATTATGCGGCGGTCATTTTCATACTCGGCGGCGAAGTCGGACGGGTGCACGAGTTGCGCCGCGTGCGGCGTCTCCAACGCGAGACGCTCGAGGAATAGCCGTCGGGTGACAGAGCCGCGTTCTCATTTTCTCTCTATGTCGATCGATCTTCGCAGCGATACCGTCACGCGTCCCACCGCCGCGATGCGTCAAGCCATCGCCACTGCCGAAATCGGGGACGACGTGCTGGACGGCGACCCCACCGTGAGGCGTCTCGAGCAGCGCATCGCGACGATGCTCGGCAAGGACGCCGCGCTCTTCTTTCCGAGCGGCACGATGGCCAACCAGACGGGCGTGTGGCTGCTGTCGCGGCCGGGCACCGAAGTGCTGTTGGGGACGGGCTCGCACGTGATGATGTACGAAGCGGGCGCGGCGGCGGCGCTGTGCGGAGCGCAGGTGCGGCCCGTGCAGGGCAAAGGACTGGTGATGGACGCCGAGTCGCTGCGCGCGGCGATCAGGCCCGCGTCGGCCTACACGTTATCGGCGAGCCTGGTGTGCGTCGAGAACACGCACAACGGCGCCGGCGGCGTGATCACGCCCCTCGCGGAGATGAAGGCCATCCGCGAGGTAGCGCGCGAGCATTCGTTAGGCGTGCATCTGGACGGCGCGCGCCTCTGGAACGCGCACGTGGCATCGGGCACGCCGCTCGCGGAGTTCGCGTCGTGCGCCGACACGGTGATGGTGTCGTTCTCGAAGGGACTGGGATGTCCCGTCGGCGCCGCGCTCGCCGGACCGGCCGCGCTCATCCGCGATGGATGGCTCGTGCGCAAACGCTTTGGCGGCGGCATGCGGCAGTCGGGTTTTCTCGCTGCCGCGGTGCTCTACGCCCTCGACGCGCACATGGACCGCTTGAAGGACGATCACGCGCGAGCGCGCCGCTTTGCGAAGGCGGTGGACGGCGTGAACGGCATGCATGTGGTGCCGCCGGACACCAACATCGTGATGATCGACCTGCCACCGGGGTGCGAGGCCAGCGTCATCGCCGAGGGCGCGGCGGCGCAGGGCGTGCTGATCTCGGCGTGGACGCGCACGCGGCTGCGCGCCGTTTTTCACATGGACGTGGACGACGCCGGCACGGAGAAAGCCGCGCGAGTACTCTGCGGCGACTAAAGGTACAGTTTGGTCCGGGACCGCGCTGAGACTCATTGGTCGCGACCCGAGTGGCGTGAGCATCGCCGTGGTGGGCTTCCTCGCTCTTGAGACACGGATTGAACGGATGACAGCACGGAGAACGGCACGGATCGCTCGGCTGCTCGGCGCCGGCTCTATCAAGCGTGGTGGGCATCGAGCCGCTGTTTGTTGAAAAACAACAAAACAGCACGGACATGCCACAGGCTACCCGGCGCTGAGCAGCCGAGCGATCCGTGCCGTTCTCCGCGCTGTCATCCGTTCAATCCGTGTCTCAAGAGCGAGGAACCCCACCACCTCGCGGCGAGTGACGTTGTGACGCTTCGAAGGGCGGGGTATATTTCGCGCGTCCCAGGTCCCGAAGGGCGTCAGCCCACCAACTCCGTCAGGACCGAAAGGTAGCAGCGGTACGTGGTGTCGAGCGCAGCTTCGTCAGGCCTGGGGCACTGGGGGAAGATGTGATTGCGTCGGGGAAGCGCGACCTACGGTCGCTTGGGGAACCGCTCCGCTTGGGGAACCGCTCCGCTTGGGGAGTCGCGACCTACCGGTCGCTCAGGGAGCAGGTTGCGCGAATGTACCCCATTCCCCGAGCGCAGCGTTTCCCGAAGCGACCGCCAGGTCGCGCTTCCCCCAGCGCAGCGCTTCCCTGTAGCCATGTATCTGTCGCTCGCGCGTAAATATCGTCCTCGCACTTTCGCCGACGTGGCGGTGCAGACGCACGTGTCGAACACGCTGCGTGGGGCCATCGCGCGCGGTCGAGTTGCGCACGGGTATCTGTTGTGCGGGCCGCGGGGCGTCGGGAAAACCACGCTCGCGCGCGTGCTCGCGATGGCGCTCAACTGCGAGAACCGGTCGCCCGACGGCGAGCCGTGTGGTGTGTGCGCGTCGTGCACGCGCATCTGGGCCGGATCGGCGAGTCTCGACGTGATCGAGATCGACGCGGCGTCGAATCGCGGCGTGGACGATGCGCGCGACCTGCGCGAGCGTGCGATGTACGCGCCGTCGGGCGACGATCGGTACAAGGTGTACATCGTCGACGAAGCGCACATGCTGACGCGCGAAGCGTGGAACGCGCTGCTCAAGATTCTCGAGGAGCCGCCGCCGCGCGTGGTGTTCGTGTTCGCCACTACCGAGCCGCAGAAGATCACGCAGACCGCGGCGCCGGTCATGAGCCGGTTGCAGCGGTTCGATTTCAAGCGCATCGGGACGGCGGACGTGCGCGCGCGTTTGGCGACGGTGCTGGCGGCCGAGCACATCGAGGCCGAGCCGGACGCGCTGACCCTGCTGGCGCGGGCGGCGGACGGTTCGATGCGCGACGCGCTGAGCCTGGCCGATCAATCGCTGTCGTTAGGCGACGGCACGCTCACGGCCCAGCGGGTGCGCGACGCGTTGGGCCTGGTGCCCGAGGACGAGGTGCTGGCGCTGATCGACATCATCGCCGAGCACCGCGCCGCCGACGTGTTCCCGGCGGTGGCGCGGCTGGCCGATGCCGGCGCCGATCTGGGCCTCTTCCTCGGTGCGTTAGGCGAAGGGCTGCGGGCCGCGCTCGCCATGTCGTTAGGCGGAAGCGGCGGCGACCTCTCGGACACGCTGCGGGACGGCCTGGCGGCGCGCGTGTCGCGGTTCACGCCCGGCGATCTGGTCCGCATGCTCACGGCGATCACGGACCTGGAGCCCAAGTTCCGGCGCAGCGGACAGCAGCAGATTCTCCTGGAGACGGTGCTCGTCCGGTTCGCGTTGCAGGACCGCACGGTGTCGATCGAGGACGTGCTGCGCGAGATGGGACCCGGCGGCCCGTCGGGCGCGGGCGGCGCCGCGCCGCGCCCGCCCGTGGGCCCGCGCCCGGCTCCGTTAGGCGACGCGCCCCCGCCCCGCGAGCGGAAGAGTGCACCCGCACCTGCGCCCGCGACCGGCGCCGCGGACACGAGTCGCCAATCGCCGCCCGAGCCCACAGCCGACCCGCGCCCCGCCGCGGTGCTGGCCGACGCACCGCCCGAGCCCGCTCCGGATCCGGCACCGCCCGTCGCATCGATCGCGTCGCCGATCGCGAGCTCGCCGCCTCCACCGCCCGCGCAGCCGTCGCCGCCGCGCGAGCGCGTGTCGGTCGCGTCGCTCACGTCGCACTGGGATGACGTCGTCTCGCGCCTCCGCGCCGAGGGCCGCATGAACCTGGCCGGGGCCGTCGACCATACGCATCCGGTGTCGGTGTCTAACGGAGGCGAGATCACGCTGGAGCTCCCCTCGACGGCCGAGTTCTTCCGCGAGCCGCTCACCGCGCAGTCGGCCGAGATCCTGTCGGTGATCGGCACGCTCGTCGCCGGCGCGACGCGCCTTACCGTCCGGTTAGCCGCCGCCCCCGCCGCCGACGCGCCGTCGACGCGTCGGTTCACCGAGGAGAGTGTCCGTCGCGATCGCTTGTCGATGCTGCGGAAGAAGGATCCGACGCTGGATGCCGCGGTGGATACGCTGGACCTCGAGTTGCTTGAATGAGCGAGTACGGGGAAGTGCGACCTGACGGTCGCTTGGGGAAGCACTACGCTTGGGGAAACGCGGCTTCGCGGCCGCTCCGGGAACGGAGCGTTCCCTTTTCCCCGTTCCCCGAGCCCCGCGCTTCCCCAAGCGACCGTCAGGTCGCGCTTCCCCGATTTGCCGCCTTTCCTAAGCCGCCCGTTCTCACCTACTTTTCTCCATGGCCGATTTCATGAACATGCTGCGTCAAGCGCAGCAGGTGCAGGGCCGCCTGCAGGAGCTGCAGCAAGAGCTCGAGAACAAGACGGTGACTGCGGCGAGTGGCGGCGGGATGGTGACCGTCACCGCGGACGGCAAAGGACAGGTGCGCGCGATCAAAATCGATCCCACGGTCGTCAATCCGAGCGACATCGAGATGCTCGAGGACCTGGTCTTGTCGGCCGTGACCGAGGCGCAGAAGAAGGCGGCGGAGCTGGCGCAGGAAGAGATGAAGCGTCTGACCGGAGGCCTTTCGCTGCCGTTCAAGCTGCCGTTCTGAGATGTCGGTGATCGACGACTTGGCGGCCGAATTCGCCAAGCTCCCCGGTATCGGGCGCAAGACAGCCCTGCGCCTCACGTACCACCTTCTCAAGCAGAGCCCCGACCAGAGCCGGCGCCTGGCCGGCGCGCTCGAAGCGCTCGTGGCCCGCGTACGGCGGTGCTCCGTGTGCAACAACCTCACGGAACAGGATCCGTGCGCGCTGTGCACCGATCCGAGACGCGACCAGGGGCTGCTGTGCGTGGTCGAGGACGCGTCCGACATTGGCGCCATCGAGCGTGCCGGAGAGTTCCGCGGGCTGTACCACGTACTCGGCGGGCGGCTGTCGCCGTTGGATGGGGTGGGGCCTGAAGACCTGGCGATCCAGTCGCTCGTCGACCGGGTGTCGAACGGGGCCGGAACGGGGGCTGGGGCGGGG
>DATNAM010000274.1:0-8635 GCA_035572595.1 Gemmatimonadaceae bacterium
CCGGTTGATGCAGCGCTCGAGTACGACCTTAAAAGGAAAGGGCTTCAGATTCGCCGCGGCGAGGTGCTTCTTGCAACAGCTGCGGTGGACGACGAGATCGTGACGAGCGCAATCGACCGGCTCGGCTTCGAGTGTCAGATCGTGCGCAATCGGAGCGCGCTCATGGTGCTGCCCTCCGGGACCAATAAGGGGTCGGGACTCATCGAGGCACTGGCCGAGCTCGGGATCTCGCCCCACAACACCGTCGGCATCGGCGACGCGGAGAACGATCACTCGCTACTCGATGTCTCTGAGATCGGCGTCGCGGTCGGCGACGCGGTGCCGTCCCTCAAAGCACGCGCGGACGTGGTGCTTCCGGAAGAGGATGGCAGCGCGGTCCGTGCGTTTCTGGTTGGCCCGCTGCTCGGCGATCTCGTTGGCACGCAGTCGAAGCGACGCGTGATCGCACTCGGCACCTATGATGACGGAACGACCGCTATCGTGCCCGCCTCTCGCGTCACGATCTCCATAGAGGGCGCGACCGGTACCGGGAAATCGTACGTGGCCGGATTGATTGCCGAGCAGCTGATCCAGATGGATTACACAATCTGCATCCTCGATCTCGAAGGGGATCACCTCGCGTTAGGAGCGTTGCACGGCGTGGTTTCCGTCGGCGGCCGTGAACCGTTACCGCCGCCGGCGCAGATCGACCGATTCATCCGACAGGGATTCACATCGGTTGTGATCGACCTGTCGTTGCAAGCCCCGGATGTCAAGCGGCGGTATGCGCTGGCCATCCTCGACCAACTTCGTCGTACACGAGCGGCGGTGGGTCTGCCGCATTGGATCATCCTCGACGAAGCGCACGTGCCGATCGCCGGTGGATCGCAGCATTGCTGGCGCGGGTCCGACGACAGTGGTCTCTGCTTCATCACGTATCGGCCTGACGTGCTCGAGGCCGAGCTGGATCATATCGCTGACTTTGTGATTTCGGCGCGCGCCGACCGCCTGATGACGTTGAAAGGGCGCGACGACGACGGACCGGCCCGCATGTTCGCGGCCAGCGACCGCGCCACCGCGCACGTCAGGCACTGGCACAAGTACATCGAAGGACAGCTTCCCGCCGAACGGCGATTCTACTTTCGCGATGGTCACGGCCTAACGGGACAGAGCGCGGGGAACCTGCTCGAGTTTCGCGACGAGATCCGTCAGGCGAGCGTCGACACGCTGCGTCATCACGCCGCGCACGGCGACTTTTCGCGATGGCTGTCGAGCGTGTGCCCTGCCCCGTCCATCGTGAACGCGACGCAGGCGGCCGAGCGTGAGATGGCAGACACAGCGAGGGCCGACGACCTGGAACACGTGCGTGACCACATGGTCCGCGCGCTCGACGGCAAGGGCACCGCGGCGCCGCCTGCCCTGCGGTCCGATATCGGTGCCAGACCCGACCAGGGCCTGACTCTGCTCGCCCACCAACCGAAGCCGTGATGCGTCCGCGGCGTGGATTGCGGGCCGGAACTGGTCGCTGCGCACGACCGCGCGTCGCTGCGTGTGCGTGCCTGGTCGCGTTCGCCGTCGCGTTCGCGGCCGCAGGTCCGCCCATCAATGCACAGGTCGCCGACACGCTCGACGTCGCGAGCTCGCTGCGCGCGCTCGTCGCGAGCGTAACCGAGGCGCCGCTGCGTCCGGCGCCGAGTTCGAACGAAGCGTTAGGCGAGTTCTACGCACGGCGTGATTGGTCGACGGCGTGGATCGCCGACGGTCGCCTCACGCCGCAGGCGGCGGCGGTGATCGACTTTCTCGGTCGCGCCCAAGAGGTCGGGCTCGACCCCGAGGATTACGACGCACGGCGCCTTCACGATTGGGCGACCCGGATTGCCGGTGCGCCCGCCAGCCTAACGGAACAGACACGGTTCGACGTGTCGCTGTCGCGCTCCCTGCTCTTGCTTCTCCACCATCTGAGCGAGGGCCGCGTCGACCCGCAGTCGATCGGATTCTCGCTTCCCCGTCCCGGCGGCATCGATCTCGCCGGCGTGGCGCGCGACGTGAGCCGGGCCGTGGATGTGTCGGCGGCAATTCGCCAGGTCGAACCCCAATACGCAGGCTACCGCGCGCTCGAGCAGGCGCTTACCCGATATCAAGCGCTCGCAGCCGACTCCACCCTCCGGACACCGTATCGCCCCCGACGCTCGGTTCGTCCCGACGAGTCCTACGCCGAAATGCCGGCGCTGCGCCGCCTGCTCGTCGCGTTCGGTGATCTGGTCGATACGACGACCGGCAGCGACACTGCCGGGCGGCACCGGTATACGCCCGAGATGGTCGCCGCGGTCGAACGATTCCAGGAGCGACACGGACTCGAACCCGACGGCATCATCGGCCCGTCCACGTTCGCGGCGCTGCGCGTGCCAATCGCGGAGCGCGTCGTCCAGATGGAGCTGAGCCTCGAACGTTGGCGCTGGCTCCCGCGGCGCCCGCCGCAGCGCTACGTGGCCATCAACATCCCTGCGTTCCGGCTGTACGCATTCGAGGGCGACTCGACCGCGGCCCACGCCGTTCTCGACATGAAGGTGATCCTCGGCGCGTCGCAGATGCGGCGCGCGACGCCGGTGTTCGAGGGCACGATGCGACAGATCGTCTTTCGCCCCTATTGGGACGTCCCACGGAGCATCGCGAGCAAGGAGCTGATCCCGCTCATTCGCCCCGATACCGGCTACGCCGTCCATCAGTCGCTCGAGATCGTGCGGGGTTCCGATGACCATGCGCGGATCTATCCCTTCACACCTGAAAATCTCCAGCGCGTCGCGGCCGGAACGCTGCGTCTCCGCCAACGCCCTGGTTCGGACAACGCCCTCGGCCTCGTAAAGTTCGTCTTCCCGAACGCACACAATGTGTACCTCCACGGCACGCCGGCGACGGAGCTGTTCGCGCACGCCCGGCGCGACTTCAGCCATGGGTGCATCCGGGTCGAAGACCCCGCCGCCCTCGCGCACTACGCGTTAGGCGGTCAGGACGGGTGGACGCCGCCCGAGATCGCGGCGGCGATGCACGGCGCGGAGCCCCTCACTGTGAGTCTCGCGCGTCCGGTCGAGGTGTTCATCCTCTATGCGACGTCCGTCGTGAGTAGAACGGGCGTCATCTCCTTCTATCCCGACCTGTACGGACACGATGCGGCACTCGCCCGCGCGCTCGAACAACGGCGTGCGCGCGCGGCGCTGAGCCGTCCCTTCGCGGAGGATCGATGACAACCACCGTTAGGCAACCGCTCACCCAGCTGATTCGCACCGCGGCCCGCCCGCTCAGCGGCGCACGCGAAGACTTCGATCCGATCATGGAGCTCGCCCGCAACGCCCGCATCGTGCTCATTGGCGAGGCTTCGCATGGCACCCATGAGTTCTACCGCATTCGAGGGGAGATCACGAAGCGGCTGATTCGCGAACAGGGATTCGCGGCCGTGGCGGCAGAGGCCGACTGGCCGGATGCGTATCGCATCAATCGCTATGTGCGCGGCGCCGGAAACGATGCCGACGCATCCGAGGCGCTGAACGGATTCCGCCGCTTCCCGCAATGGATGTGGCGCAACGCGGATGTCCTCGACTTCGTCGGCTGGCTTCGGGAGTTCAACGACCAGCTCCCCGCCGGGGCGCGAAAGGTCGGATTCTATGGTTTGGACGTCTACAGCTTGCACGCGTCAATGGCGGCGGTGCTCGAGTACCTGCGCATTGTCGACCCGGCAGCGGCGCGTCGCGCACAATACCGCTATGCGTGCTTCGACCAGTTCGGCGAAGATCCGCAAGCCTACGGCTATGCCGCGAGCTATGGTCTCGCTCCATCGTGCGAGCGCGAAGTGGTCGAGCAGCTCGTCGATCTCCGGCGATCGGCCGCCGAATACGCGCAGCGCGACGGCCGGGTCGCGCCCGACGATCTCTTTTTCACCGAGCAGAATGCCCGCGTCGTTCGAAACGCCGAGCGCTACTATCGCGCCATGTTCGGCAGCCGTGTCTCATCATGGAACCTCCGGGACCAGCACATGAACGAGACACTGAACGCATTGGTGTCATTCTTGGACCGATCTGCGCCTAACGCGAAGGTCGTGGTGTGGGCCCACAACTCTCACCTGGGTGACGCACGGGCGACGGAACTGGGGGCCGGTGGCGAGCTGAACGTTGGGCAGTTGGTCCGTCAACAGTTTGGCGCGGAGGCCATCCTCCTTGGATTCACGACGTATCACGGTACCGTGACCGCCGCGTCCGATTGGGATGCGCCCGCGGAGCGCAAGACCGTTCGCCCCGCTCTATCCGAGAGCTACGAAGCGGTGTTCCACGACGGTCGGCGCAACTTCTTCCTCGATCTCCGAACGCCGAGTGCTACGGTGATGGCGCTCGACGAAGCACGCCTCGAGCGCGCGATCGGCGTGATCTATCGGCCGGAAACAGAGCGGATGAGCCATTACTTCTCAGCGCACCTGCCCAGACAGTTCGACGCGATTCTCCACTACGACGAGACACGCGCCGTCGAGCCGCTCGAGCGCACGGGCCTCTGGGATCGCGGCGAAGTGCCGGAGACGTTTCCCAGCGCACTGTAGGCGCGGCCGCGGGCTGACCGTTGATGATCACCGAGGCGGCTAGCTCCGCGGTAATGTCTCGCGACACGAAGTGGCATGCGCTGCCCGCATCAGTCGCCCTCGCGACGCTGCAGTCACAGGAGTCCGGCCTCACCGCCGATGAGGCGGCACGCCGCCTCGCCGTGCTCGGGCCTAACGCACTCCCGCCGCCGCCCCGCGCGCCGGTGTGGCGGCTGCTGCGCGACCAGGTGGCCAGTCTGGTGCCGGTGCTCCTGGCCGCCGCCGCCGGCGCGGCCATGGCGACGGGCGCCACGATCGATGCCGTCACGATCGCGGCGGTACTCGTGCTCAACGTTGCGTTAGGCGTGGCCACCGAATGGCGGGCGCACCGCGCGATGGAAGCCCTCCGCTCGCTCGAGGTGCCGACGGCCACCGTCGTGCGCGGCGGGCATACCCGCATCGTTGCGGCGCGCGACCTGGTGCCCGGCGACATCATCCTCCTCGAGGCGGGCGTCGCGACGCCGGCCGACGCCCGGCTCATCTCGGCAACGGACCTGCGCGTCAACGAAGCCGCTCTCACTGGTGAGTCGCTCCCGGTTGCCAAACTCGCCGATAGTCTCACGCCCGATGACGCGCCTATTGCCGAGCGTCGCCCGATGGTCTACAAGGCAACGATGATCGTCGGCGGAAGCGGCCGGGCCGTGGTGGTCGCCACCGGCGGCGAAACGGAAATCGGCCGCATCGGCGCGCTCACCAGCGCGATCGGCGACGAGAAGAGCCCACTCGAGCGTCGCATGGATGCGCTGGCGAAACGCCTTGCCGGCGTCTCGATCGCCCTTGGCGCGCTCATTGGCGGGATCGAGCTCCTGAAACGAGCTCCCCTCGGTGACGTGTTGGAAACGGGGCTCGCGGTGGCCGTCGCCGCGGTTCCGGAGGGACTGCCTGCCGTCGTCACGATTACGATGGCGCTCGGTTTGCGTCGCATGGCGCGGCGCCACGCGGTGGTGCGGCGCTTGCCCTACGTCGAAACGCTCGGCGCGGCGACCGTCGTCTGCGCCGACAAAACCGGCACCCTCACCGCCGGCGAACAGACCGTGACCGCCATCTGGATCATCGACCGGATGATCGACGTCACGGGCGCCGGCTGGACACCGTTAGGCACATTCCGCGAGGCGGACCGCACGCTCGACCCGGCGTGTGTACCCGCGCTTCGTCATGCCCTGCACGTGGCCGCCCTCGCGAGCCGCGGCGACGTCACCCAATCAGAGCGCGGCCTCTGGATCGCCCGCGGCGACCCGACCGATGCGGCGTTGATCGTGGCGGCGCGCAAAGCGGGCGTCGAGCCTGGCGCGCTTGCGGCGCGATATCCGCAAGTGGGCGAGGTGCCCTTCTCGAGCGCATACATGCTGACGGCAACCTTTCACCGACAACCGGATGGACGCGTGATCGCGTTTGTCAAAGGAGCGCCGCGTCGCGTGCTCGACCGTTGCACCTCCATGGGCGGCGAAGGCGATGCGCCCATCCTCGGCGCGGTCGAGCGTGCGCGCGCTCTCGAGTGCAACGAGACACTGGCCGGGCGCGGTCTCCGAGTCATCGCGCTGGCATCCGGACCCGTTGCCGCCGCGGACATCGAGTCCTTGCATGACCTCGAATTCAATGCGCTCATCGGCATGAGCGACCCTCCGGCAGCCGGCGCCAAAGAAGCGGTCCGTGCGCTTCGGGCCGCGGGGATCCGGACCATCATGCTCACCGGCGACCAGGCGATGACCGCGAGAACGGTCGCGCGCGATCTTGGCGTCCTCACGGCCGATGGCGAGGAGCTCGCCGCTCACGAACTCGAGTCAATGCCTAACGAAGAGCTCACCAGGCGCATGGCTCGAACCAGCGTCGTCAGCCGGCTGAGCGCCGAAGCGAAGCTTCGCATCATCTCCTCCCTCCAGCAGGGCGGCGAGATCGTGGCCATGCTCGGTGACGGTATCAATGACGCTCCGGCGCTCCGCAAGGCAGACATCGGCGTGGCCATGGGGCAGCGCGGCACCGACCTGGCGAAGGATGCCGCCGCCGTGATCCTCACCGACGACCGCTTCCATACGATCGTCGCCGCGGTCGAGGAGGGACGCACGATCTACGACAACATCCGAAAGTTCACATTGTACCTGCTGAGCTGTAACCTGGGTGAAATTCTCGCCCTCGTCGGCGCAGGGCTGGCGCTCCTGCCGCTGCCCCTCACCGCCGTACAGATCCTGTGGCTCAATTTGGTCACTGACACTTTTCCCGCTTTCGCACTGGCCGTTGAGGCGCCCGACCCGAACGTCATGCGGCTGCCCCCGCGCGACCCCACGCACCCATTTCTCTCCGCACACCTTCTGCGTCTCGCCGCGTGGTACGCCGCCCTGATCGGCGGGGCCGCGCTTGGCGTGTTCGCGCTCGACTTGCTCGTCCTGCGCCACGCCGAGCAGCATGCCCGAACGATGGCGTTCACCACGTTGGCCCTCGCCCAACTCCTGCACCTCGGCAATGCGCGGAGCGAGTCGGCAGTGCGCACCCTTCGAAACGCGCTCGCGAACCGCTATGCCCTCGGCGCCGTGGCACTCGCGCTCGGACTGCAGATTGCGGCGGTCACGTATGCACCGCTCAACCGTCTGCTGTCCACGTCGCGCCTCACCGGCGGCGATTGGATGACTGTTGTCGCGTTCGCGCTCGTGCCCGCGTTGGTCGGGCAAACGGCGAAGCGGCTCGTGTCCCGTCGCTGATCGCGTCTCACGCGCGCGCCCGATACATCCCGTACTCCTGCCCGTACACCCGAACGATCTCGAAAAAGCAGGAGATCGCGAGCGGCCCGAGCAGCAGACCGGTCAGACCAAAAAGCCTAACGCCAGCGAACGCGCCCACGAGGGTCACGAGCGGGTGCACCCCCGACACGAGACGAAATACCATTGGCCGGACGACGTTGTCGATATTGGACACCACGATGATGCCGATGGCAAGGAGCACGATACCCGCCGCGTAGCGGCCGCCCGCGAACAACACGAGCACGCCAGGTACCCAGACGAGCGCGCTGCCGAGCACCGGCAGGATCGAGACGAGGCCAGTGACCACTCCCCACACCAGTACGTTTGGCAGGCCCACCAGCCAGAACGCCACCGCCACCGTCGTACCCTGTGACAGCGCGGTCGCGAGAATTCCCAGAACCGTCGCTCGCGTGATGCTGGTAAAGCGTTCGCGAAGCACGTCCGCGGCAGCATCGGAGAACGGAATCATTGGCCGAACGTACGACCAGCCGGCATCGCGCGATCGCAGCAAGTAATAGAGTCCGAGCGCCGCGATCACGAGATTGATGACGGCGTGCGCGATGCCGCCGAGGATCGCCGGCGCTTGTCGCGACATCCACGCGAAAAAGGCCTCGCCGGTACGCATCAGTTGAGCGCCCACCTCCCACGGACCGACGCGCAGCCCGCCTAACCGGAGGAACGCATCGCTCCGGACAACCCCGGTGAGCGCGGCCGGCATCTCGCCTAACGCAGTCGCCGTAAGCCAGACCGCGGGGAGGAGGACCAGCACCACGGCGGCGACACTCAATGCGACGGCGGTCAGGCGGTAGCCGGCCCGCGCCCCGAGGCGTCGGTAAATCGGCACGCAGACCACATACAGCACCGCCGCTCCCATTAAACCAGACGCATACGGAAGCAACGCAAAGCAGAGCGCGAGACCGAACACAGCGATCAGTGCCCGCGCGTTCGTCGCGGGCACTGGACCGCTCACCGCCGGAGTCGTTTGCTCCTCGCGCGGCGGTCCGGCCAAGACAGGGTCTTCCATGATCGTCACGACGCCTCCTCCTCTCTCCTTCCGCTTCGAGCGCGGCGTTCCGCGCGCCGCGCCTCAGAGGGACCGTCGCCCGCGCGCGACGCGCGTGGGGCCAAGCTAAGGAGCCGAGGGAAACGTGCAGTCGGGGTAAACCCCGTAAAACGGTCGGGGATCAAAGAGGGCCCGCACCGGCCGTCCCCCCATGCACAACACCTCGCGGTAGCCGACGCGCGTCGTCGAGTGCGTCCGAAAATACCCGACAGGACTGGCGGCATCACCCGACGCCGCGGC